>NZ_JAHLQK010000006.1 GCF_018919215.1 Alkaliphilus flagellatus
TAGCGCAGTTTGGTAGCGCACATGGTTTGGGACCATGGGGCCGGGGGTTCGAATCCCTCCACCCGGACCAGGTACAATTATATACTCATAAAAGTGAGGGCCTTTAGCTCAGTTGGTCAGAGCGTCCGGCTCATAACCGGCAGGTCCGGGGTTCGAGTCCCTGAAGGCCCACCATTTTCATTGTACAAAAAAGTACAAAACAAGCCCAGATAGCTCAGTCGGTAGAGCAGGGGACTGAAAATCCCCGTGTCGGTGGTTCGATTCCGCCTCTGGGCACCAAAAAAAGAACTGATATTTTATATATCAGTTCTTTTTATTTATCTTATTATATTTAATATTTATTATTTTAAATATTAGATGTATACTATAATGAAGATTATTTAAGGAATATAGATTTTAAAATAATAGAAAGCAGTTCTCCTATTAAGTGAATATTAAGATGCTCGCCAAGCTTTAAAATCATCAGCTTATTGATAAAGTATTTTTCACTATAATAATCACTTTTATTAAATAGTGATTTAGATAAATTAAAATTTTCCAAATTAATATAACTACATTTTTCTCCAGTAGATAGATAACCTTCAAATAATGGAATTTCAATATTGAACTCGCCATTATAGGGATGCCATTCGAAATTAAAGTTAGATCCATAATATATAACATCTAGTATATCTTTAAAGCTTTCAGTAAGTCCTTTTATATGTAAAAAACCTTTCTTAATTAATATATTTTTAGGATATACATTGAAATTAATTTTTTTAGAATTATAATTTACAATTATCTCTTTTCCTATAATGTCGTATTTTTCAATAGAAATACTATCGAAAATAGTAAGTAGCTTATTTAAATAATAAATATCTTCATAATTATGAAGTAATATTGTTTTCTCAACACTAGGTGAAGGGTTTTTAACATATTCCTTGTATAGCAGCACACTATCTTTTCCGCTAATAGTATCCTTTCTATTAATTCCTACAAAACGCTCAACAGTTTTTAGTTTAAAATTTTCTAATGGAAGTTGCTTTTTTTCTTTTCTAAGACACTGTAGTATATCAATATGTTTAATATTATCAAAGTTCCATTCTAACTTATTAAATATAAAACGTTCTTTTAGAAAAGGTATATCAAATGTCGCGCCATTATAGGTAATAACATAGGGGAAATTTCTAAAAATATTAGAGAATTCTCGTAAAATATTAATTTCCTCATTAGGATTTTCTGCAAAAAATTGTTTTAATATAATAGTATTATTTGCATTATATAAAATCCCAATCAAAATAACTTGATGATACTTTCTACTAAGTCCTGTTGTTTCAATATCTATTACACAATACTCAGTTGTATTAAATATTTCTTCTAAGTTCTTTGGTAATATAGTTCTATCCTCTACTTCAAATGTTTTAATTTTCATGATTACCTCCTAACTCTCCTTTACTAAATATAATATCAAAAACTAGTAAGTCAATCAAAAACTAAATGATATTTAGACTTTTTTATGGGTAATAGAAATGTAATATAGGTGTAATGTTATTGGTAGAGGTTATATGATAATATTAATAATGGAATATTTTACAATATTGAGGATGGTGATTTTATGAAGAGAATTGTTATGTTATTAATAGTAGTTTTAATATTGTTATCTAGTTTTCAAACGGCTATGGCATATACATATTATATTGATATTTTAGAGCATTGGGGAGAGCCCTATATTGAATGGGCAACTAATGATGTGGCTTTATTTAAAGGTTATAAAGATGGTACATTTAAGCCAGATAATAGTATTACACGTGCTGAATTCATGTCTATATTAAATAGACTGTTACAAATACAAAAATCAAATAATACTAATGTAGCTATCAAATTTTATTTAGATTATGATGATTTAAATAAAAATTTTTGGGCATATGATGATATTTATGAACTTGCATATTACTTGGAAAATAAAGCTCGACAAAAAGTAGATTTAAAGTCAATTTTCCCTGGAAATAATTTTAGACCAAATGATCCTATTACTCGTTATGAGGCTGGAGTGTTAACTAGCTTAATTATACCACCGCCTATTGAAGTATTAAATAAGAGCTATAAGGATTTAACTAGTAATGTGAGCTTTTACAAGGAAATAATGGAATTAACAAGTAATGGTATTGTCAAAGGATATAATGATGGAACATTTAGACCTTGGCAAAAGATTACACGGGCTGAGGCAGCAACAATTATTAAGAATGCATATGGTGAGTTAGAATACTTAAAAAACAATGAATTATGTATGAGAGATTTAAAGAAATTCAATCTAAATAAAAAGAAACCATTATTTGAATATGGTGCTAATAATATAAATCAACCTGATCTCGATAAAAATTTCATTAATGCTATTACTACTTTAGATTACCTGTCCTTTGTTGGATACATACCATATTCTGAAAGACATCTATATGATCCTAACCCGATAGATAGCTTATGGCAGTTAAAAAATGATGATTACTATAATGTAATAGGTGTAAACTATTATTTATTGTATTATGATAAAAATCTTGTAAAGGAAAGAAAAGTTGAACTTATAAAAGAAGCATTTGAACATTATGAAAGTATAAAGAAAATAAATAATGTTGATGGAATGGTAGAATTAGTGGAAATAGCCAAAAATATAGTCAGTCCTCAAGAACTTATTTTGTTTTTAGAGAAATATTTTTACTCAACAAAAGACAATAACGATAAAATTTTAGCAGGCACATTATTAATTGAACAGTATTTAAATGATTATAAATATAAAAAAGCATTAGAAATACATAAAGAAATGTTGAATTTAAGTAAAGATATTGAACTAAAAAGTCACTTGATATTAAATAATGGTTACTTAGTTTATAAAAATAGTGGAACTAAGGTAGCTATAGATTATTTGAATAAATCATGGAATGATTTAAAGATAGATAGTCAATATAGAATATATAAGGATAAAGGTGACTTTTTATTTACCAGCATGATTAAGCAATTAATGGTGAAATGATTTAAATTGACTTAAGTTTTGCTATAATAGTATAAGTACTATTATAATATAAATTTTGAGGTGTGTTATGATCGAGCAGTACTTAGAAGAGTTAAACAAACAACAGTTAGAGGCAGTTAAGCATTACAATGGTCCTTGTATGGTATATGCAGGACCAGGGTCTGGAAAAACAACAGTAATTACTCATAGAGTAGGTTACTTAATCCAACATTATAAAGTAGATCCTAATAAAATTTTAGTAATATCTTTTACAAAGGCAGCAGCGGATGAAATGAGATTACGGTTTGAATCGAGTTATGATTGGTTATTGCATGGAAAGCAACATGTTAATTTTGGAACTTTTCATTCTGTATTTTTTAGAATTTTGAGATCCTATTATCGATATGATTTAAGTAACATTTTAAATGAAGGAGAGAAGTTTGGTATAATTAAGAACATTGTAAGAACCCTTGGAGTTGGAAATAAATTAGATGATGAATTGATAAAAGATATAATATTAGATATCGGATTGTTTAAAAGTAATATATTAAATATAGATGATTTTTCTCCCAATTCAATGTCTAAAGATGATTTCAATAGGGTGGTACTTTCTTATGAGAATTATAAAAATGATTGCCATAAAATTGACTTTGATGATATGCTTACAAAATGTTATGAGCTATTAATTAGTCAACCTACAGTCTTACAAGCTATACGAAATATGTACCAGTATATATTAATAGATGAATTTCAAGACATTAATAGTGTACAATTTGAAATAATTAAATTGTTATCTAGTTCTAAGGAAAACTTGTTTGTTGTTGGAGATGATGATCAGTCTATTTATAGCTTTAGGGGAGCTAAGCCAAATTTCATATTAGAATTTGATAAAATTTATAAAAATACAATAAGAATTATACTTAACTTAAACTACAGATCCCAAGAGAATATAATTAGTACTGCCAATAAGCTTATAAGCAATAATGATTTAAGAATAAAAAAAAGTATGCTATCTACTAAGGAACCTGGAGTAGACATACAGTTGTTCAGACCCAAAACTCGAGAGTTAGAGAACAAAGAGTTAAGTGATTTGATAAACAGTTTAATTAAAGAAGGCTATAGTTATAGTGATATAGCAGTAATATATAGGACTAATATATTATCAAGCTCTATAGTGGACTCTTTATTGGACAGTAATATTCCCTTTGCTTCTAGAGAAAATATATATAATATTTACGAGCATTGGATGGCTAAAGACTTAGTTGCCTATTTAAGGTCAGCATTAGATATAAATGATAGAGAAGCAGTAAAAAGGATTATTAATCGTCCAACAAGATATATAACTAATAAGGCAATGAATGAAGCTGACGGATACCATAAGGATTTTATTACGTCCCTAAAGGTTAAAGGTAACCTAATGCCTTATCAAATCTCTTACTTAGATAGATTAGAAGTAGATATGAAAACTCTTAGTCATTTAGAAACAAGAAAGGCGATTAGCTATATTAGAAAAGAAATTGGATATGATGAGTATATTTATAATTATTCTATAGAAAAACAAATTAGTACTAATGGATTGATAGAAGTTTTAGATGAACTGGAGGAAACATCTTCTAAGCACAGTAGTATTATGCAATTTATTAATCATATAAAAGAATTTAAAGAATCTTTATATGATAATAAACGAAACTATTCTTATAAAGATAATCAAGTAGAGCTTTTAACGATGCATAGTGCAAAAGGGTTAGAATTTAAAGTAGTTATTATAGTTGAAGCTGTAGAAGATATTATCCCCCACAGTAAAAGCAAAGATGAGGAAAGTATTGAGGAAGAAAGAAGGCTATTTTATGTTGCCATAACTAGAGCTAAGGAACGTTTATATATTTATGCACCACTAAATAAATATGATAAAAAAGCTGAAATATCACGTTTTATAAATGAGATGGAAATTTTAAACGAAAAGAAAAGCAAATTAGAAAAAGGTCAAGAGATTATTCATAGGGTATTTGGTAAAGGGTTTATTGAAAGTATTAATAAAAGTATGATTAAAGTAAGGTTCTGTAACAATAATGAAACTAAAGAATTAGATATTGTTACATGTCTTGAAAATAATTTGATTTATTAAAGAAAAAGACCTTGATGGTAGGAGTTGTTTGTAAACTCACTGTCAAGGTCTTCTTGCTATTTATATTGATTATTTTCGATTATTCCCTTTAATGTATTTAAATCTTCAGTTACAGTTAGAGCTAGCATAAGTTTAATTCTAGCTTTTTGGCCTGGTAGATCTCCACCTAATATTACACCCATATTTCGGAGAGTTCTTCCAGCTCCCTCATAGCCATATGTATCAAGAACCCTACCAGTAGGACAGCGTGACACCATTACAATAGCAACATTATTTTTAATTGCATATTCAATACCATCTAGCATAGTTGGAGGTACATTACCTCTTCCTAAAGCTTCAATAACTATACCCCTAGCACCAGTATCAACAGAATACTTAAGGAATCTAGAATCCATGCCAGCAACGCACTTGATTAAATCTACTTTTGTTTCAACGGATTGAGTAGGGATATGTTGACGATTTATAATTTGTCTATGATAGATTACCTCATCATTGTCCACGATCCCAAGAGGACCAAATTCTAAGGATTTAAATGTATCTAGACTTAATGTATTACTTTTAGTAGCTTCACTAGCTGCATTAACCTCATTGTTCATTACGACAAGTACACCTTTATTTTTAGAATCATGTGAAATTGCTGTACAAACAGCAGCGGCTAAGTTACTAGGACCATCGTAGCCAAGCTCTGAGCTATTTCTCATTGCCCCTACCACGACTACACACTTTGAAGAATTAATTGTTAGATCTAACAAGTAAGCGGTTTCTTCTAAAGTATCAGTTCCATGAGTAATTATAACACCATCTACATCATCTCTTTCCAAGTTTTTAACTACTAGTTTTTGTAGATCCATCATTAATTGAATATCTATATGTGGACCAGGGAGTTTAGAAAATGTAATTGATTCTGTTTCTGCATATTTATCAATGTTTGTAACCAATGACATAATCTCTTCACTTGATAAAGAAGGTATAGCAGCTCCAATCCGTGGATCTACTGTCATTGAAATTGTACCACCAGTAAATATTATTACAACTTTAGGCTTACGCATGATAAACCTCCTTATATTTAATTATTCAAAAATTAATTGAATACTGCAATATCATTATATAATATATGGACAGAATTTGAAAATATCAAAATATAAATTTGCAGAAAAAAAAGCCAGGTCCACGAGACCTGACTTCACGTCCATAAGACGTGATTTCCGTTCAAAAGGGGTATTGGGAATAGAGATTATATTATCGAGGTTACCAGGGGGATAACCACATACTCATTGTAACAAATTACGACAAAAAGGTCAATGGTTTGACAAAAACTTTTTGTTATTTTGTCTATATAGTAATTTTGCTTATATAGAAATTGGTATATAATAGAATTGTATACATTTCTATTTAATTAGGGGGTAATGATATGGATCAGGTAATTGAAAAGGTTTTAAAAAATTTAGAGAAAAGAAAAATAAAGGCTAAATATTTTGAAACAAAGGAAGATGCTAGAAATATAATTTTAGAAGAAGTAAAATCAAATATGACTGTCGGTATTGGAGGGTCAATGACTGTAAAAGAAATGAAGCTACATGAAGATTTAATAAAATCTGGTAATACTATCTATTGGCATTGGCTAGTTGAGCCAGCACAAATGTCAGATGTAAGAAAAAAGGCGTCTATAGCAGATGTATATTTAACTAGTACAAATGCACTAACTGAAGATGGAGAACTAATAAATATAGATGGAGTTGGAAATAGAGTTGCTAGTATGTTCTATGGACCTAAAAAAGTTATAGTTGTGTGTGGTGTAAATAAAATCTGCTCAGATTTAATTTCAGGCATCGATCGTATTAAAGCTCAAGCCTGTACTAAGAATGCTACAAGATTAAATCGTAGAACACCTTGTGCAGCAACTGGCCAATGTAATGACTGTCAAAGTCCAGATAGAATGTGTAATGTAACTACTATTATTAGTGGAAAGCCTGAGGAAGTAGATTTGAATGTTTATATTGTAGGAGAAGAATTAGGATTCTAAGAGAAGAAAGGTTAAATAACCTTTCTTTTTTTTGCAATAATAGAAGAATAATATATCAATAATTAATTTTTTAAAAACTATTGCATATTTATACTTAAAAATGTATAATATCTCACATAGGATAATTATACAAATAAATGTATAGTTATTAATTAGTTAATCAAGGAGGAATTAAAATGAAGAAGTTTTCGAAAATAGCTATTATTTTAGGAGTAGTTACTTTATTTACTGCCTGTACTAACGGTGTCGCTGGTAATAATACAGAGGAGACTTTATCTAAGCTAGATAAAATTAAAAAAACTGGAAAGATAGTTGTTGGTACTAATGCGTACTATCCTCCATATGAGTTTCATAAGGAAATTAACGGTAAAGATGAAATTGTGGGGTTTGATATTGACATTGCAAAGAAGATTGCAAAAAGCTTAGGTGTAGAGCTTGAAATAAAAGATATGGATTTTGACGGATTATTATTAGCATTAAATGCAGATAAAGTTGATTTTGTAATAGCTGGTATGACTCCAACTGCTGAGAGAGCCAAGGCCGTGAACTTTTCTAAAGTATACTATAAAGCTATTCATGGAGTAATTATTAATGTGGATAATAAAGATGTATTTAATACATTAAATGATTTAACCGGTAAAAAAATAGGAGCTCAGAAAGCTACTGTACAAGAGGAAGTTGCAAAAACAGAGATAGCAGATATCCAATTAAAATCATTAGCAAAGATACCAGATTTAATCCTTGAAGTAAAAAATAATAAAATTGATGGCTTAGTTATAGAAAAGCCAGTAGCTGCTGCATATACATATCGCAACAAAGACTTAATGTTAATGGATATTACATTCGAAGATGCAGAAGGCGGATCAGCAGTTGCAGTTAAAAAGGAAAATACTGATTTACTCGATGAAATAAATAAAACATTGGATACTCTAATGAGCAATGGAGATATAGAGAAATTTATAACAGAAGCTACAAAAATTGTAGATGACTTATAATAGAGAGATAGAATATAAAACTTTGAGTTATGGAGAACTAAACATATTATACAGGGAGTGATTGAAATGCATAGAAAAAATATTATTATTATAGGAGCAGCAGGGCGAGATTTTCATAACTTCAATACATATTACCGTAACAATGGTAATTATAGAGTTGTAGCTTTTACAGCAGCTCAAATACCTGATATCGACAATCGAAGATATCCTACTGAACTAGCAGGGAGTATGTATCCTGAAGGAATTCCAATATATTCTCAAGATCGATTAGGTGAATTAATTAAAGAATTTCAAGTAGATGAATGTGTTTTTGCATATAGTGATGTAAAATATGAAGATGTAATGGGTATAAGTGCAATTGTTAATGCAGAAGGTGCTGACTTTACGCTTCTTGGTTCTAAAAACACCATGCTAAAAAGTAGCAAACCTGTAATATCAATTTGTGCTGTTCGAACAGGTTGTGGAAAGAGCCAAACATCACGTAAAATTATTGAGATATTGATGGAACATAATCTTAAAGTAGTTGCAGTTAGACATCCAATGCCGTATGGTGATTTAGCTACACAAAGAATACAAAGATTTGCTACCGTAGAAGATTTAGAGAAGCATAATTGTACTGTTGAGGAAATGGAAGAATATGAACCCCATGTTGAACGTGGAAACATTATTTATGCTGGTGTAGATTATGAAAATATTTTAAGAGCAGCTGAAAATGATCCTGATGGCTGCGATGTCATTATATGGGATGGAGGAAATAATGATTTTTCGTTTTACCAATCTGATTTATCAGTTGTAGTGTTAGATCCACACCGCCCAGGGCACGAATTAAACTATTACGCAGGAGAAGTTAGTCTAAGAACTTCAGATATAGCAATTATTAATAAAATCGATAGTGCTGATCCAAGGGCAATAAAGCAAGTGGAAGAAAATATTAAACGTATTAATCCAAATGCTACTATTATTAAAGCAGAATCTAAGATTACTGTAGATAATCCAGATATAATTAAGGGAAAACGAGTCTTGGTTGTTGAAGATGGTCCTACTTTAACTCATGGAGAAATGAAACTGGGGGCTGGAATAATTGCAGCACAAAGATTTGAAGCAAAAGAATTAACAGACCCTCGTCCATATGCAGTAGGAAAACTAATTGAAACCTTTAATAGCTATACACATATTGGCACACTTCTTCCTGCAATGGGTTATGGTGAACAACAATTAAAAGACCTTGAAGAAACAATCAATAAAGCTGATAGCGATTCTATTATTATAGGTACACCAATTGATTTAAGTAGAGTTATTAATATTAATAAGCCTTATACACGTGTACATTACGAACTAGAAGAAGTGGGAAGTCCAAATCTTAAATCAATATTAAATGACTTTATCAAAGATTATAAACTTGGAAAATAGAGAGCGTATAAATATTCTTGTGCAAACTGATTTAAAAATCTCCTCATTGGATAACAATCTAAGGGGAGATTTTAAATTTATGTAGACCTAGCAGAGCAGATAAATAGAGTTTGCTCGATTAATGCTACATTGGTTGTTTTACTGAAATACGGGAAATACTAAAGTAGGTTAATGAAAGCTTTACAAAAAAGCATTATTTAGATATTATAATACCTGTAATATGAAAATGAGGGTGAAATTATGGAAGTTTACTTAGATAATGCAGCTACTACAAAACCAAGAAAAGAAGTAGTAGAAAGCATATTAAAATCATTGGAGGAGCAATATGCTAATCCTTCATCTTTACACAAAAAAGGAGTAGAAGTAGAAAAGGAAATAAAAAGAATAAGAAGAATAGTGGCTAAAGCATTAGGCTGTACAGATCAGGAGATAATTTTCACCTCTAGTGGTACAGAAGCAAATAATTTAGCTATTAGAGGAATAACTGATGCTTATAAAAGAAGTGGTAACCATATTATTACTTCGAAAATAGAGCATAAATCTGTTTTAAACACATTTAATGAGTTAGAAAAAAAAGATTTTAAAGTTACATATTTAGATGTAGATGAAAAAGGATTTATATCTACTGAACAGTTAAAAGATGCAATTAATAATAGCACAATTTTGGTTAGTATAATGTATGTTAACAATGAAATTGGAAGTATTCAGCCAATAGAAGAAATGAGTAAAATTATTAAAAGTATAAATCCCAAAACATTATTTCATGTAGATGGAGTACAGGCTTTTGGAAAAATTAAGTTTAACATAAAGGATATTAAGATTGATAGTTTTTCAATAAGCGGACATAAGATTCATGGGCCAAAGGGAATAGGCGCCTTATATATTAAAAAAGGAACTAAAATTAATCCAATATTAACTGGTGGAAGTCAGGAAATGGGTATTCGTTCAGGAACTGAAAATGTACCAGGTATATATGGATTAGGTGAGGCTGTTAAATTATCTATGGAAGATCAGGATAAGAACATCGAACACTTAAAGAAACTTAGAAATTACTTTATAGATACATTTAAAAGTCAAGTTGAAGGTATACATATAACATCTGAAAAGAATGATAATTTTGCACCACATATTATTAATGTTTGTTTTCCTGGAGTTAGAAGTGAAATTATGCTCCATAGCTTAGAGCAAGATGGGATTTATGTGTCGTCTGGTTCTGCTTGTTCATCTAAAAGAAAAGGATATAGCCATGTGCTAGAAGCAATAAATATGAAAGATGACTTAATTGATAGCGCACTTAGATTTAGCTTGTCTTATATAACTACCAAAAGCGAAATAGATTATGCAATAGAAAAGACGAAGGAACATTTTATTAACTTGAAAAGAATTATTAAGAGGTGATTATATAGTGGAAAATGTAGTAGTAATTCGTTATGGAGAAATAATGCTAAAGGGAAAAAACAAAAGATTTTTTGAAGATAAATTAGTAAGTCAAATTCGGCATGCATTGTCAGATTTAGGAAAACTTAGGGTATATAAAGCACATAGTCGGATTTATATAGATGTAGAAAACTACAATGTAAATGATATTACGGATAGAGCTAAAAGAGTATTCGGTGTTGTTTCCCTTAGCGTTGCCAAAAGATTTGAAGTAGATATGGATAAAATTAAAGAAATAGCACTTGATGAGCTTAAGGATAGAATATCTGAAAACAATAATATTAAAACATTTAAAGTAGAAAGTAAAAGAGGGGATAAGAGCTTTCCTATGCAGTCTTTAGAGATTAGCAGAGAAGTAGGAGGATACTTACTTGAAAATATAGAGAATATATCCGTTGATGTACATAATCCTGATGTGAGTATTCAAGTAGAAGTAAGAGATAAAGCCTTTGTTTTCAGCAATAAAATCAATGGTTTTGGAGGATTGCCTCTAGGAACTAATGGTAAGGCTCTACTACTTCTTTCGGGAGGAATAGACAGCCCAGTGGCAGGTTGGCTTGTTGGAAAAAGAGGAGTAGATATAGAAGCAATTCACTTCCATAGTTACCCTTTCACCAGTGACAGGGCCAAGGAAAAGGTAATAGATCTTGCAAAAATACTTTCTAGCTATTGTGGTAAGTTTAAGTTATATTCTATAAATTTATTACCTATTCAAAAAGAAATAAATGAGAAATGCCCAGAGGAAGAAATGACTATTCTTTCAAGAAGGTTTATGATGAAAATAGCAGAGAGAGTAGGAGTAGCAAACAACTGTGATGCCCTAGTAACAGGAGAAAGCATTGGACAAGTGGCAAGTCAAACTGTAAAGAGTCTTTATGTAACTAATGAATCTGTTGAAATGCCAGTATTTAGACCTTTAATAGCTATGGACAAGGTAGATATTATTGATTTAGCACATAAAATTGGAACATACGAAACATCAATACTACCATTTGAAGATTGCTGTACTGTATTTCTTCCAAAGCATCCAGTTACACAGCCTAAATTAGATAAAATTGTTAAATCTGAAAGCAAATTAGATGTAGAAGAGCTTATTAATGCAGCAATAGAAGATATGGAAGTAGAAATAATTACTATAGAAGATTAAAAAATATATAGACAACAGCTAAAAGGGAGGAGAATTTTTATGGATTCATTGACTCATTTTAATGAAGAAGGAAGAGCTAAAATGGTTGAAGTAGGGGATAAACTGAATACTAAAAGAGAAGCTGTAGCTAAAGGCAGTGTATATATGATGCCTGAAACATTAAAGAGAATTATAGATTATGATATAAAAAAAGGCGATGTTTTAGCTGTTTCGCAAGTAGCTGGTATAATGGCTGCTAAGAAAACAAGTGATCTTATCCCAATGTGCCATAATATTATTTTAACTGGTGCAGATATCAATTTTCATATAGATGAGGAAAATAATAAAATAGATATTGAAGCTGTAGTTAGAACAACTGGAAAAACTGGTGTAGAAATTGAGGCATTAACCGCTGTGTCTGTAACTGGGTTGACAATTTATGATATGTGTAAAGCTATAGATAAAAAAATGAAATTAACAGATGTAAGGCTAGTTAGGAAAACAGGTGGCAAATCTGGAGACTTTATTATAGAGGACTAAAACTAAAACCTAGGGTATATGTCTATGTATAGGCAATTATCCTAGGTTTTTGTAAAATATATAATTATTTTACATCGTGTCCACATTCACTATCTGTGCCTTTTAAAATGCCAATGCCATGAGAAAGTACAGGTAAAATAACCTCTAAACATTCCTTTACTCCCTTTGGGCTACCAGGTAAGTTGATTATTAAAGTTTGTTTTCTTATTCCTGATACAGCTCTAGAAAGCATGGCCTTAGGAGTAACACTAAGGCTTTTCATTCTAATAGCTTCTGAAATGCCAGGGGTTAATCTCTCCACAACATCTAAGGTTGCTTCAGGGGTAACATCCCTAGGGGAAAATCCTGTACCACCAGTTGTAAAAATAATATCAAGCTTTGCTTCATCACACATATAAATTAATCCTTCAGCTAACTTCTCTCTTTCATCAGGAACAATCATATATTCCCTTACAACTCCTCCAATAGGTTCAAGCATTTCACCAATTAATGGACCGCTTTTATCTGTTCGTTCTCCCTTAGAGCCTTTATCACTAGCTGTAATAATACCAACTGTAATCAAATTGTACTCCTCCACTTCATATATAATATTTTTGTAAAACATTGTTGTATCTATATTAGTTATCATATAATATAAGTATAACATAGAAATGGAGGTGAGTAGAATGAGGTTTTTAGCAAGATGGTTTATAAGTGCTATTTCGATTTATATAATAGCTAATTTATCTTTAGGGGTTACTGCATCAAGCTTTAAGGCAACTTTAGTCGCCGCAGCTATTTTAGGTATTGTAAATACAATTATTAAACCTATTTTAGTAATTCTCACTTTACCAATTAACATAATGACCTTAGGATTATTTACATTCATTATTAATGGTATTACATTAATGATAACATCCAGCATTGTTGGAGGCTTTGAAGTGAAAAATATCTTTGCAGCGGTTGTTGCATCTGTACTTATTAGTATAGTTAATATGATATTAACAAGCTTAACAGGAGTTAAAAAATAACAAAAGTTAAAGTATAGCGAGGGAGAAACGTGGAAAATATAATTGATACAAAACTAGATAAATTTAAGCTAAGATTTGGAAATGAAAAGGACGTTCCTTTAATTTTGCAGTTTATTAAAGAATTGGCTGATTATGAAAAGTTATTACATGAAGTGGTTGCAACGGAAGAAATATTAATGGATTCCTTATTTAAACAAAAATCAGCAGAAGTTGTTATTGGTGAATATGAAAATAAATCTGTAAGTTTTGCATTGTTTTTTCATAACTTCTCAACATTTTTAGGTCGATCAGGAATTTACTTAGAAGATTTATATGTAAAACCTGAAATGCGAGGAAAGGGAATAGGAAAGCTAATGTTATCATTCCTAGGAAAGCTTGCCATTGAAAGAGGTTGTGGAAGATTAGAATGGTGGTGTCTTGATTGGAATGAGCCATCAATTCAGTTCTATAAAAGTATGAGTGCTATTCCAATGGATGAATGGACAGTATATAGAGT
Source organism: Alkaliphilus flagellatus (assembly GCF_018919215.1). Classification (NCBI taxonomy): domain Bacteria; kingdom Bacillati; phylum Bacillota; class Clostridia; order Peptostreptococcales; family Natronincolaceae; genus Alkaliphilus; species Alkaliphilus flagellatus. The sequence goes on from NZ_JAHLQK010000006.1 coordinate 14,146, forward strand.
TTGTGATGAAGCCTTAGTTGATTTAGCTAAGGGATATGATAGCTAGTTACATAAATTTATATAATTGAATAATATTTTTCTGTTTAAAAAGGCATTGGTTTTTATCAATGTCTTTTTATTATAACCTTATAGAAGAATTGCAAAGAATATTTGGGAATATTTTGATAAAAAGCAGGATATAAGATAAATAGATAGAAGATTATGTTAAAGCAATATGGGATCAGTTAAGTTAATTAAAGGAAGAAAAGGAGGCTGGAAATTAATATGTTCAAGGAAAATAAAATATATATTATAATATTTCTGACTCTCATTATATCAATATTGATACCTAATACTAGCTATGGAAATTCAGCTGAACCACCATCTATATTAATTATCGTTCCAAATGCCCCTAATGACTTGGAAGTAAGTGCTAGAACTGGAGATAATGTAATAAAAGGCAGAGAAATAAATAAATTAATTGAAACTCACTATACTTTCTATAATAGCCAGATTAAGATGGCTTCTAGGCACAAGGATATCGACTATATATTTACAATTAGTACAGGAGATATCAGCTATGAAATAGCTTTAGAGAAACCTGTAGCATCATATAATAATATATATACATTAGATTTAGATGCTCAGATATTGACTCCAGGAAAATTACTATCGAGATCAATTTTATTAGTTGCTATGCGTATAATTTTGACACTTATAATAGAAGGAATTGTATTCTGGAAATTTGGTTTTAGAAACAAAGAGTCCTGGATAGCTTTTATTATTATAAATTTAATTACGCAAGGTGCATTAAATATTTGGATTAATGGATTTGATCCTAGCAGTAGTTATATGATTTTTTCATTGATACTTGCTGAGATAATTATATTTATTACTGAGATGATACTATTTCCCATATTTGTAAAGGAGCATTCAAAATCGAAGAAAGCGGCATATGTTTTTATTGCAAATATTGTAAGCTTAATTGCTGGTGGATATATTATTACAATATTACCTATATAATAGCTGCTTAGTTTCTTCTACTTGGCTTAAAGAGTTAAAAATTTATTTTTACATAGAGATGCCACTAGCAATTTAGGATACATTGTATTATAGAGAAATTAATCTATCTTAAGTGGAACAACTTAAAAAGTTCATCGTCTAAGAATAAAAGAGAATTATTAGGAGAGTGAATTTATTGTGAAGAAATCTTTAATTTTGATTATAGGTATAATAATGATATTTACGATTGTAGCAGGATGTAGTAATTCAGAAAAGGATAATGAGGTTTCATTTATTGCAACTGTACTTGAAAATAATCAATCCTACTTGTTAGTAGAACCTGTTGAAGGCTCTTCTGAACTTAGTTCTGCTGATAAAATTATGGTATCTATAGGAGATGAAACTCTGTTAAAATCTCAAAATGAACAGACAATTGTAGATAACATTGAAGTTGGGAGTAAAGTTGAAGTATTTTACGATGGTAGGATTGCTGAAAGTTATCCTGCACAAATTAATACTTGCCATCAGGTTAAAATATTAGATTATAATATTTTTACTACAGAAGATGAGAATTTTCTAGTAAAAACATATATTAATAAATTAGAGCTTAAAGAAAATGAAGAAATAAGCATGTATTCAACTATAGAATATATTGGGGAAAAAGACAACATTACTATATGGTCAGGAGAGCCATATTTTCATTATACGATTTATAATGGACAAGAATATTTTAATGAGGGTATAACTGAAGATTTACTAAAGCAAACAGTTTTAAACAAAGGTGAAATATATACTATACCATTTTCAAAGAGTGGAGGATTTAGTGGGGATGATCCCAAAGCTGATTTCTGGAAACACTACTATTCAGAAAAAGAGCTAAAATTACCTAAAGGAGAATACTCTTTTACTGCATATACAGATTTTGCTTTGACTGAAGAACAAACAGAAAAAGTAACATTAAAAATAGACTTTGAAGTTAAAGTGAAATAATTTAAAAAATTAAGGAGAAATACACATGAAAAGATGCTCTTGGTGTGAAAATGATGAACTATATATAAAATATCATGATGAGGAATGGGGTGTTCCTGTTCATGATGATAATAAACATTTTGAGTTTTTAGTTTTAGAGTCAGCCCAGGCAGGTTTAAGCTGGATTACTATCTTAAGAAAGAGAGATAATTATAGAAAAGCGTATGATAACTTTGATCCCGTAAAGGTAGCTAAATATGATGAAGAAAAAATTAATGAATTAATAAATAACCCAGGAATTATTAGAAATCGTAGAAAAATTGAAGCTTCAGTTAATAATGCACAAAGATTTTTAGAAATTCAAAAGGAGTTTGGAAGCTTTAATAATTACTTATGGGGCTTTATAAATAATGAAACAATAAAAAATGAATGGGATAATATTTCACAAGTACCTGCTAATACAGATCTGTCAAGTAAAATAAGTAAGGACTTAAAAAAACGTGGTTTTAGATTTGTAGGCTCAACAATAATTTATTCCTATTTACAGGCGGCAGGATTGGTAAATGATCATATTAAAGATTGTTTTAGATATAATGATATATAAAATAAAAAAATCGACAAATATAGTCGATTTTTTATTTTAGAAGAAATAATCTTTAAATTGTTGATAGTTTCTAAAGACGTATAAAATCAGTAATACTTTGAGTACTTGAAAATTTAGAATAAATTTTAAGTACGACAGGAGTCGATGCGATAGCATCATACGACTTTTTTTTTATTTTATATTAAATATAACTTTCAAAATGTTACAAAACAAGTGTTTTTTCACTGAAGGACTTGTCCTACATTTATAGAAATAGTATATATCACGTAAATAGGAGGGGTAAAAGTTGCAATTACAATATGAAATGGTAGACAACATACTAATTGTTAAATTTGATGGTGAATTGGATCATCATGTTGCTGAAAACATTAGAACAGATCTAGATGATACAATTAGTCAACATAGGATTAAAAACCTAGTTTTTGATCTAAGTGGCATGGGATTTATGGATAGCTCTGGAATAGGGGTTATTATTGGACGATATAAGAATATATCTAAACTAGGGGGAAAAGTATCGGTTATCCATGTAACTGATCAGATAGATAAAATATTTAGTCTAGCAGGTTTATACAACATTATAAGTAAGCATAACAACAAAAGCGAAGCCCTTAATTGTATGTAAAGGAGTGTAATTAGATGGAATACAAAAACTATATGAAAATAGAATTTGACAGCAAATCTCAAAACGAGGCTTTTGCTAGAGTAGTAGTGGCTGCTTTTGCCTCACAGTTAGATCCTACAATAGAAGAAATTACAGATATAAAAACTGCTGTTTCCGAAGCAGTAACCAATGCTATTATTCATGGATATGAGAGTAACATGGGTATGGTTACTGTAACATGTAGAATAAATGGTAATGAGTTAGAGATTATTATAGAAGATAAGGGACATGGGATTGATAATGTTGAACAAGCAAGAGAACCTCTTTTTACTTCTAAACCACAACTAGAGCGTTCAGGTATGGGCTTTACTGTGATGGAAACCTTTATGGACGAAATTGAAGTATATTCTGAGCTAGAAAAGGGAACAACAATAAGAATGGTAAAAAAGTTCAAAAGCCTGAATGTAGAGTAAGGGGTAGATAAAATGAATTTTCCAGCATTCTCAGGGGAACAAGTTGAAATATTGGAGCACGAAAAAACTATAGAATTAATATTAGAGGCACAAAAAGGAAGCTTACAAGCTCAAGAAACATTAGTAAGTCATAATTTAGGACTAGTTAGAAGTGTAATAAGGCGTTTTGCTAATAGGGGATATGATAGAGAAGATTTATTTCAATTGGGCTGTATCGGATTAATTAAAGCAATCAAAAAGTTTGATATCAGTTTTGATGTAAGATTTTCTACCTATGCAGTACCTATGATTATTGGAGAGATAAAACGATTTTTAAGGGATGATGGAATAATTAAAGTATCCAGATCTCTAAAGCAGACAGCAGCTAGGGTTAAAATGACAAAGGAGAGATTGCAAAAGGAACAAGGTAGGGAACCGACTTTACAGGAAATTGCTGATGACATGGATGTAACAAAGGAAGAAATTGTAATGGCATTAGATTCCAGTGCACATCCAGAGTATTTATATGATGTTATTCATCACGATGATGGTTCACCAATACATCTTATAGATAAAATTAGTGAAACTGATAGTTTAGAGGATAGTGAGGTAATTGATAGGATAATGCTTCAAGAAGCTATTGCAAAATTAGAACCAAGAGAAAGACAAATTATATTTTTAAGATATTTTAAAGATCAAACACAAACCGAAATTGCTCAAGTTTTAGGTATTTCTCAGGTTCAAGTTTCAAGAATCGAAAAAAAAGTATTGCAAAATATGAAAGATTTAATGAAGAAGGCTTAAATATAAGTCTTCTTTTTTATTTAAATAAAATATCCACAGTAATTATTTAGCTAATAAGTATAGAACATAATAAAGGAATTAAAAAATGAAAATAGCAAATAATAAATGTGAAGGATGGTGAGAATATGACATATATATTAAGAAAATATAAAAACATATTTTTTATAACACTTATTTTAGTACTTTCCTTTAGTGCATGGTACATTTTTACAAGTAATAATATCAATAAAATACCTGAAAAAGCAGATTTAGTTTTGAATCATACCAGCATTTTAAGGAGTAGGACAAATGAGTAATAATAATCAAGTTTTTTTGAGAGTAAATGGAAAGGTTTCACTTCCAAAGAGCCAATCTGTTGTATTAAAAGATTTAGTAGAAATTTCTGCCGACAAGGAAATAAAGAAAAAATTAGAAAATTTAAGTTATCCAGTTAACATAAAAGACAATAGTAACATTTTAATTTCAGTTATATCACTTATAACCTTTATAAAAGAAAATATATCTGATGTTGACTTAGTGGTTATAGGTGAAACTGATATTTTAATTAGCTTTCAAGATGATAATATAAATACAGATAAATACAAAAAATTGAGAGTTTTAGTAGTATGTTTGTTGCTATTTATAGGATCTATTACGGCTATTATTAATTTTCACTCTGATGTGGATATGAAAACGGCCCATACTGTTATATATAAGATAATTACAGGTGTAGAAACTGATAGACCATTATTACTGCAAATACCATATTCTTTAGGAATAGGAGTAGGAATGGCAGTGTTCTTCAATCATATATTTAAGAAAAAAATCAATAATGAACCTACCCCACTTGAAATGGAGATATATTCTTATCAACAAAGCGTAGATGAATATATAAAAAACAACAATAGTGAACAGCGCTAGAGGTGATAAAGGTGATAAAGATGAAATATACAATTGTACCTCTGTTAGGATTTTCAAATGGGATTATTGTAGGAAGTGGGATTGTTGCCTTACTTTCACTTTTAGATATTATTCCAAGACTAGCTCAATTAACAAAAACCTATAATAATATTAAACTTTATGAAAGTGTAATTGTAGGTGCTGCTGTTTTGGCATCGATTACTTCTCTTACAGGTGTTGGAATAAATTTAGGAAAGTTCACAGTGATAATTGTTGGATTTAGTATGGGTATATTTATTGGGCTACTAGCATCTGCATTAGCCGAAGTATTAAATGTCATGCCTGTATTAATAAGAAGATTTAGATTAGATGGATATATAATATATATAGTTTATTCATTAATACTTGGAAAAGTATTAGGATCATTGTTAAATTGGACGCTATATTTTAAATTTAAATAGAGAGGAAATTACACATGAATAAATATAAATCATATTATTTACCAAATCAATTTGATATACACAAATTTGAAAATATAGAGGATAAAAAAATTATCCATCAATTTGAAGATAAAAATATAACTGTAAATATAGAAAAGCTAACAGATAAATATATATTAAATCAGCTAAGATAGATAAATACTAAATATGGAGTGATATGAATGTCAAAAAATCAAGCGAATAAAAATAAGGCTTATCAAAATTATGTAGATACAAAAATTCCAAAGCCTCATTTACTTAAAAATTGCATATGGGCTTTTTTGGTTGGGGGAGCTATATGTACAATAGGAGAAGTAATCCATCGTGTAATAGAATCACACTATAAGTACTCTCATTTAGATGTAAGTGATATAACTACTTTAATAATGGTTTTTATTGGAGCATTTTTAACGGGGATAGGTATATACGATATTATTGGTAAAAGAGCAGGAGCAGGGTCTCTTATTCCAATTACAGGATTTGCGAACTCTATAGTTGCTCCTGCAATGGAATTTAAACGAGAAGGATTTATAATGGGAGTTGCAGCAAAGATGTTTGTTTTAGCAGGTCCAGTACTAGTATATGGAATAGGCTCTTCAGTAATAGTTGGCATTTTATACTATATTTTTAAAAAATAGGAGGGAATTAATTATGGCTATAAAAAAACTAGGAAGTCAAACTATAAGGTTATTAAATCCTCCATCAATTATTTCTACAGGTACAGTTGTAGGTCCTAAAGAAGGAGAGGGTCCTCTGGCACAATACTTCGATACAATATTAGATGATGATTTATTTGGAGAAGATAGTTGGGAAAAAGCTGAAAGTAAGTTAACTAAAGAATCAGTAAAGTCTGCCTTAAGTAAAGCTAGATTAAATATGACAGATATGGAATATATGTTTGGTGGAGATTTACTTAATCAACTTATGTCAACATCATTTGCTGCTAGAGATTTGCAAATTCCTTTCTTTGGACTATATGGAGCCTGTTCTACTATGACAGAATCTCTTAGCTTAGCATCTATGATAATAGATGGAGGATATGCAGACAATGTAGTGGCAACAACATCAAGCCATTTTTCTGCTGCAGAAAGACAGTATAGATTTCCATTAGAGTCTGGAAATCAACGTCCGGTAACGTCACAGTGGACAGTAACAGGTTCTGGATCTGCAATATTATCAGCAAAAGGTGAAGGTCCATACATTACTTATGTTACAACAGGGAAAGTAATAGACTTTGGTATTAAAGATGCAACAAATATGGGTGCAGCTATGGCTCCAGCAGCAGTAGATACTATAAGAATGCATTTAGCTGATACAGGATTTAAACCAGACGACTATGATCTTATTATTACAGGTGATTTAGGAAAAATTGGTCACCAAATAGCATTAGAGCTATTAGAAAAAGAAGGCTACGATCTATCAAAGGTTTTAAAGGATTGTGGAATAGAAGTATTTGATAATGAAAAACAAGATACCCATTCAGGTGGTAGTGGATGTGGTTGCTCTGCTGTAGTGTTTTGTGGATATTTATATGATCAATTAAAGTCAAAAAACTTAAATAAAATATTACTAATTTCTACAGGAGCATTGCTATCACCTACAAGTACATTACAAGGAGAATCTATTCCCAGTATAGCTCATGCAGTTACAATAGAAAGCAAATTAGTAAATTAGGAGATGATAATATGCAGTATGTAAATGCATTTATAGTAGGTGGAATAATTTGTGTAATTGGACAAATTATAATTAATAAAACAAAGCTTACACCTGCACATGTTTTAGTTTTATTTGTAACATTAGGAGTTGTGCTGGGTGCTATTGGCTTATATGAACCTATAGTAAAATTTGGTTGTGCGGGAGCAACAGTTCCAATTCCAGGTTTTGGATATTCCTTAGCTAAAGGAGCAATGAAAGGGGTTGATGAACATGGCATATTAGGCGCCTTTACTGGAGGAATATCGTCTACTGCTGGAGGAATTACAGCCGCCATAGTTTTCGGGTATTTAATGGCAGTACTATTTACTCCAAAAACCAAACCATAGGATGTGGAAAAATGAATAATACGAATACAGAAAAAAGAAAAATTATATTAGTAACAGATGGAGATTCTTGTGCTCAAAAGACATTAGAAATAGCAGTTTCAAATATAGGGGGAAGATGTATCTCAAGATCGGGAGGTAATCCTACCCCTATTACATCTTCCGAAATAGTTGAGCTAGTAAAACAAGCTAAAAATGATCCAGTAGTAGTTATGGTTGATGATAGAGGAAACACTGGTATAGGTAAAGGCGAGCAAGCTATGTTTGAAATTATAAATCATCCTGAAATAGAAGTACTTGGAATTGTTGCCGTAGCTTCAAACACTAAAGGAGTGAGAGGAGTAAGAGTAGATTACTCTATAGATAATAATGGTAACATGATTAATGCTCCTGTAGACAAGCATGGAAATATAAGCGATAAAAAAGTACTATATGGGGATACAGTAGATATTATTAATAATTGTAATGTTCCTATTGTTATTGGAGTAGGTGATATTGGGAAGATGGAAGGAAAGGATGTAAGCGAAATAGGAGCTCCTATAATTACAAAAGCATTAGAAGAGATAATTACTAGAAACTCTACTCAAAATAAAAAAGGTTATAGACATTAGTTTAATCTATAACCTTTTTTATTTAATTTATTTTGAATAGTAATTTTAAAAAGATTAATTATTATCTAGGGAATCTATAGTATCATCATCTATATCTTCTATTTCTCCTTCATTAGGTCCTCCCTCAGTTTCTGTTCCATCTGGAGAACCACCTGGAAAAGGGATGCCTAATCCATCTACTAATGGGTCATAGTATCCACTAGGAAGTTCGTAAATATAGTCTAATGGTGTAATACCACCATGTTCTGCTGGATAATAAGGAATTGGTCTTTGTACAAATACCTTAGATTGTACTTGCCAAGGTGGAGTTAAATCTGTAGCTAACTTGCCAGATGGTACGTGAATATCCGCAAGTACATGAACATCACATTTCCCAGTAGGCTGAGTACCCTTAATAAATATCTCAGATTTAACTGTACTACCTCTAGGGTCTAGTGCGCAAAGTTCTGTAGGAAGTTTACCAGAAATAGTACATATATTAACTCTTACTATATCACTTGGCATTTCGAAGTCCTTAACCGAGTGACCCTCATGAACTCTTTTCATAACTTTGCTCCATAAAGATGCAGCAGCGGGACTACCTGAAGTTAATTTTACAGGTTGATCAGATCCAATCCAAACAGATGCTGAATAATAAGGAGTATAACCTACAAACCATGCATCTTTTTGACTATCTGTTGTACCAGTTTTACCAGCTACAGGCATACTTCCAATATTAGCTCCTTTACCAGTACCTCTAGGAGATGAAACAACTCCACGAAGCATATCAGTTACAATATATGCGGATTGTTCTGTTATTACTCTATGCTGCTGAGGCTTATTTTCTAAAATAAGATTTCCGTGTCTATCATGTACTGTAGTAAAGGTAGTTGGACTAGTGTAAAGTCCTTTATTAGCTAATACATTGAAGGCAGTATTCATTTCTAATGGACTAACACCTCTAGTCATACCACCTAAAGCAGTAGCCAATGTTTCATCAGTATATTTTTTACCATTAATAGTTAATGGGTTTTCTCTAGTATGAACTGTAGTTATACCCATATTTTTCATAGAATCTAGCATAGTATTTATTGAAGAATTTTGATCACCACTAAGCATACTTGCTAGCTTAACTGCAAATATGTTACCAGAACGTTCCACACCTTCACGTAGAGTAATTAATCCACGATAGCTTTTATCAAAGTTTCTAGGCCAAGGTGTATTAGGTGTAGATTTATTAAAGTAGTGAGGAATATCATCTACTATACTTCCAGCAGTAAAACCATGCTCAATAGCTGGAGCATATACTGCTATTGGTTTAATGGATGATCCAGGCTGTCTAGGAGTCAAAGCTCTGTTAAGTATTCTTTGACCAGAGGTCATACGTCCACCAACAATAGCCTTAATTTCTCCAGTTTGATGATCACTAATAACCATAGCAGATTGAGGCTGAATTTGGCCTTCGTTATCTCTTATATTTTTTTCAGAATCTTCAGTAAAGCCTTCTTTGGCCAATAGCTTTGCTCTATCTGCATTATTTATTTTAGGAAAGTTACTTGAATTAGCATATTCTTCATCTAATATTTTTTGAATTCTTGTATCTAAAGTACTATTAATTCTAAGACCACCAGAATAAAGCATATCAATAGCTTCATCTTCTGAGTAGCCACTATCTTTTAATGCCTGTATAACATCTTTTTTTACCAAATCTCCAAAAAATGAAGAGATATTTTCGGATATTTGCCGATTAGGTTTTAAGTGAGATTTAACATCTTCTTCTAATGCTTGGTTATACTCAGTTTCTGTAATATATCCTAATCTTTTCATTGCATTGAGTACTAATTTTTGTCTACTAATAACATACTCATCAATTTTATCATTCATTATTACAGTATATACTGGATCTGAATCATCTAATACAACATGATGCTCTTGTACATCTTCTTTTTTCAATGTGATAATTGGTGTATTTCTTGAAGGATATTTTGTTATTCCAGCAATTAATGCAGATTCTGCAAGGGTTAAATCTTTAGCATCCTTAGAAAAATACACTTGGGCAGCTGCCTGTACACCATGTGCTCCACTTCCTAAATAAATAGTATTTAGATATGCTTCTAAAATTTGTTCCTTTGATAGCTGTTTGTTTAGCATAATACCATAATAAGCATCTTTGATTTTTCTGCTATAGCTTTTATCGGAACGACTTAAATATAGGTTTACAGCTAACTGTTGGTTAATTGTACTGGCACCTTGTCTAGAACCTGTACGAAGGTTTGTCCAAAGTGCACCAAAAATACGCTTTATATCTACTCCTTTGTGAGTCCAAAAACGCTCATCTTCAATTGAAACAAAAGCACTCGTTAAATGCTCAGGCATTTCAGAATAATCTACTACAACTCTAAATTTGTTAGATTCTATTTTTTCAATTACTTGGCCCTCAGAATCTAAAATAAAGGAGCTCTCATCGAGCATTTCGTATATATTTGAAGCATCAATAGGCTCCGTGTTTTTAATGATGCTCATTACAATTCCTGCTACAGCACCAGCACCAATAAAACCAATTAATATCATTGTAACTAATATTACTCTAAAAATACTTAGCTTTCTTTTTTTATTATTGTCTTTGTCAGTTTGTCTGCTTAGTTTTTTATCTGACATGTTTAACACCTCCATAAAGAGTGAATCTAATAGGTTTAGGAGAATAGATCAAAGATATTATACCATATTACTAATAATGCTATTATATAAATATAGCATATAGGCATTAACATTACAATTATATCATACTTTATGTAAAGTATACATTGTATCTTTATTCTCCAAGCTTTGTTATATAATAAAAAAATATTTGTATTAAGATAAGCAGAATAAGTCTGTTGTTCTAGAATCAAATAATAGCAATATAGTTGTGATCATTATATAATGTAAGTACATATAATAGCATAGGGGTGATGTCCTTGAGCATTATTAAATTAGGTAAGAAAAAATATTTAAAGTTTAAAATCATAACTATCCTAATTCTAATTGTTATAATACTAACTATGTGTTTTTTATACATAGATAGAGAAATTACCCCTACTGTACAAGCTATTGGAGAATTAAAAGCACAGGAAATCACTACAAGAGCTATTAATGAATCTGTAAGTTTAGTATTAAAACAAGATATACAGTATCAAGATTTGATTTCTGTAAAAGAAGATGATGAAGGTAACATAACTATGATGCAAGCTAATACTTTTTTGATGAACAAAGTAGCTTCAGATGTAGCTTTGACTATTCAAGACCATCTTAAACAAATAAAAACAACTTCTGATCGAATACCCTTAGGTAATGCTTTGGGAAGTCAACTTTTAGCCCAATATGGTCCTAAAATAAAGCTTACTGTAACCCCATTAGGAATGGTTGATGTAAATTTTGGAACAGAATTCGAACAATCTGGCATAAATCAGACAAGACATAGAATTTATTTGGTTATTAATACCAGTGTTAGAGTAATAGTGCCATTTAGTTCTAATACTATACATGTAACAACTTATTTTCCAGTGGCAGAAACAGTTATTGTTGGAAAGGTTCCGATGAACTATATAAATGTTCCAAAAGATCAATTTCTAGATGTAACACCTATATACGAACAATAGTGTTATATATTCCAATTATAGGATATAATGTTGATAGATAAATTTTAATATTAAGTTTAGATAGCATGTTCTAACTTATACAAAGGAGTGAAATATTCTGTGGAAATAGAAAATATATATGAAAAAAAATCTAAAGCAATATTGGTAGGATTAAATAATACAGGAAAAAAAGAAAGTATTGACATAGAGATTTCTATGAATGAATTAAGTGAGTTGACTAAGGCTGCAGGAGCCGAGGTCTTATCTATTGCAATACAAAATAGGCCAGCAGTTGATGTTACTTACTTTATTGGTAAAGGAAAAGTAGATGAAATTAAACAATTATGTGAAACTCTTGAAGCAGATATGGTCATATTTAATGATGAATTGTCAGGTTCTCAAATAAGAAACTTAGAAGAAACCCTTGGTGTTGATGTTATTGATCGTACTGCACTTATCTTAGATATTTTCGCTCAAAGGGCACGTACAAAGGAAGGAAAATTGCAAGTAGAACTAGCTCAGTTAAAATATAGAATGCCAAGGCTCATAGGCTTAGGCAGACAACTTTCACAGCAAGGTGCTGGAATAGGTACTAGAGGACCTGGGGAAAAGAAGTTAGAGACCGATCGTAGGCACATATTAAAGAGGATTGATGATATAGAACAAGAGCTGAAAGAAGTTAAAAAGAATAGAGAAGTACAAAGAGGTAAGAGGAGTAAATCAGAACTTCCTATTGTGGCTTTAGTAGGTTATACAAATGCTGGAAAGTCTACATTAATGAATTCCCTTTTAAAAATGAGCGATCAATACGATGAGGCTAGAGAAGTATATGCAGAAGACATGCTGTTTGCGACCTTAGATGTATCTTTACGTAGATTGTCTTTTCCTAATAAATTAGACTTTATATTAACAGATACTGTTGGATTTGTAAGTAAATTGCCACATGCTTTAGTAAACGCGTTTAAGGCTACATTAGAAGAAGTAAAGTATGCGGATTTACTTATACATGTTATAGATGCTTCAAATGAAGAATATAATTTACAGAAACAAACTACATTAGATGTATTAAGGGAACTAGGTGTTGAAAATAAAAATATTATTAATGTATACAATAAGGTAGATAAAATTCTAGATGGAACACTTCTTCCTAAAGAAGAAAATGCACTATGTATTTCTGCAAAGGCAAATAAAAATTTAGACACGCTAATAGAGCATATTAGGAATCAAATTGGACCAGATATTATTGATGTTCATTTGTTAATTCCTTATGATAAAGGTAACCTTATTTCGAGCTTACATAATGACGGCGTGGTACTTGGGTCGGAATATGTTGAGGAAGGAATTGAAGTAAAAGCAAGGGTTGAAAAAATGTATTACCATAAATATGAAAGTTTCAATTTAGATAAGTAATTAATTTGGGGGATAGGCATGAAACAAAAGCAAATAGATTATTCCGTATTATCATGGGATAAAATAGAGGAGAAAGAAGACTTTATTATTACCTATTTATTATACGATGAAGGAAAATCAATCAATTTAATATCAAGAATTAGAAATCTTAATAAAGAAACAGTTGAAAATCACATTATTCAATACAAGTCTCTTCATAATTTAAAAAAATATAGTATAGACGATGATTTTTTTATTAATTTATTAGCGAGTACAAAGGAAGAACGAGTCAAAGCTATAGATTTATTAGATGAAGATGAGGAGATAGAGTTAGTAAAGTATTTAATGAAAAAAATTCCATTAATAGAAAATGCAGAAGACAAGATGATTGCATTATGGATTGCTGGAGAATTGAAAGATAATAGATTATTACCTGTTATCCATAATGAAATTATCCATAAGCATGGAGGAGTACGGCGAATGGTGTGCTCTGCCCTTGGTAAAATCAGTTCTACAGATAGTATAGATTTGCTACACAGATGTTTGCAAGATGCAAAGCCGCAAGTACGACAATATGCATCAAAGGCGTTAAAAGTAATTGGGAATGAGAAAACTTTACGAAGGTTGAAGAGTTTATTAAATAATCCCAATGAATTACCATATGTACGTAGAAGTTATAAAGAAACTATTGATATAATTGAGGACAGATTAAAAGGAGGCTTATAAGCCTCCTTTTACATAATAAAAAAGAAAAAACAAAAAAGCTAAAAAATTCTGAAAAGTAGTTGTAAAATTCTATTATTTGGTATATGATAATAGTAAGATAAAAGGAAGGAGGATTCGTCCAATGATTTTTAGAAACTGCGCAGGCGGTGTTGTGTTTTATGCGAATCAGGTATTTATCTTCAAGAATGAAAAAAATGAATGGGTTTTACCAAAAGGTATAATTCGTAACAAGGATCTCTCGAGAGATGTAGCTTTGTGCCGAGTCAAAATTGAGGCTGGCATTGATGCTGAAATTCTTTCAACAGCGGGAGGTACTAGTTACGAATTTTATTCTGTTACGAGAAAAGAACCAGTATGTAACCAGATAACATGGTACATTATGCATGCAAAAACAAAGACATATGAAATAAATAAAGAATTAGGCTTTAAAGACGGAGGATTTTATACTATCGATAAGGCACTAGAAATGATTACCTATAGTCAGGATAAATCCTTAGTTAATCTATCTTATAAAAAATATAAAGACATGATGAGGAAAGAATCAGCACAAGCAGCGGAGGCAGCAGTGTAGATTTGCATAATATAAAATAACATAAATAATAATAAAGAAGCAGTTCATACTGCTTCTTTATATTATCTAAATATTGCGTAAAAGAGTATGCGTTTTTTAATAGCTGATTGTTTTTAAATAAGTAGAAGACTGATAATATTTCAAGTGAGTCACAGGTTAATACGGTAACATCAGATGAAATTTTCAACTATTTGTTAGGTATATGATATAATATATATATCATAATAAAAAAGGATTGGTAGTATATGTTAAAAGAGTATAAAACATTATCGGCATATGGTGAAGGTGAAATAACTATTGAAAAATCTAAATTTATAGGATATGCAACTCCTATTAAAAGTGAAGAAGAAGCCATTGCTTTTATAGAAAACATAAGGACTAAACATTGGAATGCAACACACAATGTTCCAGCTTATGTAGTTGGTGAAAATAATGAAATACAGCGATATAGTGACGACAGAGAACCATCAGGTACCGCAGGAATTCCAATATTAGAAGTAATTAAGAAAGAGGATTTAAGAAATGTTGCAGTAGTTGTAACAAGATATTTTGGCGGAATTAAGCTTGGTACTGGCGGCTTAGTAAGAGCCTATACTAAAGGAGCTAAAATTGGACTAGAAGCTGCCAAAATAGTAACTAAAAGATTATATGAACTTGTTCATGTAAAGATAGATTATACTATGTTGGGAAAAATTCAAAATGAAATTTTGCAGAACGGATATTTGATTAAGGAAACACAATATGATGATGCGGTTCATTTTTATTTATATATAAAGGTCGATTCTTTGGATTACTTTGAAAAACAAATTATTGAATGGACCAATGGTAGAGCTACCTTAGACTTCGCTGGAGAAGAGTATCTAACCGAGATTGATGGTAAAGTTGCTATGCCATAGACTAAGTTGATAATTTTGATTAGTTAAATAAATATTTTTAATATATATGTATAAAATATATGGGTATATACTTTGAATAGATATATGAGGGAGGATTATATATGGATAAAATAGAACAAGTAAAAAAAGAAATGCTAAGTAAAAAGGTATGGGCAGTTGTAGGAGCTACTCCAGATTCAGAAAAGTTTGGCTATAAAATCTATAAAAAATTAAAAGATCATGGATATACAGTATATGGTGTGAATCCAAAATATGAAAGCTTAGATGGAGATAGACTATATAGTAGTTTGAAAGACTTGCCAGAAAAACCTGAATGTATAGATATGGTTGTAAACCCTAAAGTAACTAAGTCTACACTTACAGAAATAAAAGAGCTTGGAATTGAGTATGTATGGTTTCAACCTGGTACCTTTGACGAAGATATTATAGACATGGCAGAGGAAGATGGCCTACAAATTGTATATTATGATTGTGTATTGGTTGCTTTAGGAAATGGCCACTAAAAACAGTGGCTTTATTCCTTTTTTTTACCTTTATAAAAAACTTCATAAATTCCCATAATTAATAAAAAAACTCCGAACCATTTTCTTAATAACGTGGATGAAAGAGTTAGTGCTAGTTTTGATCCTATGAAAGTACCAAATATTCCAAAAAAAATAAGAGGATAACTAAGTTTTAACAATATATTTTTATTACGATAGTGAACAACTAATGCAACAATTGCTACAGGTATAAACGAAATTAAATTTATGCTTTGAACCGTTTGTTGTTTTAAGTTTGTTAAAAGTATTATACTAGGAATTAAAATGGTTCCTCCGCCAATCCCCATACCACCAATTGCGCCAGTTATTAATCCTAACAAAAAAAATATCATAAAAACACCATCCTTATAGCAGCAACTATTATAAAAAAGCCAAAAATTTTTCTAAGATAGTTTGCAGGAATTTTGTTTAATGCATTGGAGCCTATATAACTCCCAATAATTCCTCCCAAGGCTACTTTAAAAGTTATATCTATTGTTGTAAAGCCATTTTTATAATAAATAAAACCACTAATTAATGAAAGAGGAAGAATTATAGATATTGCAGTAGCTTGAGCTTTGTGTTGACTTATCCCAAAGATAAGTGTAAGGGCTAAAACCGCAACTGTGCCGCCCCCAGCCCCAAATAAGCCATTTATAATACCCGAAAAAAAACCAATTAAAGCAATTTTAAGCCAATATATAAATTTCTCCATATTATTTCTCCTATGTATAAGTAAAATTGTAAGGGTAACAAAAATTAGTAACTGAGTCTTAGTTTAACCAAATAGAACCAAGATATTCTGTATAGTAACAGACTTTGATATAAAATATAAAAGTATAAATAGAGGTTGAATCATCTATATAGCTATAGGTGTTTTTTTATGTATACAGTGGATAAAAAGCATATAACTTATGATATAATAATACAAACAAGCTGGTAATGAAAGGAGACTCTTTATGGATCAACAAATACATAAAAAAATCGATGAAGTTATATTATGGTTAAGAGAACAGGTAAACAATGCTGGGGCCAAAGGACTTGCTGTTGGAATTTCTGGAGGAATAGATTCAGCTGTTGTTGCTTGCTTAATCAAAAAAGCTTTCCCTAACAATTCTTTAGGAATAATACTGCCTATTAAGAGTGATAAAAAAGATATAGAAGATGGAATTTTAAGTGTGAAGGCTTGTAATATTGATTATTTTGAAGTTGATTTAGAAGAAGAACATAATGGAATTATGGCTAAGGTAACAGAACAATTAAATGATAAAGGTAAATTTAACAACAGTACCAAAAGGGCAACGGATGCTAATTTAAGGGCAAGGCTAAGGATGAGTACCCTTTATGCAATTGCTAATAATTTGAATTACTTAGTAGTAGGTACAGACAATGCAGCAGAGTTATATACAGGATATTTTACTAAGTATGGGGATGGTGGTGTAGATCTTCTGCCTATAGCTTCATTGAAAAAGTATGAAGTCTATGAATGGGCTAAGGTACTAGGTGTGCCTAAAGAAGTTATTGAAAAGCAACCATCAGCTGGATTATGGGAAGGACAAACTGATGAGCAGGAAATGGGTACAACCTATGAATATATCGATTCTTTTTTAGATGGTAAATCTATACCAGAAAAAGACTTAGCAATTATTGAAAGATTACATAAAAATTCTGACCATAAAAGAACAACCCCACCATCCCCTAAATTAGATAAATAAATTGCATCCTCCCTAAAGTTATGCTAAAATTTTTTTAGAAATCATATATTAAATGAAGCAGTATTGCTTCAACAGAGCTTAATTAAGGAGATGGAATTATGGGAAGAATCGGTAACATTATCGATAGAAAATCAAAGCAAGATGCTAAAAAGGCAAAGATATATACTAAACTAGCACGATTAATTACTGTAGCTGCTCGTGAAGGTGGAGGAGATATAGAGTATAATGCAGCTTTGAAAAATGCTATTGATAAGGCAAAGCTTCAAAATATGCCTAATGATAATATTGATAGAGCTATAAAAAAGGGTACTGGAGAGCTAGGTTCAGATCAATATGAAGAGTTTATTTACGAAGGATATGGACCAGGTGGTGTAGCTGTTATAGTTGAAGTACTTACTGATAATAGAAATAGAACTGCAGGAGAAGTAAGACATGCTTTTGACAAAAATGGTGGAAATTTAGGATCACCGGGTTGTGTTTCATTTATGTTTGATAGAAAAGGTCAAATAATTATTGAAAAAGATGATAATATAGATGAAGAAACACTGATGATGACAGCACTAGAAGCTGGTGCAGAAGACTTTGCATCAGAAGAAGATGCCTATGAAATTATTACAAGGATTGAAGACTTTAACAGTGTAAAGGAAGGTCTTGAGAAAGAAAATTACACATTTATAGAAGCTAAAATTGCCTATCTGCCACAGACCTTAGCAGAATTACAAAGTGAAGAAGACATAAAGAAAATGAATAAGTTAATAGATATGCTTGAAGATAATGATGATGTTCAAGAAGTGCACTACAATTGGGAGCAAGCATAAAACTATTGAAATCTCAATATTAATTGGCGTTTAGGTAGACTATTGAATGATGATGTACATGCAAATTTTGATTGAGTAATGATATATACTGTTGATTACTCGGTTGAGTTGTGGATGTACAAGTTGAACACCTTCTTATGTGAATGTTTATTATTAAATATTTATGTAGGAGGGTGTTTTTTATGTTATTAGAAGATTATTTAAAAGGATTTATATTTGAGTGTCAGATATTTTGATAAATAAGGTAGTCTAATTAGACTACCTTATTTAGTTGTATAAAATCAACAATTAAGTTTAACAGAGCCAAAAACAAAAAGTCCCTAAGGCTTTCAATTATTATTTTTCAATTTTAATTAGTTATGGATTACAATATAAACGTCTAAAGTAAAATTGAAATCTGCTATAATAATATAGAAAATATGGTATAATTTTCTTGTTAGTTAAGTTGCATTAGATGAAAAATGTGAATTAAGTTAGCATGGAAGAGTCAAGATTTATTACATGGGGGCTTAGATATGATGACTAAGAAGAGAAAAAAGTATAAGATAGCTTTAATAGTTTTTATTTGTATAATTGCCATAATACAATTTCATAGCTCTACAAATTCAAAGAAGAGCAAAATTAAAGCAATAGTTAATAATAATTTAGATATTTTAAGCGAGAGTATTAAAAATAATGACTATGATAAAGCTTATAAAATTGATGGAATAGAGGAAATAACACCTTATTATTTAAGTAATAACGAGGTATTTATTGATTTTTATTGTTATAGATTCGGACTTGTACCAAGTTCAATCTATTATGGTTTTTACTATGTTACTAATAATGAACCGTTAGGATTTCAAGCTACACGCGTAAAATTGGAACCAGATGGACATGGTTGGAAATGGAGAGAGCCTAATGGTGATAATTATTATTATATTGAGAAAATAACAGATTATTGGTACTATTATGAGGCTGGATTCTAATATAAGAAGTGAGTATAACCTTTAATTTAGGTCTTAATTATCTTATAACCTGCTCATAATGAATAATCAGTAAACCTAGAGGTGTATTATATTTAATATTAAGAGGATTAAATCACTTATACCATTTATAATGGGATTTATAGCTTATCATGTAGTAACAATCATATTAAACTTACTTGAGAAAAATACAGGAATATTTAGATTCATTACTTTTATAATTGTAATACTACTATCAAGCATTATAGGTGGGTTGTACGAGAAGAATAAGTCGTAATATCTTTTTTAGGCGCAACAGATATATTATGCGAAGTAAGGAAAGTGAAATTAAAATATGAAAAGAAAAGTTTGTTTTTTTACAAGTATTATAATTATAATAAGTTGGTTTGTATTAGTACGATGTGAAGAAAAAAATGAGTCCATTAATGAGTCAGAAGAAGCCTTTGAAATGATTGAAGACTTAGGAACCACTTTTCAAGAGAATACTTTAAATAAAAGTTTTTATGAGATTATTGATGGGGAAGTTGCAGATATTTTATTATATAATTATCAGGATAGGTCAATGTATATAGCTGGATTAAAAGTTTTTGAGGAATTTGGTATATCAAATGAGGGTGTAGTTTCAATAAGCGCGGATAGGAAAATTTTAACTTTATCTATGATTAAATCTACTGGGTCTGTCACAGGAGCTCTTGACGGTCCTTATGTGTATTTCCAAATAAACCTTGTTACAAATGAAATTATTGAAAAGAAATTTGAGCCTGCTCCAGATTATACTGAATTAGGGAGGTTAGAGTTTGCTGAATATAACAATGAAGTGATTGAATTAAGCGATGAACAGATTCTTCAAATCGGATTGTATTTTAAAGATTTAATTAGAGAGATAGAATCAAATTAACAAGGACGCATTATCTTTTTTAGACGTAACAGCTATATATTATTCATTAAGAAAGAGGGGGAAAGTTGATGGAACATATCTTGAATTTATCTCCATCAGAAGATGATATATTGAAAATTTGTAGAAAGTTACAAGATTATAATTCTCATTTTTTTGAAATAAAAGATGAACCTAACTTTATTATTTCAGAAATAGATGAATATAATGAACTAATAGGCGGAATTGTGTGTACTATTGTTGGACAATGGTTAGAAATTGATTTTTTATGGGTCAAAGATGACCAACGTGGAAAAGGATTAGGTAAGAAACTATTATTTGAAGCAGAAAAAATAGGAATGAAAAATAAGTGTATAAAGGCATTTTTAACTACTATGAATTTTCAAGCGAAGCCATTTTATTTAAAATACGGGTATAAAATAGTATATATTCAAAAGGATTATCCTTTAATAAATGAAAAGTACTTTATGGAAAAGACATTAAATGAAACATAAAACATATAAAATAAATATGATGTTATCTGATTTAGTATCATACAAACTAATATGCTTAGACTATGAAATAGTAATCCGCATTTTTTATAAATTATTAAGTAATAAAATAAATGTTAAGTCGTATCATCTTTTTTAGACGCAACAGTAGGTTAATTTGGAGTATATATTATACATATAGCCCTAAGGAGGATTTATAGATGAATATTAAACTAATAAAAGATATAGAAGGTAACATTCTCGATATTGGTGGTGGAGGAGAAGGAGTTATCTCCAGAGTTTATCCAGACAAGTTATTTCCATAGATAATCGACTTGAAGAGCTTGAAGAAGCTCCTAATGGTCCAATAAAAATTGTTATGGATGCTCGTCATATGTTATTTACAGATAATTGCTTTGATAATGTGACCGCTTTTTATAGTTTTATGTTTATGTCAAAGTCTGATTATCCAGTGGTTTTGTCTGAAGTCAAACGTGTACTTAAGAATAATGGTTATTTATATCTTTGGGAACCTGAAATTAAGACAGCTAATCCATTTATAACAGACTTAGAAATAGATGCAAACGGAATTAAATTGAGTACCACTTATGGTATAGTCAAAGAAGATGCATTTCAAAATGCGGACTATTTTAAGAAACTCATTTTTAAGGCTGGTTTTAGACTAGTGAGTGAAAGAAGTAGTAATCTCCATTTTTATCAATGTTGGGAACGTATTTAAGTTAGAAGTAAATAGTAAGAATTATTATCTGTAAATTAATTATATAGTTAAAATACATTCTTCCTTTTAGACACAACAGATATGGATTACGAATTAAAAATTATTTATATAATTGTAGGAATAAAATGAACAGATTAAAATTAGTTTTACCGACACCAGAGTATAAAGAGGAACTTATGGAGTATAAAAGAGAGTTTATTGAAAATGAGGATAGTATGGATGGCACTGCAGGTTTGAGAACTGCTAAAACTTTTAAAGATTGGTATAGTGTAATTTGTGATAATTTAAAAGAAGAGACTGTAAGGGACGGGTTAGTTCCATCAACTACATATATGGCTATTTCTACTAATGATGGTCGTTTGATTGGTATGATTGATATTAGACATCGTCTAAATGATTATTTATTAAATTTTGGTGGACATATAGGTTATAGTATTAGAAAATCAGAAAGGAAGCAAGGATATGCAACTGAAATGTTAGCATTGGGCTTAACAGAATGCGTAAAATTAAATATTAAAAAGGTTTTAATTACCTGTGATAAAGATAATGTTACATCGGCAAAGACTATAATAAATAATGGTGCCAAATTAGAAAATGAAATACCAGAGGGAAATGGAATTACACAAAGATATTGGATAACTTTAGATTAAGATTAAGAGGACGACCTATATATAGAATGATTAGTATTGTGAAGGACTTTAATTGCATCTTAAGTCGCATCATCTTTGTAATACGTAATAGATGAAAATAGCGTAATAAAAAATATTCACAAGGAGAGGGAGAATGAGAAATAAAAAATTCAGAAAAGCTTATATTTTAGGATTAATAGGTATGCTAGTTATTATATTAACTTTTATATTTTTTAATATTAATAAAAATAGTGAATATTTGAACCCTATACGAAAAATGTATGGTACGGTTGAAGATCATGAACTTATTTCAATTAAAGAAACAAAAAATGGAATTATGGTATATTCAGTAGGTAAAGTAAATAATGGGATAAACAATATGTATCTCGTTAATAAGGTAAAAAAGTCATTTATAAGCTACAAATGGATGGGTGGCGGAGGACATGTTAACCGAGACCTTCATCAGCATAGAGATTTTATTTTCTCTGCACAGCTATTGAATGAAAGCCAGAATGTAAATCCAACATTATTTGGTGTTTTTTCAGATGAAAATATTAGCCAAATAACTGTTAGAACTACGAATGGGTCATATAATGCTGTTATTTATGATGGAAAAAATAGAGATGAAAAATTTTATGTTATTTCATTTGAACAAAATGTTATGGATGAAAGATATTTTATGTTTACAGTTTCATATATAAATGGTGAAAGGTTAAATTTTTTTCATTCAAGGTGAAGAAATAAATAAGTTTCAAGAAGGTACTTGGTGTTATTTCTATGAAGAAGATATAGAATAATTAGTTAAAAAAATAAAGAAATAAATGAATATAAATTTTTAGTGATATGTAAATCGAAATTTTATATTTGTTTGGCCTAATCTTTTTTACACGTAACAGTAGAATGTTATGAATAAAATTTATAATATTAGAGGAATATTAATGCCCTGCAGACATGAATTTGGAATAATAGATTGTTTGGAAGAATATGACGAGGATAAGTATGAACCTGAAAAATACAATTGTGTTTCTGTGGACGATGATTTTCTAGGCGAAATATACCACGCACGATTTAAAAATAAAATAAAAAAACTTGAAACATTTGCACATAATACAAATAGACCCTTTAAAGACCTTGCTTATTACGGAATAACTTTAATACCACCAAAATTCCTTAAATATTTTTTAGATATAATTGTTGAGGAGAATGTAAAGCATAAATCAAAAGAGCTAGAAATGTTAATTGAGAAAATATCTACTGCAATTAAAGAAAATAAATGGATGATTCATTACGGAATTTAAATATTATTTCTTGTAGATTATAAGATTGTGCTTTGCCTTCTTTATAAGGTGCAACAGTTATATATTGTGAAGTGAAGTAAAGGAGGTAAGTATAGTGCATCATTATCTGAATAGAAAAGTTAAGGTTATTGTTGATAGACCATTAGGCACAATGCATCCAGAACACGAAATTTTTTATCCTTTAAATTACGGATATATTCCCAACACTATAGCTGGGGATGGAAAAGAGGTAGATGTTTATATTATAGGAGAGTTTCAACCATTGAGGGAGTATGAGGGTATTGTGATAGCGTTAATACGTAGGTATAATGATGTTGAAGATAAACTGGTAGTATCAAAATATACATCTAAGTACAGCAAGGAACAAATTGAAGCGTTGGTAGAGTTCCAGGAAAGATTTTTTGATTCAGAGATTATAATGGATTGATACATAATATTCTTATTAGACGTAATAACTACAAAACCGAATAATTATTTAAAATACCATATTATTCAAAATTCCAAAATTGAATATTACAGTATTTTTATGTCGTAATCCAAGGTAAATGCCTGAAGTAAAATAGAAATTTGATATAACAATATAGAAAATATGGTATAATCTTCTTGTTAGTTAAGTTGCGTTAGATGAAAAATATGAATTATTGTAGGGGGATTAGATGAGATATATTTATTTATTTGCTTTTTTAATATTTTGGACAGTGATAGAAAAGATCATTATTAACAAGTTCAATATTAAAAAGAAAGAATGGCGATACAAACATGTTAATGAAATCCATAAATGGTTAGAAGTATTACTTATTATAGGAATATTATTAATGTTTTTTGTTGATGCGTATTATTCTCTTGTAGGGTTAACTGTACTACTTGGTTTTAGCGCTTTTATGGAATGGAAGTTTGAAAAAGAGTCAAAAACATATATACTAAATATCTTAAATGGTAGTGTATGTATATTGTTTTTAATAATATTAAAACCATTTTTATAGATAAATTTATATTGTATAACTCTACTAAGTTAAGATATAAAGAATTAGTTATTGTGTAGTATCTTTTTTAGACACAACAGTATTAAATTGCGAAGAAAGATTAATTATATATTGTAAAAAAATATTTAAAAACCTCTTGACCTTAACGTCGCGGAATACTCTAATATTGATTTCAGAGAGGAGAGGTGCAAAATGCTTAGGATAGGTGAAATTGCAAAAAAATTTGATATTTCAAATCGAACCCTGCGTTACTGGGAAGAAGAAGGAATAATAAGCAGTATAAGAACTGAAAATGGTTATAGATTCTATGACGATGAGAATGCAGTCCGTATTAAACAAATTATCTTGTTAAGAAAACTCAGAATGCCAATAGCAGATATTGAACGGGTCTTTATTTCAGATGGCTATGATATAGCTATAGATGCATTGACTAGTCATCTTGAAAAATTAAAGCAAGAAGCCATCGTTATAACTTCGCTGAGTACAGTACTTGAGAAACTTATTAGGCAGATAAAGGCAGGTAAGAATTTGAATCAGGTTTTTTTGTACCTTGAAAAACAGTCTAAAACCATCGATTCTGAGATTGAAAAAGCACTTCAAATTGTGCTCTCTGAAAGGAAAAATAATATGTCAGTAAATCAGTTAAGTGATGTAAGAATCGTAAGGCTTCCTGGAATGACAATCGCATCGTACCGTGCCGAGAGTGAAACGCCGGAAAAGGACTGCTCCAATGTGATGAACAAGTTTATTTTAGAAAATTCATTGCATAAGAAAAGTGGATTCCGACATTTTGGGTTTAATAATCCAAGCCCGTCTGAAAACAATCCTGTTTATGGATATGAAATTTGGGTATCAATACCTGAGGATTTTAATGTTCCTAAGCCTTTAGAAAAAAAGCAATTTGAGGGTGGATTGTACGCATCAATAACAACAAAGATGGGAGAGATAGGCGAGCGCTGGCAACAATTATACAGCTGGGTAAAAAACAATGATAAGTATGATGTAGACTTCAGCTTTCAGTGGCTTGAAGAATGCTCTGACTTTGAAACATTCATATCTAGTGATGAGAGCGCTCAACAATTAGACCTCTTGGAACCGATAAAGCTTAGGTAAGGGTAATATCACAGTATAAGCATGATCTACAGTAAACTTATTACGCAATTTTCTTATTAGACGTAATAACTATAAAACCGAATAGTTTATTAAGATACCGTATTATTCAGAAATGGATTTTACGGTATTTTTATGTTACATAACAAGTAGTATCTGCAACTAATGAAGACAATACGATATAACTATTAAAGTTTAAAGTCAGGATGATGTTTTTTGAAAATTGAATAATATGGTATTAAAGAATTATGAATTTGATATAATTTTCTTATTGAATAAATCTGATTAGTAGGATAAGGTGAAATAAGGATTATCTGCATAACAGGAGGTAATATTTTGAAAGAAATTTTAGTTAAATGTCGACAAGGTTCATTAGAGAAAAATTTAAAATCTGATATAACAAATACTATTTTAATTATATTAACAGGAAGTGTACTTGGAGTATTTTCAAAACTCCTTGATAATATGTCTTTAAATGATGCTATTGGATGGCATAGATTGCTTGGGGATTTAGACTTGAGCAATGTTTTTTCGAGACTATCTGTTTGGGTACTATTTGCAGTAATTATTGCAGTCTTAAGCAAACGACCATTAAGAGCAAGTGTAAATGTGTTCGGATTTTTCATTGGGATGCTTATAGGATATTACACGATTACCATATCTATGTCGGGCTTTTTTCCAAAGACATATATGATAGCATGGGGTGTTATAACTTTATTTACACCTGTCCTTGCTTTTTTTGCTTGGTATTCAAAAGGTCATGGATGGTTAGCAATCGTATTATCATCAGTAATAATTGGTTTTTTCTTCACACAAGCATTTTCCTTTGGTATGTATTATATAGATATTTCTTATTATGATGGATTGATTTGCTTATTATTAGTAATAGTTTTATTATATAGAGATAAAAACCAATTGATTCTCTCTTTGATAGGAGCATTAATTGCTGCTCCATTAATTAAAAATTATTTGCCCTATATTTTTGGTGGATTATAAACAAAATGGAAGTAATCTACATTTGTATTCAAGACGCATTCTTTACAAATTGCGATAACTAAAGATAACTAAATAAGGTAGTCTAATTAGACTACCTTATTTAGTTGTATAAAATCAACAATTAAGTTTAACAGAGCCAAAAACAAAAAGTCCCTAAGGATTTCAGGTATTTTACACAGACTAAACTTATAACTTATTTATACTAACAAAGTTATCATATGCTAGTTGTTGAAGTGTTTTGTATAATGGTTGGATAGAATATTTTTTAGGAAATTCTAATTTTATGCTTTCTGTAGAAATATTGTTTGCTCTTAAATTTAGAGTAGTTATGTAAGTAATAGATATCTCACTATCATCCATTCCAAATCCAGCTGTTTCTGCTGTTACAGATATAACACTTTCAAGATTTATAGATTTAACTCTCATTTTAGTACCGGTAGCTCCTTGTTTATCAAAAAATAGAAGATGCTTATCTGTAAAAATAAAAACATCCCTAACGAGCTTATAGCCAATTGTTATTGATTCATTTTCCATTAAATATTCTCCAAACTCTTTGGCTAACTGATCGATTGACACCTCATTTAAATTACCCAATAATCCATTCATTACATCTTTATTCATTAAACCTTTTAATGCTATTTTAATTCTTCCTTTGCAATTGGTACATTAGTACTAGCTACATTATATAGGTAGAATTGAAAAAATATCGAAACTTGTTTAGAAAGTAAATATTTACACTAGAAATAAAGGCTGTTTTCCTAAATATTGTTGTTTTTAGTAAAGATAAAAATTCTCTTTAAAAAATAAAATGTAAAAGATGTTTGACAAAAAATGAATGCGATTGTATACTGTAATTGTAAAAGATGTTTTACATTATAAGGAGGTGTTTTTATGGATTGGTTTCTCATAATATTTTCAGGCATTATTCTATGTCTGTTAATAACAATTGGATTACTGATACTATCTTTATCTAAACAAGGAGATGAAAGGAACAGTTTTATCAAATCAAAGTCAATGTCTCAAACGTTCCTAATTATGGTGGGTTTCTTAATAATAAAGATTGGCGAATCTTTATATGTGACATTTGTAAGTGGGGGTAAAGTAGAGGGTATTAATCCGTTTATTATTTTAGCGGTAATATCTGTCGTATTCCTCATTTCTTTAATACTTAACAAAAAGAAATATGGTGATTGGAGTGCAAAATAGAATTCAAGAACTAAGAAAAATAAAGAAGTTGACTCAAGATGAAATTGCTAAACTATGCAATGTTTCGAGACAGACAATTAATGCGATAGAAAATAATAAATACGACCCTTCGTTATCGCTTGCATTTGATTTAGCGAGAAGTTTAGGTACAACTGTTGATGAGTTGTTCAATGGAGGAAAAACACGATAATAGGTAGATGTTAAACATCTATTTGCTTTCGCCACTTAGCAAATAGGAGTCGCTTGTGCAAGATACTAAAAACAATAAGACTAAGTATTACTGGAATATAATTAATAGTAATAAGTAGAATATTGTGACTTTAATAAAATTATTTCGCATTAAATTATAAAGATACGAAGGGGCGTTTATTGTGAAGTTATTTAACAAAGTTGTGTATTTATGTATGTTTCTAATTGCTACATTACTTGTAGGTTGTAATTTAACAGGTACAAAAAATCAATTATCTTCATCAAAACCAAAGGATTTTAATTTTGTCTTTCATTACGGGGTAGGGGCTAAAAATCAATTAGATACTATTAAAGGATAGTATACTAAAGACATGGTTACAGAGTCATCAATTATTACGAACTTAAAATTATCTGATGAAGAAATGAAGAAGATTAATATTTTAGATTATCCTGAAAATTTTAAGCCAAAGAATAATGCAATGCAAACACCATTTTACACATACCATATCAAAATAATTGTAGATGGTAGGGAGAAAAGTATATTTTGGGAAGATGGAAATATATCTCAATCAAAAGACTCTATTCAATTAAGGGAATTGTTTAAAAAAATTCAAGAAATAATAGTTAGTAAGGAAGAATTTAAGAAATTACCTAAAGCAAATGGAGGGTATGATTAAGTCAAAATATTTAAGATGTGAAGCAAAGATCATATATTAGACGGAATGAAAATATATGACTAATAAAGAAAAAAATAAAATAATTTTCTAAACCATATTAGGAATACTTGCAATAGTGATAGGTGGTTTTTTAGGATTTATTCTTTTACAAGGGTTCAATGCGTTTTAAATTATAATATTTGCATTGGTGTGTATAGCTATAGGGTATTTATTTAGTTTTATATCTAAGAAAATTTCTGAAATATAGTAAGGTTTGATGCTGTAAGTAAAGAGATTGGATGCAATCTGCATTTGCATTTAAGACGCAAATTTTATATAATTTGCAGTAATAAAATAATATAGTGTAATTTAGAGGGTAGAGTACTTTGTTAGAATAAGAGCGATGTCCAATATGCGATTCTACCGAATTTAGTTTACATAATCTTTCTAAGATGTAATAATAGATATGGTTATTACTTGTATTGTGACATAAAAAATACCGTAAAATTCATTTCTGAATAATACGGTATTTAAAATAATTATTCGATTTTATAGTTATTGCGTCTAATATAAAAGATGCGTCTTAATTCTATTGCAGTCTAGATAAAACTAATAATATTTTATGTTATATTTAAAAATCAATTATCACCTTTTTACAGTTGTTACAAAGATAGGCTTCTGCTTTTGAACCATTCCAACCAAATGGAGCTATCGAAACATCACCGTTTGATACATCAGCTATAAAGAATACTTTCTTTTCATTAATAGACCAAAATATTTCTCTTGCACTCTGTATAACTCCTTTATCCATCTCATCTCTGCAGTATGGGCACTCCATTTTATTACCTCCTTTGATAATATAAATGACTGCAATTTCATATTTTCCATCTGTTACGTAGAAAAATATAATATGTAGTTATATCTTTTATAAGTCCATTAATATAATGCCAAGCATAATCAAAAAAGAACCTATTAGTATATAAAAAGATCTAGCACGATTATCCCCAAATACATTTCTAATACGAATAGTACCTTTGCTTTCCCAGAAAAAATTAGGCTTTCTTATAACACCATAAATAAAATATATTCCTATAAATACAAGAATCGAATAAGAAATAGGATACTTCTGCATAAATCTACTAAAATGATAATTTCTTCTACTTGTTACATATAGAATAGATAATGCGCCAATAATTTAATCTAGCTTTCTATTTATTTCTGCTAGTATACTCTCTATTCTTTCAATTTTTTCTTCATTTCTTTTAAGTCCCTTAGGTAATTTAATAAACAAATTAAAAATGAAGTAAATAATTCCAATCCATAGTACAGTATTTAAAAGTTGAAAAATTAAAGTGAAGTTAAATTCAAAAATACCCGTTTTCATAATAAT
Source organism: Alkaliphilus flagellatus (assembly GCF_018919215.1). Classification (NCBI taxonomy): domain Bacteria; kingdom Bacillati; phylum Bacillota; class Clostridia; order Peptostreptococcales; family Natronincolaceae; genus Alkaliphilus; species Alkaliphilus flagellatus. The sequence goes on from NZ_JAHLQK010000006.1 coordinate 44,323, forward strand.
CACTCTCCTCTAATTTAACTATGTATGTCACACTCATCTGGCTCTCTCCTGTAAAGAATAGTTACTAGGAGACCTTGAACTACAAATAGTAAAGCAAAAATTATAGTTATCCAATCATATCCTTTAATAGAAATTGTTATAATGGTTTGTATTGCTATTAGCATAGATATATAGTTTAAAATATTTTTGCTTTTCTCCATACGAAAAATAACAAAAGAATTATAAATACTATAAGGTATATTGAATTGATGTTGATACTATAATCCATCATAAATTCTCTCCTTTATTGCGGATTTTACATCAACTATGCTACACATTCTATACTAAATACATTTTGTTCTTATCTTTACATAATTTTATTATGTTTATCTAAATTATGTGTTGACCAATGGCACCCTTATTACATCTTAATCTGCTTATTTAATTTAATAAATATATCACTTGTTGCATATTTTGTATCTTAACCTAATTTATTCAACAAGAAAATTATACCATATTTTCTATATTGTTATAATAAATTGCTATTTTGTAATAAAGTATTATTTAATTTTTAAAGAACATTACTTACTTTACAATATCTTTATAAGCAGAATTAAGGAAAGACATTGGACTTCCTCTAAAAATTAATATAATTTCAACATTAAAATGAATAAGTTAATAGATATGCTTGAAGACAATGATGATGTTCAAGAAGCGCACTACAATTGTGAAACAAATGAATAATTATTAAATAATTTACGCACCTTTTTTGTAAATAAAATATTTTACATAAAAAGGTGTTTTGTTCTATAAATAATGAAAAATATTTTTGTAATAAATTTGTAAGAAAAATAATAAAAAAGCAGGACAATTTTAATATATATCGAATAGTTTATATTACTAAAGAAGAACTAAAGAAGATGACTTACTTATGGGGGAGATGGTTGACATTTTGAAAAACAAAAATAAATATATTATGTGTATGGCATTAGCATCCGCATTATTATCAACTACAGTTGTATCTGGTTTGGACTATAAAGCTACAATAATTGCACCTGAAGCAATTGTTAGACAAGAGAAGGTTTTTGACAGCAAAGAGCTGGACAAGTTAAATATAGGAACACAAATTACTGTAAAGGAAGTATTGGACAACTGGTATCGTGTAGAGTTATCTGATGGAAAAAGTGAGGGGTGGATTTCTTCTGAAGAAGCTACCATTAATGATAAGTCTTATACTGCGAGTAGCCTAAAAAAAGGAGAAGTAACAGCTAGTGTGCTTAATGTAAGAATAGGACCATCTACTAATAATAGTATAATTAATAAGATTTATAACGGAAATATTGTTACTATTATTAATACATCGAATGGATGGTATGAAGTTGTTCTAGATAATAATATGAAGGGATGGGTACATTCAGACTATATTAAATTAACCTATAACCTTCCCAGTGGAAAAATAAATACTAATGCTGTTGTATTAAAAGAGCAGGCCAATAATATTTCAGCTGATGTTATATCGCTAAAAAAGGAAGAAGTAGTTTATATTAAAGGCTATAGTGATAATTGGTACAATGTAATTACATCGAGTGCTAAAGAAGGCTGGATAGAAAGTAAATATGTTACAGTTTTACTTACTGAAAAAACAAATGTAAATAGATCTGGGTCATCTAGAGAAGTATTTGATAATATAGAGTCTATTACAGAAAAATATTTAGGTAAAAAATATGTTTATGGTGCAGGTGGACCAGATAGTTTTGATTGTTCTGGTTTCTCATCATACATACTAAAAACATATTATAGTGAATATCTAAATGCAAAGGGAATTACTCAACTTCCAAGAACCGCTAGCGGTCAAGCAACAATAGGAACAACAGTTAGCAGAGCAGATTTACAGAAGGGTGATCTTGTATTCTTAGATACTTCTGGAAAAATAGGTGACAACATAACTCATGTAGGGATATATATAGGTAATGGGCAAATTATTCATGCATCTACATCAAAACGTCAAATTGTTAAAGACTCATTATCCGATCGTTATTATAGCAGTCGATTTATGAAAGCCGTTAGACTATAAATAAAAATGAACTCCTGTATAAAATTTATATAGGAGTTCATTTTTGTTTAACTGGATGATAAAAAAATTTTATTCTAAATAATATAACTATATAACAGTAAACTTAGAAATATTATTTAATACTTTATTTACATAATTTTCTGTTTCCTTAAATGGAGGTATTCCATTATACTTTTCTACATTTCCAGGACCAGCATTATATGCTGCTAAAGCTAGCTTTATATTTCCGTCATATCGGTCTACTAGTTCTCTTAGATATTTTGTTCCGCCTTCTATATTTTGTTTAGGATCCCATACATTTTTAACACCGAGATGTTCTGCTGTTAATGGCATAAGCTGCATTAAACCTTTAGCACCAGCCGATGATATACTATTAGGATTAAAGCTAGATTCTACTGAAATAACAGATTTAATAAGGGCTTGAGGAATGTTAAATTTAGTAGATGCTTCACTGATTATATGATCAAAACTATTTGAGTCATTTAAATTACTGTAGTCATTCAGGTTACCTATCTTTTCTGTCATATTCATTTCTGTATTTAACACTTCATTAAATGAAGGTGTGTTTATTTCAGGTACATTTAGTTTCACTGGAATCTTATTTTGAATACTCATTACTTTCTCGTAAAAAATTTGATTAACCATACCTTTTAACATAATCTATCTTCCTCCAAGGAATAATTTAATAATTTTATTATATATATATTAAGACAAGTATTCAATAGACCAAAGTACCATTTATGTAGAGTACTTAGATCTAAAATAGGTAAAAGAAGGACAATCTATTCATTAAATATTAATAATATGGGAGGGATTATTGTGAGAAAATCTAGGATTGGTATACGAAGAAGGCAAAGGAGAATTAATATAGGGGTAGCTATATTCTTTTTAGTTATTTTACCTATAACAGCTGTAGCAATTGGATCGAGGATTACTGAATGGCTGGTTATTCCTACAATTAATACTGACAATATACTAAAACCGCCGAGTGGTATTACTTTGGAAGGGAGTGGCGACGTAGAAGATGGTAGTATAGAAAAAGAAGTAAATAACGTAAAGGATGTAACCGAAGTTTCGGGTAAAGAAGAAATAAATACAGAGATAACAAATCAGAATTCTTTATCTGCATATATGATACAAATAGCCAGCATATCTGATAATAAGAACATAGAATCGTTAATTGAACAATTAAATAGTTATAGTTTTCCGCATATCATATACAAATTAGATAACATATATAAAGTATATACATTTGGTTCTACTAAAAGAGAAGATATAGAAAAAAAATTAGACAATGTGAGAGAAGTATACGCTGATGCTTATATAGGACAAATATATATTCCACAAAAGCAAATCCATTACTCAAGTACAGAAAATAATGGGACAAAGGAAGTTATAGATAATATGAATTCGTTAATAGAAATATTAAATCAATCTTCAGAGACTCTATATAAATTTATTAATGCAGAAGGTACATTGGAAGAGTATAAGAAAATATTAATTAATCATCAAAAACTTTTAGCACAAATGTCTGAAAAAATTAACAATGTTAAACTACCTAAGGAATTTGCTAATGTAGAAGATATAAAGAAAATGATTGAATATCAAGAGAAAAATATTTTGGAGTCCTTAAAAGTAATAGAAGAGGGAAGGGACACATATCAGTTGCAAAATCATTTTTTAGATAGTTTATTTAGAACAATAGAAGTAATTAAGAAATGATTAAAATAAGTATGTTATATTTCTAAACCTTTTCTTAAGTTTGAAAAGGTTTAAAAATGTCGATTTATACAATAAAAAAGAAGTTTAAGTAAAAGAATATGTAAAAGATGGAGTAGAAATGCTTGTTAAATCTTAAATTTTATACTAATATAGTAATGTAGAATAATTATTCCATAATAACGAATAAGTGATTATAGACTATAAATAATTGAAATTAAGTACAACTAGGGATATTTATACTGGATTTTATATAAGAATTACGGTATACAATATTCCATTTTGATGACATAATGAAGATATGTTATATTAATTAATTTTGTGGTTATTTATGGTTAATTAATTAACATGGAAAAACATGTCGAATTGTAACTTAAAATGGAAATTATTTAAGCTATAGTCAAATAATATTTAAGGGGTGAAATATGTAATGAAGTTTTTAACCTTTAGGGGTGGTATTCATCCTCCCGGTTATAAAGAAGCAACAGCTAATCTTAAAATAGAAAAAGCTGTTGAACCAAGTGTTGTATACATTCCACTACAACAACACATCGGAGCACCTTGTCAACCGTTAGTAAAGGTGGGAGACCGTGTTACTGTAGGTGAGAGAATAGGAGAGCCTCAAGGTTTTGTTTCGTCTCCAGTACACTCAAGTGTATCTGGTACTGTTAAGGCAATTACTATGATACCTAATGTTATCGGTGGAGAAGTTCAAGCAGTAGTAATTGAATCTGATGGTTTAAATGAGGTACATCCTTCTATTAAGCCAATAGGAAGTATCGAATCATTAAAGCCAGAAGAAATTATTGCTGCAATTAAAGATGCAGGAATAGTTGGAATGGGTGGAGCTACTTTCCCAACCCATGTAAAATTATCAGTGCCTCCAGATAAGAAAGTTGAAAACTTTATTTTAAATGGAGCTGAGTGTGAACCGTTCTTAACAGCAGATCATCGTTTAATGCTTGAAAATCCAGATGACGTTATATATGGATTATTAGCTATGATGAAGGCTGTAAAAGTTGAAAATGGATTTATTGGTATTGAGGATAATAAACCAGATGCTATTGGATCTATGAAAAAAGCAGCAGAAAAATATCCAAATATTAAAGTTGTAGCACTACACACAAAATATCCTCAAGGTGCAGAAAAACAATTAATTTATGCTTGTACAGGTAGAGAAGTACCTTCTGGAGGATTACCAGCAGATGCAGGTGCAATTGTTAATAACGTTGGAACAGCAGCTCAAGTTGCTAAAACATTAAAGACTGGTATGCCATTAATTGATAGAATTACTACAGTTACAGGAAGTGCTATTGCAAATCCTAAAAATCTATTAATGAAAATAGGAGTACCTATTAAAGAAGTAATTGAGCAATGTGGAGGTTATGCTAAAACTCCAGGAAAAATTATTATGGGTGGGCCTATGATGGGGTTTGCTCAGCATTCAGACGATGTTGTAATTGCAAAAGGTTCTTCTGGAGTATTAGTATTCGATGAAGAAGAGGCAAAAATTCCAGATCCTCAACAGTGTATACGTTGTGGTAAGTGTGTTGAAATTTGTCCTGCAAACCTTCAACCAGTACAAATCAGTGCATACTCTTTAAATAACATGATGGAGCATGCAGAAAAATATAGAGCTTTAGATTGTATCGAATGTGGTTCTTGCTCATTTATATGTCCATCGAAGAGACCTTTATTACAATCTATTAGAGTAGCAAAAAGAGAAATAGTCGCAAAAAAAAGAAAGCAAAGTAATTAGTTGATGGGAGGGAAGATTGATGGAAGGAAAATTATTTGTATCTTCTTCACCCCATATTAGGGTTGAAAACACGATACAGAAAGTAATGCTAGATGTAATAATCGCATTATTACCTGCAGCATTAGGGGCATTATACTATTTTAGAATGAATGCAGCAAAAGTTATATTACTATCGGTATTAACAGCTGTTATTTCAGAAGCTATATTTCAAAAAATAACTAAAAAACCTATAACAATCAATGATTTAAGTGCAGTAGTAACAGGATTATTATTAGCTTTTAATATACCAGCTTCAGCACCATGGTGGATTCCTGTTTTAGGTTCTATTATTGCAATCTTAGTTGTAAAACAGTTTTTTGGTGGTGTAGGTCATAACTTTATGAACCCTGCTTTAGCTGCCAGAATTATGCTTATGATTTCATACACAGGTCGTATGACAGCTTGGGTAAAGCCAGGTGCTGATGCTGTCTCAGGAGCTACACCTTTAAGCTTTGTAAAGGGTGTTTCTGAAGTACCAGGCAATGCTCCAAAGTTATTTGATATGTTATTAGGTAACATAGGAGGTTCTTTAGGAGAGACTTCTGCAATTCTTTTAATATTAGGTGGAATATACTTAATATATAGAGGCGTTATTTCATGGCACATTCCTGCAATTTATATTGGTACAGTTGCAGCAATTACTTTAGTATACGGTGGATTTAATCCAACTTTCATGCTGTATCACTTATTAGCTGGAGGTTTAATGCTAGGAGCAATATATATGGCTACCGACTATGCATCTGCTCCTGTAACACCTAAGGGAAGAATTTTCTTTGCACTTGGATGTGGTATTTTAACTTCTGTATTTAGACTTTACGGTGGTTATCCAGAAGGTGTAGGCTTCTCTATTCTTCTTATGAATATTGCAGCTCCTTTAATTGAGAAGTATACCGCTCCTAGAGTATTTGGGGAGGTGAAGTAATCTATGAAACAAATGGTTAGATTAGGATTAATATTATTAGTTATAACTGCTGTATCAGCTGGATTACTTAGTGTTGTAAATGATGTTACTAAAGTTGTTATTCAAGAAAAAGCTATGGAAGCCAATCTAGTATACATGAAGGAATTATTGACAGATGCCGATGAGTTTAAAGTAGTGGAGAATCCTGCCATTAGTGATGTAGATGGTGTTGAAGAAGCCTATGAAGCATTAAAAGGTGGAAGTATTATCGGTTATGTAGTTAAAACAACAACTTCAGGATATGGTGGAGATGTTGTAATGTTAACTGGTATTAATAGTGATGACACCATTGCTGGAATGAAGGTATCCTCACAAAGTGAAACTCCTGGTTTAGGAGCTAGAATTACTGAAGCAGATTTTGGTAGCCAATTTGTAGGAAAGTCAGCTGCAAGTGAGCTTCAATTAAACACTGATATTGATGCATTATCAGGTGCTACTATTTCTTCAAGAGCTGCTACTGCTGGAGTAAATGCGGCAATAAAAGCATACAACGATGTATTAAAATAATATAAGCTGATAGTTTTGGAGGTGAGTTTATGAATATTAAAAGAGTATTTACTGATGGAATGATTTTTAATAACCCAACTTTCGTACAGGTAATAGGAATGTGTCCTACGCTTGCAACAACAACTTCTGCTACAAATGGTTTCGGAATGGGTCTTGCGACTACCGCCGTATTAATTGGTTCTAACGTAGTAATTTCTATACTAAGAAAAATTATACCTGATCAAATTAGGATACCTGCATTTGTCGTTGTAATCGCTACATTCGTGACTATAATAGAGATGCTTTTACAAGCATATGTAACTCCTTTATATGAATCTTTAGGTATATTTTTACCATTAATAGTTGTTAACTGTATTATTTTAGCTAGAGCAGAGGCTTTCGCATTCAAAAACTCAGTTATTTTCTCAGCGGTTGATGGTTTATCAAATGGACTTGGATTTACATTAGCATTAACAGTTCTTGGAATTATTAGAGAATTATTAGGTGCAGGATCAATTTTTGGTAAACAAATAATGTGGAGTAGCTATGAGCCAATGTCAATTATGACTCAAGCACCAGGTGCTTTCTTGGTTTTAGGATTACTTCTTGCACTATTTGGAAGTCTTGCAGCGAAAAAACATAATGCGTAATTAGGAGGTGGAATTCGTGACATTGGGATCATTATTTGTTATAATAGTAAGTGGAATATTAGTAAATAACTATGTATTATCTCGTATTTTAGGAATATGTCCATTTTTAGGTGTTTCTAAACAAGTAGAAACTGCTTTTGGTATGGGAATGGCGGTTACTTTCGTTATGACCTTAGCAGGGACAATCACTTATTTAGTACAAATATTTATTTTAAATCGACTAGGATTAGCATATATGCAAACTGTTACTTTTATTCTTGTAATAGCTGCACTAGTTCAATTTGTAGAAATGGTTATACAAAAAACCAGTCCTACTTTGTATCAAGCATTAGGTATATATTTACCACTTATTACTACTAACTGTGCAGTACTAGGGGTAGCAATTTTAAATATTCAACAAAAATATAATCTAATAGAAACTATCGTTAATTCAGTAGCATCAGCAATTGGTTTTACTTTAGCAATTGTATTATTTGCTGGTATTAGAGAACGTCTAGAATTATCTGATATTCCTGAAGTCTTTAAAGGATTTCCAATTGCATTATTCACTGCAAGTTTAATGTCAATGGCATTCATGGGCTTTGCTGGATTAGTGTAAAGGAGTGATAATATGAGTCTTCAAACAATTATATATCCCGTAGTGAGCCTTGGAGGAATGGGCTTGCTATTTGGAGCAGGTTTAGCGTACGCTTCTCAAAAACTTGCTATACCTGTAGATGAAAGAACTGTTGCTATTAGAGATGTACTTCCAGGAGCTAACTGTGGAGGATGTGGTTTCCCTGGATGTGACGGTCTTGCAAAAGCTATTGCAGCAGGAGAAGCACCCGTGAATGCTTGTCCTGTTGGTGGTGCAGACTGTGCAGCAAAAGTTGCAGAAATTATGGGCGTAAAAGCAGACGCTGGGAATAGAAAAGTGGCTAAGGTTATATGTAACGGAGATACTACAAAATGCGGTGAAAAATTTGAATACGATGGTATTCAAGATTGTGTTGCTGCATCAATGGTTCAAGGTGGACCTAAATCCTGTCAATATGGATGCTTAGGTTTTGGTACATGTGTAAAAGCTTGTGCTTTCGATGCAATCGAAATAGTTGATGGAAGAATTGCAAAGATTAATCCAGAAAAGTGTACTGCTTGTGGTAAATGTCTAGAGGTATGTCCAAAGAGCGTAATCGCATGGGCTCCTTATGAGCAAAGTGTTGTTATTACATGTAATAACAAAGAACCAGGAAAAGTAGTTAGACAAAAATGCAGTGTTGGATGTATTGGATGCCAAATTTGCGTTAAAAACTGTCCAACACAAGCAATTGAATTTAAAGATAATTTAGCATCTATTAACTACGATAAGTGTACTAATTGCTTTGTATGTGTTGAAAAGTGTCCTACAAAGGCAATTGAAGGAGATTTAGAAAGAAAGCAAAAATTTAATTTATAATAATATATTTATTAATAATAGAAGAGCCGCTAGCGGCTCTTCTATTATTTTCTAATTATCTAATAAAGTATAAGGTTTTTATTACTGGTGTTTTTTAAAGAAGTAGAAAGCTAGTGGTATCTTAAACACTAGAAAGTTTAGAACAAATTTTCTAGTGTTCCATGAGTAGATGTAATAGTATCAGATAGACTTTAATTAATAAGCTTTAGAAATACAATTATTTACTACTTGTATATTAAAACTGTTAATGGTAAACTTTTAATGTGTTTACTTTCTGTTTATATATTAGATTTTAAAACTATATCTTAACTAAATGCTTGCTTAAATTGATATTGTTGTTAAAATATTAATATCGTAAGATTTTTTCATTTAAAAAATTAAATTTAATCTATTATTTAGAAAGTGTGATGACTATATGAATACAAGAAAAATGGTACACTTAGCCATGTTGACCTCTGTTGGATTAGCACTTCATATTATTGAGTCCATGATCCCTAATCCTTTTACAGCCTTTGCACCAGGCGCAAAATTAGGACTAGCTAATATTGTTGGACTTATTACTCTAGCGATATATGGAATTAAATATGCATTAGCCGTTAATATACTGAGGAGTTTTATAGGTGGATTAGCCTCAGGAGCTGTAATTTCCATGATGTATAGTATGGCAGGTGCTCTTGTTAGTACAATCCTAATGTGGGCTATGTATAAGTTTTTTAGGAAATATTTTAGTTTAATAGGTGTAAGTATTTTTGGAGCATTAGGACATAATATGGCCCAGTTGACAGTAGCCAGTATGATTATTAAAAATCCTAAAATATTTGCTTATTTACCAATATTAATGTTAACTAGTATTTTCACAGGAATATTTATTGGAATTACCGCAAATTATACTTTAAGCAAAACTAAAGCGAGCATTGATTATATAGTAAGACCTTAAGTGTAAATGGGGGATAATTATGGGGAAACTTAGAAATTCTTGGTTATTAATATTGTTTGTTATTACTGGAGTAATTTTAGGAAGTTTAATCGGTAGCTTTTTTCAAAAAACACTTCCTTTTTTAAACTATGGCCCAGAACCATTAGGCTTAAAAAATATTGAAATTAATTTAGGTATTATTTACTTTCAAATAACTTTATTGATTAAAATTAATATTGCTAGTTTAATTGGACTTTTATTAGCAGTAATTATATTTAATAGACTGTAGGTGAAATTATGAAACAAATAGTTTTAGCCTCTACTTCGCCAAGAAGAAAAGAAATTCTTGAAGGACTGGGAGTTGAGTTCAAAGTAGTAGGAAGCAATATTGAGGAAAAGGTGAATGAAAATCTTTCTCCCCCAGAAATTGCCAAACAATTAGCATACCTAAAAGCAAAGGATATTTCGAATAAAATAAATGGAGATTATGTTGTTATTGGGGCTGATACTATAGTAGAATATAATAAGATACTAGGAAAACCTAGAAATATAGAAGAAGCATATAGTATGCTTAAGCTTCTTTCTGGTCAAGTTCATAGGGTTATTACTGGATTTGCAGTTATCGACTGTTTAACCCAGAAAGAGTTCATTGATTATGAGTGTACAAATGTATATTTCAATCATCTTACGGATAATCAAATACAAAAATACATTTCTACTGGTGAACCTATGGATAAAGCAGGAGCTTATGGAATTCAAGGGAAAGCCTCTTTATTTGTATCCAAGATAGAAGGGGATTATTTTAATGTGGTTGGTTTGCCAATATTTAAGTTAGGCGTAGTATTGCATAATCATTTTGACATCAGCCTCCTTTAAAATTTTTTAGGGGTGATTGGTAGTGAATAATTATTGTGAGTATACTACTATTAAAAAGATGCCTGAAAGTGAACGACCAAGGGAGAAGATGTTAACCTATGGTTGTCAAAGTTTATCAAATGCAGAATTATTAGCAATTATTTTGTCTACAGGTACAAAGGATAAGACTGCAATTGATTTGGCAAGTGGAATACTAAATATGTCTAACGAAGGACTGAGGTCTCTTAGAGATTGTACTATTGAGGAGTTAAGACAGATAAAAGGTGTCGGATTGGCAAAGGCATCTCAAATTATAGCCGCCGTGGAACTCGGAAAGCGTATAGCTTTAACAACAAAGGTAAATAATTACAAAATAAAGAGCCCTGATGATGTAAGTAATTTATTAATGGAAGAGATGAGATATTTAAATAAGGAAATATTTAATATTTTATTATTGAATACTAAGCATGATGTAATTGCTATAGAGAATATCTCTATAGGTAGTTTAAATTCTTCTATTGTTCATCCTAGAGAGGTTTTTAATAGAGCAATTAAGAGGAGTAGTTCTGCCATTATATTGGCACATAATCATCCAAGTGGAGATCCCAAACCTAGTGGTGAAGATATTAATATAACAAAAAGACTTATTGAAGCAGGCACTATTATCGGGATAAATGTATTAGATCATATAATTATTGGAGATGGAATTTACTTTAGTATGAGGGAGCAAGAATTGATATAATCGTTATGTAAAAGGAAGGAGCATTATTGATGGGGATGTTTAAATTTTTCTCACGTGACATGGGAATTGACTTAGGAACAGCAAATACATTAGTTTATGTAAGAGGAAAGGGAATTGTACTTAATGAACCTTCAGTAGTAGCAATTCAAAATGATACTAAAACAGTTTTATCTGTAGGTGAAGATGCAAAAAAAATGATTGGTAGAACTCCAGGAAATATAGTGGCTATTAGACCTATGAAAGATGGGGTAATTGCAGATTTTGATGTAACACAAAGCATGTTAAAATATTTTATTAAAAAGGCTTATTCTAAAAAAACAATAATACAGCCAAGAGTAGTTGTATGTGTTCCTTCAGGAGTTACTGAAGTAGAAAAGAGAGCTGTAGAAGAGGCTGCATTGCAAGCAGGCGCAAGAGAGGCTTATTTAATAGAGGAGCCTATGGCAGCGGCTATAGGTGCTGGCTTACCTGTTGAAGAACCTGCTGGAAGCATGGTTGTAGATATTGGCGGAGGTACAACAGAGGTTGCAATTATTTCACTAGGAGGTATTGTAACAGCTAAATCTATTAGGGTTGGTGGAGATGAATTAGATGAATCAATTGTTCAATATATAAAAAGAGAATATAGTTTAATGATTGGTGAGAGAACTGCTGAAGAAGTAAAGGTAACCGTTGGATCCGCATTTCCTAAATCTAAGGAAGAAAAGATGTTAGTTAGAGGTAGAGATTTAGTTTCTGGGCTGCCTAAAACCTTAGAGATAACATCAAGTGAAATAATGGATGCTTTAAGAGAGCCCGTAGGACAAATTATTGAAGCAATTAAATATACATTAGAGAAGACACCACCGGAACTTGCTGCTGATATTATGGAAATGGGTATTATGCTTACGGGTGGGGGAGCATTGCTAGATGGATTAGATAAATTAGTACGAAAAGAGACTGGAATGCCTGTTCAGATTGCTGAAGAACCTTTAGATTGTGTAGTAATGGGTACTGGTAAAACAATAGAAGAAATCGATACTCTAAAGAGAGTTTTAATAGCACCGAAGAAATTAGGATAAGCTGGGTGATATGAGTGGCTAAAAAAAGGTCAAAAAACGGTTCAGCAATGATAGTGGCAATTGTCGCTATCATTCTCATTATAATATCGGGGATTACCGCTAAACAAAGAGAAAATATTACTGTGGTAGAGAAGTGGATTGGAAATTTAATTACCCCTGTTCAAAGTGTTATTAATACTGGAGTTAGTAGTTTGGGAGAGAATATTAGCTCAATAGCTAGGCTAACTAAGCTTAAAACAGAAAATGAGGAACTAAAAAAAGAAGTAGAAGCACTAGAAAAAGAGGTTTTAAATTTATCAATGGCAAAAAGTGAGCTTGAAGAGTTAAAAGGTTTAAAATATGCATTGAACTATATTGAAGATACTGAAAAATACAATACTATTACTGCAAGTATAGTAGGAAAGAGTCCAGGTAATTGGTTCAATATATTTACAATTGACGTTGGAGAAAATCAAGGAATAAAAAAAGATAGTATAGTATTAGATTCTAATGGACTTGTTGGTAGAGTATATGAGGTTGGAGGTACTTGGTCAAAGGTTATTTCAATTATAGATAATAATAGTTCTGTTAGCTTTCAAATAATGAGAGATAGTAGTTTGCAAGGCATAGTTACTGGAAGTATTACTAATGAAGTTACGGGATATTTATTTGACCCTCTAGCAGATGTAATTGTAGGTGATAAAATAGTTACTTCAGGACTTGGAATTTATCCAAAAGGAATTACAATAGGAGAAATTGTCGAAATAGACAAATCTGGCGATCATCTATTAAAAACAATTAAGGTAGAACCATCAGTAAACTTCAAGAGAATAACTAAGGTATTGGTAATGGGACCAAGACAAATTGATTATTAATAAAGGGGAAACTAATAGTGAGGCCGATTATAATTAGCTTAATTGTTATATTAAATTTAATATTGCAATCTACCGTCTTTCAGTGGTTCAAAATATACGGAGTATTGCCTAATACAGCTTTAATACTCGTAATATCCTTTGCTATATACAGTGGTAAAAATAAAGGAGCTATGATTGGATTCTTTGTAGGCATTTTGCATGATATTGTTTTCGGTCGTACGATCGGCTTAAATGCTCTTGTATTTATGATTACAGGATATTTAGTTGGACTTATGGATCAAAAAATCTTCAAGGACAATCTAATTATTCCTTTCACGCTAACAGCTTTAGCAACAATTTTTTATGAAACAATAAATCTTCTCTTAATATTTTTGTTAGGATATCGAATTGAGTTATTTAATGTAATAAAAAAAATGTTAATAGTAGAAGTAATATATAACTCTATTCTCTCCCTGATTATTTATTTTTATGTATCTAAATTATTTAAGTCGAGTTTAATGAAAAAAAGATATTAATTAAAGGTGATGGAAATGTTTTTAAAAAAATTTAAAGATCGTTATAATGTAATTATTTTGATTTTCACTATTATTGTTGCTATTATAATTTTAAGATTAGCAACTTTAATGATAGTAAAAGGACAAGATTATCGTGAAGAGGCAGAAAATAGAATTTTTAAAAACATTCCTTTAAGTGCTCCTAGGGGCGAAATTAGGGATAAATATGGTAGATTATTGGCTGGGAATAGGCCTAGTTTTACTGTGCAAATTATGAGAAATGAAGTAGATAGTAATAAAATAAATCAGGTGTCATTGGATTTAGTAAATATATTAGAGAAAAATGATGATAAATATACAGATGAATTTCCAATTGTAATAACAGAAACTGGGGAGTATACCTTTACTTATGATATAGATTTAGCTAGTTGGAAGGAAACTTATGGGTTGGTAGGAGTTAAAGACGGAGAAGAAGCTTTCAAAATTTTAAAGGAAAGATATGGTATTGAGGTAGAGGATCCTTATGAAGCACAACTAAAACTCCTAGAAATTCCAGATTTAACTGTACCTATATCTATAAAAGAGGCAACTAGATGGAGGTATACAGATGAATTAAAAAAAGAAGATTGGCTTAAAAGTTATGGATTTAAAGATTTAGATATAAGTGCTATAGATGCATTTAATAAGATTAAGAAAAATTATGAAATACCTGATGATTATTCTTTTGAAGATGCAAGAAAAATTATGGTTATTCGCCAACAAATAAGAAGTAGTGGGTACTTGCAGTATAACCCTGTAAAGATAGCTCAAGATATTTCACCACGTTCTGTGGCACAAATTGAAGAGAATATTTTAGATTTACCAGGGATAAGTGTAGTAATTGAGTCAATTAGATATTATCCTGAAGGAGAATTGGCCGCTCATTTAATAGGGTCTTTAGGGAAGATTGCTCAACAACATGAAATAGACAAATATATTAAAGAATTAAAGTATTTACCGGGAGATATTATAGGGAAAACAGGCCTTGAGCATAAATTTGAAGAAGTATTAAAAGGACAAGATGGTTACCAAAAAGTAATTGTAGATTCTAGAGGAAGACTTGTTGAAGTTTTAGAAAGAAAGGACCCAATTCCTGGAGACACCTTATACTTATCAATGGATATTAACTTGCAAAAAAGAACAGAAGAAGTTCTAGAAGAAGTTCTAAAAGCAATTCAAACTGGAGGAACTTATGAAACTAAGTGGGGGAAAAGCAACTTTTTAGGTACAAGTGGAATTAGAGCAAATGCTAAGTCGGGTGCTGTTGTAGTAACAGATGTTAAAACTGGTGATGTTCTAGCCCTAGCAAGTTATCCATCTTATGATCCCAATCTTTTTGCTACAGGCATAAGTACAGCAGATTGGCAAAGCTTAATGCCAGAAAATGAAAGAGATCTTTTAGCCCCTAGGCCTTTATTAAATATGGCTTTAAGTACAGCAGTACAGCCTGGTTCTACTTTTAAAATGCTTGTTGGCTTAGCAGGCTTGGAGCAAGGACTTAGTCCTAATTATAAAATTTTAGACAAAGGATATATTAAGGTTGGAGGACACTCATTCGGTAACTGGCTATGGAACCAAAATAGAAGAACCATGGGCTATCAAAATTTAGCAGAGGCTATTAGAGATTCTAATAACTATTATTTTTACTCTTTAGCTAATGGATATGATTATGGTGCTGGAAAACCTCTTCCAATTAAAATGAGTCCAGAAATATTAATTGACTATACTAAAAGATTTGGACTAAATGATCGTACAGGTATAGAAATTGATATACCAAGGGAAAAATCTGGTGGAGTTCCTAGTATTGAAAGAAAATTAACAACAGTTAAGGCTATGCTTAATAACTATTTAAATAGACAAATGAAATTAGAAGATTTAGACCCAAATAAAGTTACACCGAATGCTGATAATCTAGAAACAATTATACAAGAAATTGTAAGTTGGGCAGATGAAAATCCATCCAGAGGAACTGTTGAGAAAAGGATGATTGAGTTAGGAGTAAAAAAAGAAAAAGCTAGTATATACACAGATGTTGCAAAGTATAATTATTTTAACCAAGCAAAATGGAGTGTAGCTGATACTATGAACTTTTCCATTGGGCAAGGAGAACATTCATACACACCTATTCAAATGGCAAATTTTATGGCCATGCTGGCTAATGATGGGTATAAATACAAAGTAAGTGTTGTTGATAAAATTAAATCAATTGAGAATGGAAATATTGAAGAGTATCCTACTGAGCTAATAGAAAGAATTAAATTAAATGATTACAACAACTTAAATGAAATAAGACGTGGAATGCATGAAGTTACAGCAACAGGCTCAGTCAGATCCCATTTTAATAATTTTCCAGTTGATGTTGCTGCTAAAACAGGTACTGCTCAAAAATCTGGTAAGATTCCACCAGTGGATGAAGTTGAATATTTAAAAACTCATCTATCAAAATTTGGTGTTTCTTTGCAGCAGGTAGAGGCAAGAATGCTTGAACTAAAGAGCAAAAATAAAGATAGTGCCAAATATATGGACGATGCTTTTGTTATGAGAGAGGCTATTAAGCAACTAAATCCTAAAATTAGAGATAAAGATATTGATCAATTTAAACCTAATTATGATAACTACACTTGGTTTACTGGATTTGCTCCTTATGATAATCCTCAAATTGCAATTTCAATTCTTATTCCACAAGGTGGTTCAGGAGGATACGGTGCTCCTATTTTTAGAGAGATTGTAGCAGAATATATGGGTTTAAATGCAACTGATGATAATGAGAATCTTAATATTGAAAACAGGTTGCTTAAATAAACGCAACTTGGGATTCTTTAGCGAAAGCAGCTTAGCTGCTTTTTTTATAGGTATTTAGGCTTATTAAGTTTTTTGTATATCAAAGAAGGATTTATCTAATTTGTGGAGAATTTAGTAGTATAGGCAATATGTTGGTGGAGGTAATACCAATGATTCAAGAAAATGTAATAGAGTTTAAAGGAACCAAAAAAGGGATTTTAATTTGTATTAAGCCACAATATGATTTTGAAGTTATAAAAGAGCAGCTAATTAGCAAAATAGAAAAAACACAATCATTTTTTAAGGGTGCTAAAATTTTCGATATATATTGTGATACTTTGACGACTGAAGAGAAGGAAGAATTACAAATATTGATGGCGACAAGATATAAAATACATGTTTTAAAGCCAGAAGAAAGAGAGGCTTTAAATAAAACTGAGTCTACTGAAGAAATTTTTGCAGGAGTCATTGAAGGAAAAACAAAGTTTATTCAAGGTACTTTAAGATCAGGACAAAATATAAGCTATAAAGGAAATGTGGTTGTATTAGGAGATGTTAATCCAGGTGCTCAAATAACTGCATACGGAAATATTATTGTTATGGGTAGTTTGCGTGGAGTGGCCCATGCTGGAGCAAATGGCAACATGGATGCCTGTGTAGCTGCTTTTCATTTAGATCCTACACAACTCCGAATTTCAGATGTTATAACTAGGGCGCCAGATGGTGATTATGAAAAACCAAAAATTCCGGAATTAGCCAGAGTAAAAGGAAATATGGTATATATTGAACCTTATTTAAACAAAAAATAATATTAAATTAATAAAGACTATTAAAATATACATAAGATAGGGGGAAAGATTATGGGTGAAGTCATTGTAATAACCTCTGGAAAAGGAGGGGTAGGAAAAACAACTACTACAGCTAATTTAGGTACTGGATTGGCACAGTTAGGATATAAAGTTGTAGTGGTGGATGCTGATATTGGATTAAGAAACCTAGATGTAGTAATGGGCTTAGAAAATCGAATAGTTTATGACATTGTCGATATAGTTGACGGTGTTTGTAGATTAAAACAAGGCCTAATAAAGGATAAGAGATATGAAGGACTACATTTACTACCAGCAGCACAAACTAAGGATAAAAACTCTATTAGTACAGAACAAATGCAAAAGCTCACATTAGAACTAAAAGAGAACTTTGATTATGTTTTAATTGATTGTCCAGCAGGAATAGAACAAGGTTTTAAAAATGCGATTGCAGGTGCAGATCGTGCTATTGTTGTAACAACTCCAGAAATATCAGCAGTAAGGGATGCAGATAGAATTATTGGGTTACTTGAAGCATCTGAAATAAGGGATCCTCTACTAATCATTAACCGTATTAGAATTGATATGGTTAAGAGGGGAGATATGATGAATATTGATGATATGATTGATATTCTAGCTATTGATTTACTTGGGGTAATACCTGATGATGAGACGATTGTCATTTCTACTAATAAAGGTGAACCTGTAGTTACAGATTCAAATTCATTAGCTGGACAGGCATATAGAAATATAACTAGAAGAATTACAGGGGAAAATGTTTCTTTTATAAATATGGAAAGTGAAGAGGGATTTATGAGCAAGCTAAAGAAAATATTTGGTTTAGCTAAATAAATATTTGGGAGAGGAGAAAAAACATGGATTTATGGAAATTTTTTAGTCGAGACTCTGAAACAAGTAAAAATGTAGCCAAAGAAAGATTGAAATTAGTTTTAGTTCATGATAGAACAAACTGCTCTCCTCACTTTTTAGATATGGTTAAGGGAGACATAATTAAAGTTATTTCTGATTATATGGAAATTGATGAGGATGGACTGGATATTAAGTTAACTAAAACTAAAAGAGACTATGATGATTCAAGTGTTCCAGCATTAGTGGCAAATATCCCCATTAAGAAGATGAAAGATCGTAGCCGTTAAGTTTTATAAAAACTAATATACAACATATTAAAAAAGACTATTTAATTTTTAGATAGTCTTTTTATAATACATAGGAAAATTATGCATCTATTAAAATTGTTCATAAGCCATAATTTTAGTTATGTATTTCAACAAAGTTAATCTATAAGTTTTTCAAAAGAAAAACTTGTCCAATTTAATACAACTTTAATATAGAATTTACTTAAGTAATAAAATTACTGTGTAATCAATATATTATACTAAAGCAAAAGCAAAGGAGTGAGTATAGTATATGGTTACAGGAAAAAACAGAGCAAATTCTTCTAACAATTTATTTGCAAAAAGAAAACTATGTATCAACTCTACAAGCTATCATAATTGGCTTAGGAAAACATTTACTAGAACTATTATTTCGATTATATTGATTATGTTAGTATTAATTATTCAAATGTTAAATTTTCAAGCACCAAAGAATGCATTAAATTTTGTAGAGGAAAAATTAGAACATAATGCAAGTCTAAATACTTATATAGCAGGAGCAAAGAAATTATATGCACATGTTAAGTTATTTGGGGGTAAAGCATTAGAAGCAATGAAGCTAGAAGGTAAAGTAGAAAACAAATTTATATTACCAGTAGATGGAAACATAATTTCTTATTTTAATGAAAATATTGGTGAGACATCAAATGTATCAAAGGGTTTAATTTTTTCTAGTGATACAGGAAAAAATATTTATTCTGTTGATGATGGTGTTATTATTGATATTGGATCAAATAAATTTATTGGCAACTATATTATTATAAAGCATAAAGGAGAATTACTATCTGTATATAAATATCTTGATACTAATCATGTAGAGTTGAATCAAAGGGTAGAAAAGGGTCAAGTAATAGGGACTTCATCTGAAAAGCTTTTGTTAGAAGTATGGTATCGAAATGAGGCTGTTGATCCTATTAAATATATAGATTTAAGTATGAAACAATTATAATATATGGAGCTAAAAATAAAATGAATTTATTTAAAATATTTAATATAGAAATAAAAATTAGTTATTTGATTTTTTTCATACTGATTTTCAGTATGTTTTTTAATTATTTTATTGAACTGCTAATATTAATTATAATTGTTTTAATACACGAATTAGCTCACTGCTGTTTATGTATTTACTATGATATAGAAGTATCCGAGGTGAAGTTGTTTGCTTTCGGTGGAGTGGCTAAATTTCGAGGTGATATTGAGACTGATTCCAAACGTGAAATTGTTATTGCACTAGCAGGACCTCTATCTAATTTTATACTTAGTATTATTTTGATTTTTGTAGTGAATATATTTAATATTGAAATGAATAATATAATACAATTTTGCTTAGTAGCTAACTTAACTATAGGTATATTTAATCTTATTCCTACACTACCATTAGATGGTGGAAGGATTATAAGAGGAATTATAGGATACTATGTGGGAATTAAGAAGGCTACGTATATTGTAGTAAGGTTAGGCTATATTGTATGTATATTATTATTTGGGATTGGAATATATTTAACATTGGTTTATAATATAGAATATATTTTTTTAAATATGCTATCTATTTATATATTTGTATCTAACCGAAAAGAGAAAAATAGGATTAATTTTATCTTTGTTAAAAATCTTGTTTTGAAAAAAAAATCCCTATTTAGTGAAGGAATTATGGATGCAAAATATGTAATAGCTATGGAATTTATCGACATAAAAAAAATATTTGATGAATTTACACTTGAAAAATATCATATTATAACAGTTATAAATACAAAAGGTAAAGTTATAGGAAGCTTATCAGAAAGTGAGATTATAGATGCTATTATTAATCACGATAACAATATCACTTTAGGATATCTAATAGATATTTATAAACAAAGACTAAGTTAATAAATATTTTCCAATTGTTTATGTTATCATATAACTAAAAGAGTTTTAAAAACCAAGGATGGACTTTGAAGGGAGAAAAATAATGGATAAGTTACAAATCGATAATTTATTATATAATGTAGAAAGACCAGCTAGGTATTTAGGGAATGAGTTAAATAGTGTACATAAAATAGTTGATGAAAATATGATTAGATTTGCATTTTGTTTTCCAGATGTTTATGAGGTAGGAATGAGTCACCTGGGAATGCAGATTTTATATAATTTACTAAATAAACAAGAAAGCATTTTCTGCGAAAGGGTTTTTACACCAGCCATAGATATGGAGGAAGAAATGAATAAGAATAATATTCCTCTATTTGCCTTAGAGAGCAGGCAACCTATTAGAAATTTTGATTTCGTAGGATTTACTCTGCAATATGAACTAAGCTATACTAACATATTGAGTATGTTAAAACTAGCAGGCATCCCTATTTATAGTGGAGATAGAAAAGACGAAGATCCTATTATAATTGTAGGTGGACCTTGTGTGTACAATTGTGAGCCAATAGCAGATTTTATTGATATAGCAGTATTAGGAGAAGCAGAAGAAGTAATTTTAGAGATTACAGATCTGTATAATAAATTTAAAAATGGTAATTATAATAGACTTGAATTCTTAAAGCAAGCTGCTTTAATTGAAGGAGTGTATATTCCTTCACTTTATGACGTAAATTATAATGAGGATGGAACTATTAATGGAGTTACTCCAAAGTTTGATGGAATACCAAAGACAATACGCAAAAGAGTAATTAAAAATTTAGATGATGTATTTTATCCTGAGGAAATTATTGTACCCTATTTAAACATTGTTCATGATAGAATTATGATGGAAATTTTTAGAGGATGTATTAGAGGCTGTCGTTTTTGCCAAGCAGGTATTATATATAGACCTGTAAGAGAAAAATCTTTTGATAGGTTACAGGAGATAACAAAGAATCTTGTTTCAAGCACAGGGTATGATGAAATTTCACTAGCATCTTTAAGTACCAGTGACTATTCACAATTGGAAGATTTAGTTAGACATTTAATAGATGAATATGGCAGCAAAAAAATAGGTATATCATTACCCTCTTTAAGATTAGATAATTTTTCTCTTCAATTAATTGAAGAAATTCAAAAGGTTAGAAAAACTGGGTTAACATTTGCACCAGAAGCTGGAAGTCAAAGACTTCGAGATGTTATTAATAAAGGAATAACAGAAGAAGACCTAATTAATGCTACTGAAAATGCATTTAGTTCTGGTTGGAGTAGTGTAAAATTGTATTTTATGATTGGCTTGCCTACCGAAACAGATACGGATATTATAGGAATTAAAGATCTGGCCTTTAAGGTAGTCGATGCATATTACAAAACTCCAAAGGAACAAAGAGGAAAGGGATTGAATGTTACAGTAAGCGCTTCCACTTTTGTACCAAAACCATTTACACCTTTCCAATGGGAACCACAATCTACATTAGATGCAATATATGCGAAACAGAAATTGTTAGTATCAGAGCTTAAGCATAAAAATATTACATTTAACTATCACGATTCTAAAACAAGCTTACTAGAAGCCGTATTTGCTAAGGGAGATAGACGACTTTCAAAGGTGCTTGAAATTGCATTAGAAGAAGGTTGCAAATTTGATGGCTGGATAGAACATTTTAATTTTGATAAGTGGATGGCTATATTTGATAAGGCAAATATTGATCCATCTTTTTATGCTAATAGACGTAGAGAATATGATGAAGTATTGCCATGGGATCATATTGATGTAGGAGTTAGCAAGCAATTTTTAATAAGAGAAAGCGAAAATGCTAAAAATGAAAAGGTGACAGCTAATTGTAGGACAAGTTGTGCTGGCTGTGGAGTTAATCAAATTTTTACAGGGGGAATATGCTAATGATAACCATACGTTCTAGATTTTATAAAAAGGGAGACATGGTGTTTATTTCGCATCTAGACCTAGTAAGAGTTTTTGAGAGGGCAGTTAGGAGGGCTAATATACCTGTTGCTTATACACAAGGATTTAATCCTAGGCCTATTATGGCATTTGCTACTGCCTTAGGTGTAGGAGTAGTTAGTGAAGGGGAATATATTGATATACAGTTAAGTGAAAAGTTAGATTCTAATTCATTTACAGAGAAGTTAAACAACGTATTGCCAGAAGGATTAAAAATAATTAAAAGTTTAGCAATTAGTAATAAGGAACAATCATTAATGTCTATTATTTCAAGTTCTACTTACTTAGTAAAATTACAAACAAAAGATATATTATCTAAAGACAATATTGAAGGATATATAAAGGAATTTTTAGATTATGAATCAATAATCGAACTAAAGGAAAAAAAGAAAAAACCTCATCATAAAAATAGAAAGCCAGAGTTTAGAGAGATTAATATTAGACCATTAATTAAAGAGGTTGAACTATTCTGTATAGATAACCATGAAGTCATTCTAAAAATGCATTTAGCAGCTGGGAGTGAAGCTAATCTTAAGCCAGAGATAGTTATTAGTAAATTAAAAGAAATTACTAATCTAGAAATAGTAGAAGATAAAACGAGGGTTCAGAGATTAGACCTATTTAAGGAAGAAAATGGAGAGTGCATAACTCCTTTGGATAAAGTGGATATTATGGAGTAAAATTAGGGAGTTGATTATATGAACCAAATTATAGTTGATGTTGGGATTAATGAGAATAGACTAGCACTAGTGGAAGATGAAGAGCTAGTTGAACTATATATAGAAAGACGAAATAATAAACGTATAGTTGGCAATATTTATAAAGGTAGAGTGGTTAATGTCCTTCCAGGAATGCAAGCTGCCTTTGTTGACATTGGATTAGAAAAAAATTGTTTTCTTTATGTTAAAGATGCTCTAGGTCAAGAATTTTTTAATAAGGATGAAGATCAATATAATGACATATCGATAAAAGATGTTGTTAAGCAAGGTCAAGAAATAATAGTACAGGTAATTAAAGAGCCAATTGCTAGTAAAGGTGCTAGAGTAACTACGAACATAACATTACCTGGAAGATATCTAGTTCTAATGCCACATACTACATATGTTGGCGTATCTAGAAAAATAAGTTGTTCAGACGAAAGAAGTCGATTAAAAGAAGAAATTGAAGAATTGAAACCAGATAATATGGGTATAATTGTTAGAACTGTGGCTGAAGGAAAAAACAAAGATGATTTTAAGGAAGATATTAAGTTTTTACTAAAATTATGGCAGAAGATTGAGAAAGAAAAAAAATTAGGTTTTGCTCCAAGAGCAATATATAAGGATTTTGATTTAATAAATAAAACAATCCGTGACACCTTTAGTAAGAATATAGATAAATTTATTATAAATGATCCTGATGAATATAAAAATGCTATGGAACTAGTTGAACTACTATCTCCACATTTGAAGGATAGAATTTCTTATTTCGACGAAGCTACTGACATATTTGGATATTATAAAATAGAGTCTCAGATTAACAAGTCATTAAATAGAACAATATGGCTAAAAAGTGGTGGTTATATTGTGCTGGACAACACGGAAGCTCTTACGGTTATAGATGTAAATACGGGTAAGTATGTAGGGAGCATTGATTTAGAGGATACAGTTTTAAATACTAATCTAGAGGCAGCTATTGAAATTGCTAAACAATTAAGATTACGAGATATAGGTGGAATTATTATAATTGACTTTATAGATATGACAAATGAAGAAGATGATCAAAAGGTATTGGATGCCTTAGAAAAAGCTTTAAATAAAGATCGGACTAAAAGCAAGGTTTTAGGAATGACAGAATTAGGATTAGTCGAGATGACAAGAAAAAAGGTTAGGCAAAGACTAGAATCATTATTACAAAAAAAATGTCCATGTTGTGATGGAACAGGTAGATTATTAAATGAATACACATTATTACATAAGTTTGAAAAGGAAATGACTAGAATTAGCGTACACACTAATTCTCAAGCTGTTGTATTTGAAGTGCATCCAACGGTTTTACAGGTTTTCAAACAGGAAGATGGAATAGTAGAAGAAATAGAAAATAAAACTAATTTAAAATCATTTGTACTTTCTAATCCATTTTTACACTACAATGATATAGTAGTAAAGGCCATGGGGAACATTCAAACTATAAAGAAGCTAATAGATGAAATTGACAGCTAAATAGTTGACACTGCAATAACAATATGATAATATATATATCTGTAAGTAGCCGCACGAATCGGGTTTTAAACGTTAGTACCTAGTATTCGGCGAGTTTGGGTCAGGGAGGTGTAATTTATGTACGCAATTATTGAAACAGGTGGAAAACAATACAGAGTTCAAGAAGGAGATACACTATTTGTTGAAAAATTAGAGGCTAATCAAGGCGATGTAGTTACTATTGATAGTGTATTAGCAGTTTCAAAAGACGGTAAATTAACTGTTGGTAGTCCAGTAGTTAATGGTGCTAAAGTTGAAGCTAAGGTTGTTGAACAAGGAAAAGGTAAGAAGATCATCGTTTTCAAATATAAGCCAAAGAAGGACTATAGAAGAAAACAAGGTCATCGTCAACCTTACACAAAATTAGTGATTGAAAAAATTAATGCTTAGGATGTAATAATTTATGATTTCAATCTCTATTTATCGTAATGCTAAAAAAAATATTGAGCAATTTATAGTAAAAGGACATGCCTATGCGGCTGACCCAGGTCAGGATATTGTTTGTGCAGCTGTTTCTGTCTTAAGTCAAACTACAGTATTAGCACTTCATGAAATAGCCCATGTAGCTATTGAATATGAAATTGAAAATGGTTACCTAAAATGTAAGTTGCCAATGAATTTAATGGAAAAAGAGCTATACGAGACAAAGCTTTTAATTGATACAATGCTTTTAGGATTAAATAATATCCGAGAAAGCTATCCACAATATGTTGAGATTCATGACAAGGAGGTGTAAGTCATGCTATTTAGAATAGACCTTCAGTTATTCGCGAGCAAAAAAGGGGTAGGTAGCTCCAAAAACGGTCGTGATAGTATTGCAAAAAGACTAGGTGTAAAAAGAGCGGATGGACAGTTCGTTACAGCTGGTAATATTTTAGTAAGACAAAGAGGAACAAAAATTCATCCTGGTATTAATGTAGGCAAAGGATCAGATGATACTCTTTTTGCAATGGTAGATGGTGTTGTTAAGTTCGAAAGAAAAGGTAAAGATAAAAAACAGGTAAGTATTTATCCAAGAGAAAATGCTGTAGCTGCTAACTAGTAGAAAACCGCCAAGGGCGGTTTTTTTATTGATTTATATTATAGTATATACCAGCAGTAAAAAGAAAATTTATGTGTTTTGTTTAATTGCTAGCTGGTTATACTAAATGTAGTTGACATCAGTATTAATACTGATATAATAAAATGGTAAAATAGTGAAAAGTGTGTGTAATTATATGTTGCTATAATCATAGTATTTTATAAAAACATGTTATAGCAATAATTAAGGGTGATTATATGTTTATTGATAAAGCTAAAATATATTTAAAGGCAGGTAAAGGCGGAGATGGTGCTGTTGCCTTTAGAAGAGAAATCTATGTTCCAGCAGGTGGTCCTGCAGGTGGAGATGGTGGTAAAGGTGGAGATATTATATTTAAAGTTGATGAGGGCATGAGAACCTTAATGGACTTTAGATACCAGAAACACTACACTGCAACCAATGGTGAAGACGGTAAGAATAAAAATATGTATGGTAAAGATGGAGAAGATCTAATACTTATGGTACCGCCTGGTACCATTGTTAGAGAAGAAAAAACTGGAGAAATTATTGCAGATTTAACTATAAACAATGATGAAGTAGTTGTAGCAAGAGGAGGAAAAGGTGGGAAGGGTAATAGCCACTTTAAAACAGCAGTTAGACAAGCGCCTAGGTTTGCTATAGGAGGAGAGCGTGGGCAAGAGTTTACAGTAATATTGGAGTTAAAGTTAATAGCGGATGTAGGACTTGTAGGTTTTCCAAATGTAGGTAAATCCACGTTTTTATCTGTAGTAACTAGTGCAAAGCCTAAAATAGCTAATTATCATTTTACAACTCTTACACCTAATCTTGGGGTAGTTAGAACTAAATATGGGGATAGTTTTGTTTTAGCTGATATTCCAGGACTAATAGAAGGTGCACATGAAGGTACTGGATTAGGACATGAATTTTTAAGGCATGTTGAGCGTACAAAACTTCTTATTCATGTACTTGATGTAGCAGGGTTAGAAGGTAGAGATCCGCTAGAAGATTTTGAAAAGATTAATCAAGAGCTTTATTTGTACAATGAAAAACTTGCAGAAAAGCCACAAGTTGTGGCAGCTAATAAGACTGATATTCCAGGTGCTGATATTAATTTTGAAAAATTAAAATCTACTCTTAATGAACGTGGTATAGAAGCATTTCCTATTTCAGCGGCTACTAGCCAAGGTCTAGATGAGCTTTTAAACTATGTTTCTAAAAGATTAAAAGAACTAGAGTTATTACAAGAAGAAACAGTTGTAGAAGAAGAAAAAGTCTATAGGTATCAAGAGACGGAGGATAAATATCACTTTACAGTTACTAAAGAGGATGATGTATATGTTGTAGAAGGTAGGTTTATTGAAAGACTAGTTAACTCTACTAATTTTGACGACATAGACTCTTTAAGCTATTTCCAAAAAGTATTAAGAAATAGAGGAGTTATTGATAAATTAAAAGATGCAGGAGTTTCTGAAGGTGATTTAGTAAAAATGTATAGTGTTGAATTTGAGTATTTTGATTAGAGACGGGGGTCTATAGAGTAGTATGAACTGTATAAACTGTGAAAATTGTAAACAAGGCATGACAACATACTTTTGTTTAGCTAAAAATGATTTTGTGATTAGCAATGATATCAAAGCAGTTGAAAAAGTTCGTTCTGGATGGAAGAAAGGTAATAAGGAATATGAGGTCCATCGCAGAAAAATAAAACAAGAAGTCGAAGTATAAAGGAGTAGAATGATGCTAACAGGAAAACAAAGAAGTTATTTAAGGAGTATGGCTAATGGAATCAAGCCTATTACTCAAATAGGAAAATCTGGATTAACAGATGCTTTTCTAGAACAACTAGATCTAGCTTTAGATGCAAGGGAGATTGTGAAAGTTACTATTTTGGAAACGAGCTTACTGGATACTAAGGATACAGCTAATGAAGTAGCACAGAGTGTAAGGGCCGAGTTTGTGCAAGCAATTGGAAATAAGTTTGTTATTTATCGTAAAAATCACAAAAATCCTAAAATAGAGTTACCAAAAGGCTAGTGCTTGTCACTGGCTTTTTTCTTAACCAATTAAATAATATAGGGAGAGTAATAAATTGATTAAAGAGTCAAGTTTTAAACCCCAAATTTTTAAAAAAAATAAAATAGGAATAATGGGAGGAACATTTGATCCGATTCACTTTGCTCATTTATTTATTGCTCAAACAGCTTTAGATAGACTTGAGTTAAATAAGATCATATTTATACCAACTGGAAAACCTCCACATAAACAAGAAAGGTTAATAACAGATAGCTATAATCGTATTGATATGTTAAATTTAGCAACTAAAAGTAATCCCAAATTCGAGATTTCGTCTATAGAAATAAATAGAGAGAAAACATCCTATACGATTGATACAATTAAAGAACTACAGCTGTATTATGGAAAGGATACAGATATTTATTTTATTACAGGAACTGATGCATTTATTGATATAGAGTCTTGGAAGGAATATAAAGAGCTTCTAAGTATAGCTAAGTTTATTGTTATGACTAGGCAAGTATTAAACAGTGAATTATTAGATGAGAAGATTGAACTATTTATTAAGGAATATGGGGCTAATATTACTAAAATAGAAATACCAACTTTAGATATTTCATCAACAGATATTAGGAGAAGAATAAGAGAAGGAAATTCCATAAAATATCTATTGCCTGAAAGCGTAGAAAAGTATATATTAAAAAATAGGTTATATATTGATTAGCGAGGTGTGATAGTGGGAGTACATACAATTGAAGAAATTCATCATAAATTAAGACAGAATGTATCTTCACATAGATACACACATACTTTAGGTGTAATAGATGCAGCTATTTATTTAGCAAAAAAATATGGTGAGAATGAAGAAGCTGCATATATGGCAGCATTATTACATGACTATGCTAAGGATTTTTCAAAGGAACAATTGGAAGAATATATGCGTCAAAATAATTTAGAAGTTGATGAGATTATGGCTAATGCATACCAATTAATTCATGGAAAAGTCGCTGCACATATTGCTAAATATGAATTTAATATTTACGATGAAAATATATTAAATGCAATAGAGTATCATACAACTGGTAGAAGAAAAATGAGTAAATTAGAGAAAATTATTTACCTAGCGGATTTTATTGAGTTAGGCAGGAATTATATAGGAGTAGAGGAATTAAGAATGATTGCTGAGAAAGACTTAGATGCTGCAGTTTTACAGGCTATAAATAATACTATAAGTTACGTTTTATCTATGGGAGGTCTATTGCATACCAATACCGTTGAAGCCAGAAATTCATTATTGTATAGGGATAAACAGCATTAGATGACTTTTATTGATACAAAGTTAAATAGAAGAGGTGAATTATGGGAAAAAGAAGAAAACAAAAGCGGAAAATTTTACCGATAATTATAACTATTGCTATAGTACTACTTATTGGTAGTTTTATTAATATATATCGTGCAAATCCTTTTAATACTAATGATAATAACGGTGGATGGGGAAATCCACTGCAGTTACTTAGAGGTAAAAAGGAAAGAATTAATATACTTGTTTTTGGAGTAGATTCTTCAAAGAAACAAAAAAGTGATATATCCCGATCAGATAGTATTATGCTTGTTACTATAGATCCTAATAAGGAAAAGCCTACAATTATTTCAATCCCAAGAGATACTCGTGTTCAAATTCCTGGCAGAAAAAATTCAGATAAAATAAATCATGCCCATGCCTATGGTGGGCCAGACCTGTTAGTAAAAACTGTGGAACAATTTCTTAATATAAGCATTAATTATTATGTGAGGATAAATTATAATGCAGTTATTGAGGTTGTAGATGCTTTGGGTGGTGTTGAAATTGATGTACCAATCAACATGAAGTATAGCGATCCATACGATAATCCCCCATTAAAGATAGATATTAAAAAGGGTTTACAAGTACTAGATGGCCAACAGGCAGTACATTTCATGCGTTTTAGAAAAGGATATGTTAATCAAGATTTAGGCAGAATAGAGGCACAACAGCAATTTGTAAAGGCATTAGTAGATAAGGTGATTTCACCGACAACAATTTTGAAAATTCCTCAACTTGTAGATATTGCATACAAGAATGTTGAAACTAATATACCAAAAAGTAAGATGCTTTCTTTAGGAGCTATGGCTTCTTCTATTAATGTTGATAATTTAAATAAAGTTACTTTGCATGGAGTTCCTAAAACAATTAATGGAACATCTTATTATGTAGTGAATGATGAGGACATAATTGAACTAAAAAATACCTATTTAACAGATGAGCAAAGCAGTTCTTCTATAGTTACAGTGGAGATTTTAAATGGATGTGGAGTTACTGGTATTGCTGGACAATATGCAGATACAGTTAAAGAATATGGATTTGATGTTTCGCGAGTTGATAACTACGAAAAAAACACAATTGATGTATCTTTTATTGAATATGCAAAAGCTTATAAAAAAGAGGCCGAAAATATAAAATCTGAACTTGGTATTAATACATTGATTGAAAAAGATAATAATGATGAAGCGAATATACGAATTATTATAGGAAAAGACTTAGCTAGATAGTTAAGAGTTTCAAATATTCATTGAAAATATTTAATATTAAACAATATAGTTATTGTTATTATACAAGTCTATGGCTTCCTTTAAAACAAAAGGGAGTCATATCTTTCAATCTAGCAAATATATTATTACAGAAGCTTTTTAGAATGTATAGATATGTAAAATGCTAGGGAGGAACATTTCGATGAATATTATTATTGTTTTTTTTATGTTTATTGTAAGTTTGGTAATTATAATTAAAGGGGGAGATTGGTTTGTAGAATCTGCGGTATGGGTAGCTAAGGCAACAGGAATTCCTAATGTGCTAATAGGAGCTACTATAGTAAGTGTTGCAACGACTCTTCCAGAATTATTAGTTTCTTCGATTGCCACATATAATGAATACTACGATATTGCTATAGGAAATGTTATTGGATCAACAATATGCAATATAGGATTGATATTAGGATTAGTGGCAGTTTTAGCGCCTATTAAAATAGAAAGAAAAGGTTTTTTTATAAAAGGAAGCTTCATGTTATTTAGTGCTGCAGTTTTACTTTTTCTATTAAAGGATACAATAATTACGAGAAAAGAAGGTAGTGTACTATTAATCTTATTAGCCATATATATCGTATTTAATATAATAGAGCTCAAAATTGAGTCGAAAAATCAATCTGTAACTAATAGATCTACTATAACAAAAAAGAATGAGGCTTTTAAAATCATAATTAAGTTTGTTGCTGGAGCCATATTAATTGTTATAGGTGCAAAAATATTAGTAGAAAGTGGTTCGGAGATAGCAAGATTTTTAAAAATACCAGAACAGGTTATCAGTCTAACTTTAATTGCTATTGGTACTTCTTTACCTGAACTCATTACAGCTATTAGCTCAATGTTAAAAGGAGAACAAGGAATCTCTGTAGGTAATATTTTAGGAGCGAATATTCTGAACATGTTAATGGTACTTGGAGTTTCTTCTAAAATAGGGAGCAAAGGAATTGTTACTAGCTATCAAAATATTATGCTAGGAACTAAAATTTATAATATTCCACAAACATTGTACCTAGATATGCCTATGTCTCTTTTAGTGATGTTGGTATTAGTCGCTGGAGGTTTATTTTCGAAAAAAATAGGAAGAGCATTAGGGCTATCATTGGTAGTCAGTTATATAATGTATTTAACTGTTTTAGCAAAACTTTTTATGTAATAGTAATATAGGAGGATTTAAATGAAAAAACAACTAATGAGTATTATTTTGAAAATTATGAGTAGTATAGACGATAAATTAGGAGAAAATTCAACAGTTTTAGATCTTAGCAACATTACATCAATATGTGATTATTTTGTTATAGCTAGTGCCTCATCTTCAAGACAAGTAAAGGCAATAGTAGATGCGATTGAGGATAAATTATCAAATGAAGGTTTAACATTAACTCATAAAGAAGGTTATGAATCAGGAAGATGGGTATTATTAGATTATGGTGATATAGTGATACATATTTTTCATGAAGAAGATAGAGAGTTTTATAATTTAGATGGAATTTGGAAAGATGCAAATGAAGTAAATATTGACATCATCTAAATATTAGAATAGAGTATATAATATACAATAAAAAGAGTTATTAATATTTCAATAAAAATTATCTTCAGAGATTTAAGAAAATTTCAACACATGATGAAACTTAGATAATCTATATGAAGAAATAGTTATGGAGGAGATTATGGAAAAAGAAATACATCCAATATTAAAAGGTATTATTCCTCTAATTGATGGTATAGCTGCAACCTTTGGGAAGAACTGTGAAGTAGTTCTACACGAGATAAATGGTTCTAAAAAATCTATTGTTGCAATACATAATGGACATGTGACTGGTAGGTCCCTAGGAAGTCCAATGCTAGATATAGGAATAAAGGCATTAACTAAAGATGATAATGTAAGTGATATTTTAAATTATAGTAATAAAAGCTCTAATGGGCATATTTTAAAATCATCTACTATGTTTATTAAGGATGAAAATAATAATATTATTGGTTGTTTATGCATTAATATTGATATTTCACAGTTTGTAGTTGCACAAAAAGCATTAGAAGAATTAGTACACACTAACTTAGATGCAGAGGTAAGCCTAGAAGATACTGTTTCAAATAATATAAATGATGTTCTTACAAATATTGTAGCACAAACCTTAGAGGCTACAGGAAAACCTGTTGTTTATATGAATAAGGAAGAAAAGGTAAGTGTTGTGAAAAAACTAAATGATCAAGGTGCATTTTTAATTAAAGGAGCAATTGATTATGTTGCTAAAATTCTCTGTGTATCTAGATATACAGTATATAATTACCTTGATGAAATAAGAATAAATGAATAGGGAGGAATACAAATGATGGAAATGATAAATACTGATAAGGCACCAGCTGCAATTGGTCCTTATTCCCAAGGGGTAAGAGTGGATAATTTGCTTTTTATCTCTGGACAAATGCCACTAGACCCAAATACAATGGATATTGTACCTGGAACAATTAAAGAGCAGACAGCAAGAGTAATTGAAAATTTAAAGGCAATTTTAGAAGAAGCTGGACTTACCCTCAATAATGTAGTAAAAACTACAGTATTTATTAAAGATATGAATGATTTTGCTAATATCAATGAAGTATACGCTAGCTATTTTACTGAAAATAAACCTGCTAGAGCATGTGTAGAGGTTGCTAGATTACCTAAAGATGTAGGTGTAGAAATAGAAGCTATTGCTGTAATTAAATAGTAAATTCAAAAGTGGTCATACATTGTATGACCACTTAATTGTGTGGATATAATTTTGGATAAAAGAGGAAGTAAATTATATATTTGTTAGGGGAGAAAGATATGAAAGAGTTTAGTATATTTGATGTTGTAGGCCCAAATATGATAGGACCTTCTAGTTCGCATACTGCTGGTGCATGTAGAATAGGAAAGGCAGCCTATAAAATGGCAGGAGAAGATATTAAAAAGGTAACGTTTCTATTACATGGTTCTTTTGCAAAAACTTATCGTGGACATGGAACTGATAAGGCCTTGGTAGGCGGAATATTAGGTTTTGATCCAGTTGATGAGCGAATAAAGTATTCCTTTGACTTAGCTAGAGAAAAAGGGATAGAATTTATATTTCAGGAAGCAGATTTAGGAGAAGTGCATTCTAATACTGTCAAAGTTATTGTTGAGAAAAATGACGGCGAAATAATAGAGCTAATGGGATCTTCGATTGGTGGAGGAAATATTGTAGTAACAGAAATTAATGGTTTGGAAATAGAATTTACTGGAGAATATGATACATTGATTATTTCTCATGTAGACAAACCGGGGGTTATAGCAAAGGTTACTGCAGTTTTAGCACTTTATGATATTAATATTGCTTTTATGAGGGTATATCGTTATAGTAAAGGGCAAAACGCATTTATGATTATAGAAACTGACAATGAAATTAGTCCTGAAATAGTTTCTTACATTAAAAAGACAATACCAGAAGTTCCACAGGCTTATTTAGTGAATATAAAATAGAATAAGGATAGGTGAAACTGAATGAACTTTACAAATGGAAAAGAGCTACTGGATCTATGTAATAAACATAATAAAAGGATTTATGAAGTGATGCTAGCTAAGGAAGTAGAATTATCGGGGTTAAGTGAAGAAGAAATTCGTGGCAAAATGAGAGAAAGTCTAGAAATAATGAAATCAGCAGTTAATAGTGGACTTAATGAAGAAGTAAAGTCTCTAAGTGGATTAATAGGTGGAGAAGGTAAAAAGATTAAAAAAAGAAGAGATACTCATAAACCCGTATGTGGATTAGTTATGTCAAAGGCTATTAGTAGTGCTATGGCAGTACTTGAGGTAAATGCGGCAATGGGAAGAATTGTGGCTGCTCCTACAGCGGGATCATGTGGTATAATACCAGGAACCTTAATTACTATGCAGGAGGAATTTGGTTTAGAAGACGAAGATATAATTAATGCACTTATTACAGCAAGTGCCATCGGAATGATAATAACCAAAAATGCAACAGTAGCTGGTGCTGAAGGTGGTTGTCAGGCTGAAACTGGGTCAGCGGCTGGTATGGCAGCTGGAGCAGTTGTAGAGCTTATGGGTGGAACTCCAGAGGCAAGCTTGTCCGCTGCATCTATGTGTATTAAGAATATTTTAGGACTAGTTTGCGATCCGATAGCAGGACTTGTAGAAGTGCCTTGTCAGACGAGAAATGCAATGGGCGCAGCTAATGCTCTAATATGTGCAGAAATAGCATTGTCTGGAGTATCTAGTATTATTCCTTTTGATGAAGTTGTTGATACTATGTACAAAGTAGGTAGATCTATTCCTTTTGAATTAAGGGAGACGGCTTTAGGAGGTTTAGCTGACACACCAACTGGTAGAAAAATACAAAAACAGGTATTAGGGGAATAGTGATAAAACACCAAGGTATGAAAACTACATACCTTGGTGTTTTATTTAAATATATTTTTATTAAAATTATATATAGGAGATCTTTTCCTATATGAAAATCTTTTTCTATTTCTTTTTTTAATTCGCAAATATGCAATAAATATTTGCCATAAAATAAATGCACTAATAAATATAACAAAAAACTTGGAAGGTTTTAAAAGTTTAAGTAATATAGGTTGTTCTTCTATAGACTCTTTAGCAATCAAATCTATTTCACCTATAACTTCGTTGTCTAAAGAGTAACTGAGTTTTCCTAGCGCTTGACCTTGAGTAATCGGTGCTTTAATATTTTCATTTATTGAAATACTTTCTGTAATATCACTTAATTTTGTATTATTTGGTATTATAGAAAGTTTATCATTTGCAATGGAAATGTTAACATAGTTCTCTTTACCATTTTTTACAGGAACTTTAAGTTGGTCAGAATTTTTTCCTGTTAGTGATACTAACTTAAAGTTTGCATGCCCATAGTCAATTAAAGTTCTAGAATCACTATAGACATCTACACCTTCTGCTCCAAGTATAACGGAAATTAAACGATGATCGTCTTTAACTCCAGAGCTTATAAGACATTGCTTAGCTGCGCCTGTATACCCTGTTTTAATTCCATCGATAATATCATATTTAATATTTATGTACTTTCCATCATAAAGCATTTGATTCCCAATACCTGTACCCCATAAAAACTTATTTGTATTGCGATAATATCTAGTTTCTGGTGTTTGTTCTGTCGGTTCAAATGTTAGCATAGGAGTATTTACAATTTCTCTAAAAAGGTCAAAACTCATAGCATGCTTTGCAATCATTGCTAAGTCATAAGCTGTGGTCACATGACTCGTGTCTGGTAAACCGTGCGGATTGGAGAAATTAGTATTTAATGCACCAAGTTCTTTGGCACGTTGATTCATCATCTCGACAAACTTTTCTACAGAGCCAGCTACATGAATAGCTAGTGCCTCCGCAGTGTCGTTGGCAGAACGAATCAATAGGGCATGCAAAAGTTCTTTAACTGTAAATGACTCTCCCCTTAAAAGATACATGCTAGAACCATCTACATAAAGATCGTAATCAATAGTAACCTTATCATCTAAGTTAGCATTCTCTAATACTAAAACGGCTGTCATTACTTTAGTAGTACTTGCTGGATAAGTTTGCTGATGAGCATTTTTATCGAACAAAACCTTTCCTGTTTCGTAGTCTATTAGTACTCCATTCGGAGCAGTAATAGTAGGAACTTCTTGAGCAAAAGTAATGTTTGATATGGATGTAACAATAAAAACTATTAAAGTAAAAATTAATAAGTATCTCCACTTATATTTCATAGTCCCCCTACCCTTCATATAATAAAACTGATTATCTAATATAGTATACCAGAAATTATAAAGAAAATTAAGGAAAAATTATTATTAATAAAAGGGAAAGTTGTAAATAGATAGAAATATAATAACTAAACTCTTATTTTCTTACAATATAATAATTAAATTATTGAAAAGAGGGATTATATGAATTTAGGTAAAAAACAAAATCTAATAATAGTTATTGCAATTACAGTTATAGTGTTAGGTTTCTCAATTTCTAACTATATAAAGCAGCAAAAAGTCTATGTCCTAAGCCATGAGGAAAAAAAAGATATTTTACATGAAAGTAGTACAGAAAGTGGTAAAGATAGTAGTAGCAATAGAGATGAGATCAATAGTGAGAAAATAGTAGTACATATAGAAGGTGAGGTTGTCAGCCCTGGCGTATACGAATTAGATAAAGATACAAGGGTTTTTGATGTTATTGAAGCAGCTGGAGGATTATTAGAAACAGCAAATCGGAAAAAAATTAATTTAGCTAAAAAAATAGTAGATGAAGAATATATATACATCCCTAGTGAAAGTGATGAAAATGTAGAAATTCAAAATATAACTAATGCACCTATAACGACTAATATTAATAAAAATGAAAGTCTTGTAAATATTAACAATGCTAGTATGACAGAATTAAATAGCCTACCAGGTATAGGAGAAGTATTAGCTAACAGAATAATAGAATACAGAAGTGAAAAAGGGGATTTTAAATCTGTAGAAGAATTAAAAAACGTAAGTGGAATAGGGGATAAAAAATTTAGCGAAATAAAGGATAAGGTAACTGTAAAATGATAACAGGTTTAAGTATAACAATAAATGATGTATAATATATATGATTTATTATATTATGTAGTTTAGCGATTATTATAGGTATATTAATAAGGAGGATTAGGATGACAAACCCTCAAAGACTTACACAAATGACTACAAGCTCAGGCTGAGCGGCTAAAATAGGACCAGATGTCCTTGCGCAGGTTCTGTGCAATTTACCAAAAGTAGAAGATAAAAAACTAATTGTAAGCCTAGATACTTCTGATGATGCAGCTGTATATGAACTTAATGAAGACACAGCTCTAATTCAAACTCTGGACTTTTTTACACCAGTTGTAGATGATCCATATACATATGGACAAATAGCAGCAGCCAACTCATTAAGCGATGTATATGCTATGGGAGGAAAACCACTTATGGCAATGAATATTGTATGTTTTCCAAGCTGCTTAGACCCTAAAGTACTACAAGAGGTACTAAAAGGTGGGGCAGATAAAATAATAGAAGCTGGGGCATTATTAGTTGGAGGCCACACTGTTGAGGATAATGAGCCTAAATATGGACTTTCTGTTACTGGAGTTGTTCACCCTAAAAAAGTATTAGCTAACAGTACGGCTCGAGTGGGAGATTATTTAATACTTACAAAGCCTGTTGGATTAGGAGTATTAAATACAGCTATAAAAGCAGATATTGCTTCTAAAGAGCAATATGATATCGCTGTAAAAACTATGGTTACATTGAACAAATATGCTTTTGAGGCAATTGAACATGTAAACATTTCTTCCTGTACAGATATTACAGGATTTGGTTTTCTTGGACATGCTTACGAGATGGCAAAGGGGAGTGAAGTATCCTTAGAGATTTACTCAGATAAGATTCCTATACTAAAAGGAGCAAGAGATCTTGCTAGTATGGGTATTATACCGGCTGGTATGTATTCTAACAAAAAGCATATTGAGAAAGAAGTAAGAATAGTAGGAAATATAGAAAATGTGATAGAAGATTTACTGTATGATCCCCAAACGTCGGGAGGTCTGTTGGTAGCAGTACATGAAGCTGATGTAGAAAAGGCTCTTGAAAGCTTATCTATCAATACAGATATTAAATTTTCTATTGTTGGAAGGGTTCTTCCAAAGGGAGAATATGCTATTTATTTAAAGTAAATAAATTTAAATAAATATAATAAAAAACGGGTACATTTTAGTAATGTATACCCGTTTTTTATTGACTATAATATTATTTATTAGGACCTTTTGCAAATGATTTATCAGCAAAGAACTCCTTTGTTAGCTTAAACACTACTCCACTTAATCCTAATAGACCTATTAAGTTAGGAATTGCCATTAATCCGTTCATAGTATCAGCTATACCCCAAATAAGCTCTAAGTTAGCAACAGTTCCAACGAATACTAGTGGTATCCAAAGTATTCTATAGTACTTCTTAACCTTTGGTCCAAATAAATACTCGGCACATTTTTCTCCGTAGTATGCCCAACCTAAAATAGTAGAGAAAGCAAATAGTAAAATACCAATTGCTACTATAATGCCACCAGGTCCAGGAAGACCTCTGTTAAATGCTGCAGTTGTTAATGCAGCACCTGTTAATTGTTCTCCACCAGTATTTGCTGGTAACCATACGCCAGTAGATAATATGGCTAAAGCAGTTACAGAACAAATAAGGATTGTATCAACAAATACTTCAAAGATTCCCCATAGACCTTGACGTACAGGATGGTCAGTTTTTGCAGCAGCATGGGCGATTGGAGCAGAGCCAAGACCAGCTTCGTTAGTAAATACTCCACGAGCAACCCCGTATCTCATAGCCATCATAACTGCTGCACCTGCAAATCCACCAGTAGCAGCTCTAGCTGAAAATGCATGACTAAAGATTTCTGCAAAAGCACCCGGAATACCACTTGCATTTAATATAAGAATTAATACAGCACCAATTATATAGAACAAAGCCATGAAAGGTACTAACTTTTCAGTAACAGAAGCAATACGGCCTATCCCCCCAATTATAACAAGTGCAGCACCTACCGCTAATACAATACCTGTAACATAGTGAGGAATATTAAAAGTAGCATTAATCGCCTCAGCAACAGAGTTAGATTGAACCATATTACCAATACCAAATGCAGCAAAAGCTCCTAGTATTGCGAATAATGTAGCTAACCATTTTAAATTAAGTCCATTTCTAATATAGTACATTGGACCTCCTGACCAACTACCGTCAGCATTTTTTTCTCGATATTGTACAGCTAATACTACCTCGGCAAACTTTGTCATCATACCGAAGAATGCAGAAATCCACATCCAAAATACAGCACCAGGTCCACCAAGAGCAATAGCTGTAGCAACTCCAGCAATATTACCTGTTCCAACTGTAGCAGCTAAAGCCGTTGATACAGCTTGAAAAGGAGTAATATCTCCATCTTCGCCACCTTCTGATTTAACAAAAATTTTCATTAGAGTTTCTTGCATAGCATAGATAAATTTTCTAATTTGGAAAAAATTAGTTCTAAATGTGAAGAAAATACCTGTTCCTACTAATAATACTAGCATATAAGGACCCCAAACTAGTCCATTAAGAAAATCGTTAATTTGCTCTATTGTGCTTAAGAATGCAAACATATACAATCCCCCTCTAAATATTTAGATTAATTATTAAAAATGTAAAATAATTATTGAATAGTTTTTTATGAAGTATTGTTGAGTATTAAATTTAAAAGATAATATCAATTAATAATTAAAAAATAAATACATAATTAATTAACTAACCAACCATTTTATTGAATATTCCGAAAAATAAGCACGCCTCCTTGATTTGCATATTTCAATGAAGTTGATAAAAAAATAACAATAACCACATAGGAAACTATTGTAAAATTGCCAGTACATTTTTAATTAGGTATATATTATCATAATAATAAGAAAATTAAAATAGATTTTTACAAAATTTATAATGATTATTATAAAATTGCTTACTTATTACTTAATTGTTACTTAAAATATGTTATTATGTATTAAATATTGGTGCATACTCTATCTTGATCTTTAAAATAGTATACTAGTGTGTAAAATATGTTATAATCTATATATCTATATATCTTATAGAAAGAACATGATAGAAGTAAAAAATCATAAATTTATCATCTTTAGGAGTGAATTAGTTATGAGCAAAGGAAAAATACTTAGCACATTACCTTCAGTGGATGAGCTATTGAATCATAAAGAAATCTTAACTTTAGTGCAGGAGGTTCCTCGTAGAGTAGTTGTAAATGAAATACGTAGGAGCATAGAAAATTATAGAAAAAAAATATTACAAATAGATGAAACATCACTAAACACTTTTAAAATAGATATAGAAGAAATTATTTATAATATAATTAGCAACAGTCATAAATTTATGAGAATGAATTTAAGAGAGGTCATAAATGGTACGGGAACAGTGTTGCATACTAACTTAGGAAGATCTCTTTTAAGTAATACTATTAAAGATGAAATATGGGATATAGCTTCTGGATATTCTACACTAGAGATAGATGTTTCAACAGGAAAAAGAGGAAGTCGTTATAGTCATGTTACTGAAATTATAAAATTTTTAACTGGGGCAGAAGATGCCCTAGTTGTTAATAATAACGCAGCAGCGGTCATGCTTGTACTTAGTACAATGGCTAAAAACAAAGAAGTAATTGTATCAAGAGGAGAATTGGTTGAAATAGGAGGATCCTTTAGGGTTCCGGATGTAATGGAGCAAAGTGGTGCTAAACTTGTAGATATTGGAACAACCAATAAAACACATTTATGGGACTATGAAAATGCTATAGGTGAAAATACCGCCGCATTTTTAAAAGTACATACTAGTAATTATAAAATACTAGGGTTTACAGATAGCGTAAGTGTTAAGGATTTAGTAGATTTGGGCAAAAAAAACAATGTACCTGTAATTGAAGACCTAGGTAGTGGTGTATTAGTGGATTTACAAAAATATGGTTTAACTCATGAACCTACTGTTCAAGAAAGTGTTGCTGCTGGTGCCGATATAGTTACTTTTAGTGGAGATAAATTATTAGGAGGTCCACAGGCAGGCATAATTGTAGGTAAGAAATGTTTTATTGATAAAATGAAGAAAAACCCATTAACTAGGGCATTTAGAATTGATAAATTGACTATGGCAGCATTAGAGGCAACTTTAAAGCTTTACTTAGATGAAGAAAATGCTATAAAAAATATACCTACTTTAAGAATGCTAACAGAATCACTTGATTCTATTAAGAAAAGGACTAACGTATTATATGAAATGATTTCATCTAAAGGACTAGATCTAGAAGTTAATATTAGTAGTGATTATTCAGAGGTTGGTGGAGGTTCTTTGCCTTTAGAGAAACTACCAACATGTACGTTGACACTTAAATCTAAAAGCATTTCAGTATCGCAGTTAGAAAACAAGCTTAGAAAATATAGCAGACCTATTTTTACAAGAGTACAAGACGACAGAGTAATAATTGATTTGCGTACAATAAAACAAGAACAATATGAGATAATAGTACAAGCATTAGTGGAAGTTATGAAATAGGGGGCTTTGGACGTAGATGAAAAATGTTGTAATTGGAACTTCAGGACATATTGATCATGGAAAAACTACTTTAATAAGAGCATTAACAGGCCATGAGACAGATCGTTTAAATGAAGAAAAAAAGAGAGGCATATCTATAGAATTAGGTTTTACATATTTTGACTTACCTAGTGGGAAAAGGGCAGGTATTATTGATGTACCCGGACACGAAAAGTTTATTCGAAATATGCTCACTGGAGTTGGAGGCATGGATATTGTTATGTTAGTTGTTGCTGCAGATGAAGGTGTAATGCCCCAAACTAAAGAGCATCTAGATATTCTATCCTTACTTAAAATAAAAAAAGGAATAATTGTAATTACAAAATCAACCTTAGTTGATGATGAATGGCTAGAATTAATTAAAGAAGATATCAAAGAAAAGGTTAAAGGAACCTTTTTAGAGAATGCGGAAATGATAGCCGTAGATTCTGTTAAAGGAGTAGGCATTGATAATTTGGTTAAGAAAATTGATGTACTAACAGATGAAACGGAAAGTAGGGATATTAACGCACCCGTTAGAATGCCTATAGATAGAATATTTACTATTACCGGTTTTGGTACTGTAGTAACTGGAACATTAATGGAAGGTCAAATTTCGGTTGAAGATACATTGGAAATTTTACCAGATAAGGTTAAGGTTCGCATACGAAACATACAGGTTCATGGAAAATCTGTTGATATTGCTTATGCTGGACAGAGAGTAGCTATTAATTTAGCTAATACTAAGAAAGAAGATATTGAAAGAGGTCAAATATTGGCTCAAATAAATTCAATGGAACCTACTATGATGATAGATGCGAAGCTAAGCCTATTAAAAGACCTATCAAAGCCCATTAAAAACCGTGATCGGGTAAGAATATATCATGGTGCTTCTGAAATTCTTGCTAGAGTTACCTTGCTGAACCAGGAAGAGGCAAGTACAGATGAAAATATTTACGTTCAATTTAGGTTAGAAGAACCAACTACTGTAAAAAAAGGAGACCATTTAGTTATTAGATATTATTCTCCTATGGAGACCTTAGGTGGAGCAGTAGTAATAGATGCTAATCCTAAAAAACATAAGAGGTTCGATGAGGATGTGCTAAAAGATCTAGCTATAAGGGAAGAGGGGAGCCCTGAGGAAATTGTGGAAAAACAAATAGATATCCATAGCAGTGAGTTTCCGGATCTGGCACTTATAGCCAAGTTAACATCCCAGCAAGTAAATAATGTAAAAGAAATACTATCCAACCTAATTAATGAAAATAAAGTATTTATGCTAGGAAATGATAATGTTATTCATACAAAATACTATGAAAAGGTCAAAGAAGAATTAACATTTATACTTAAATCCTATCATAATAATAATCCTCTTAAGACAGGTATGTTAAAAGAAGAAGTTAGAAGTAAACTATTTCCTAAAATAAAGAGTAAAATTGTAGATACTTTAATTGATACATTTGTTAAAAATCAAGTTGTAAAAATTCAAGGAAAATTCATGTCATTATACGAGTTTAATATTATATTTACGCCAACTCATGAAAAAATCAAAGCTCAACTTGAGGAAATATATCTAAGGGAACCTTATTCAACACCACGTTTTGAGGATGTTATACAAAATATGCAATTTAAAAAAGTAGATATTGAGCAGGTTTTTGATGCTATACTCGGAGATACTTTAGTTAAATTGAACCAAGAAATTATACTTCATGTTAAAGCATACGAAGATGCTAAATTAAAGTTGGCAGACTATATTAACAAAACTGGTAGTATTACTCTTTCGGAATTTAGAGATATGTTAAATACTAGTAGAAAGTATGCTGTTGCATTGTTAGAGTATTTTGATAACGAAAGATTTACAAAAAGAATAGATGAAAAAAGGATTTTGTATTAATTAAAATAGTAATTATTATTCCAATTAATAAGGAATGGGGTGAAAAAATGGGATATAAAATTTTAATTGTAGATGATGAGCCTCTTTTGGTAAAGGGGTTAAAATATAGTCTGGAACAAGATGGGTATGAAATATTTACAGCATTTGACGGTGAAGAAGCATTAGAAAAAGTGAAGGAACAAAAGGTGGATTTAATTTTATTAGATCTAATGCTTCCTAAAATAGATGGTTTGCAAGTATGTCAACAAATACGATTAAGCTCTCAGATTCCTATTATTATGCTAACTGCTAAGGGTGAAGACATGAGTAAAATATTAGGCTTAGAATATGGTGCAGATGACTATTTAACTAAGCCATTTAATATTTTAGAATTAAAAGCTAGAATAAAGGCTGTTTTAAGAAGATACCAAAGCATAGATCAACCAATTGAGGAGAGAATTATTAAAATTG
The DNA here is from genome assembly GCF_018919215.1 of Alkaliphilus flagellatus. NCBI lineage: Bacteria > Bacillati > Bacillota > Clostridia > Peptostreptococcales > Natronincolaceae > Alkaliphilus > Alkaliphilus flagellatus. The sequence continues at coordinate 88,372 of NZ_JAHLQK010000006.1, forward strand.
ATGATTTTAAAATTAATACTTTAGGTAGAAAAGTAAGTTTGAATGGAGCAGATATAAATCTAACAGCTAAGGAATTTGATTTATTGCTATTGCTAGCGTCAAATCCAGGAAAGATTTATAGCAGAGAAGAATTATTAGAAATAATTTGGGGTTATGAATATTTTGGAGACTTACGAACAGTAGACGTGCATATTAGACGTTTAAGAGAAAAAATCGAACTTAACTCTAGTAACCCAGGATACATATTGACAAAGTGGGGAGTTGGGTACTATTTTAGGAATAAATAATAACTTTGATGGAATTAGGTGGAAGCTAATATCCACATATTTATTATTAATAGTAGTTGCTTTGTTAGTTATAAATATTTTTGTATACGAAACTATAAAAACTGGTTTTTTAAAACAACAGAAAAAAGATGCTTTAATAAAGGCTAATATTATTTCTGATAGCATATCCGTTACTTTAAAAAAAGAAGATGTTGAATTAACTGATATCAACTTAGATATTCAATTAAAGGAAATATCTACAAAGCTTGATGGAAGAATATTGATAATTGATTCTAAAAAAAAAGTAATTTACGATTCTTTTAATGATTTAAGAGATGCTGTAATTGATCAAAAAGAAGTAGTTAGAGCTTTGGATGGAGAAGCTATGGTAAGTGAATACATATTAGATAAGTATAAAAACACTTTATATACAAGTGTGCCACTTACTAAGAATGGAAAAATTGCAGGGGTAGTTTTATTATCCGTATCGCTACTAGAACATTATATTACAATAAATTCAATTAGAAATAGTCTAATATTAATTTCTCTGATTGTACTTATACTAATTACTTTTATAACCCTTAAAATTGCGACTGCTATATCAGAACCTATTAAACGACTAACCCAAGCTATGCAAAATGCTGCTCACGGAAAGTTAAATGAAAATGTATCTATAACAGGTAGTGATGAGATTAGTCAACTAGCTAAGGCCTATAATTTTATGAATACAAAACTAAGTCAAATTGAAAAGCAAAGAAGAGAGTTTGTGGCTAATGTTTCTCATGAATTAAAAACTCCCTTAAGTTCTATGAAGCTTTTATCAGAGTCACTGTTGATTCAGCCTAATGTAGAGGTTGAAATATACAAGGAGTTTTTGATGGATATAGACTCTGAAATGGATCGTTTAAATAAAATCATAGAAAATTTATTAAATATGGTGGACATGGACGAAGAAAAGTTACATCTTGATTATAAATTAACCTATGTGAATTATCTGTTAGAGAAGGTTGTCAATTCAATTAAACCTCTAGCTAATGAAAAAAACATAAAAATTATTTTGAACCAATGGGAAAAAATACAGATTTATTTAGATCAAGATAAAATACATCAAGCATTAACTAATATAATTCATAATGCAGTAAAATATACAGAAAGTAGTGGAAAAGTCGAAGTAAGCTTATTTAGAAGAGGACAATATGCTGTAATTAAAATAAGTGATAATGGAATAGGTATAGCAGAGGAAAATATACCGTATATATTTGAGAGATTTTATCGGGTAGATAGTGCAAGATCTAGACAGACAGGTGGAAGTGGATTAGGACTAGCTATCTCACATCAAATTATAAGTCTACACCAAGGAATGATAGAAATAGAGAGTAAGGTAAATGAAGGGACAACATTTTATGTTAAATTACCTATGGAGTATATGCTGGGCGAGAAGGATTAATTAGGAGGTTTATATGAAAAAAATTCTGATATATTTACTTCTTATAGTCGTTCTAGTCATTTCAGTTAATAGAATTATGTTAAATAAGGATAATAATATTAATGAAGAATTAAAGGTAGAAATAGCACCAATACCTGAAAAGACAGTTGAACTTATAACTCTATATTTTCCTGATGGAGGAAAACAATATTTAACTAGGGAAAATAGAGTTATTGAACATACAGTGGAACAACGAGAAAGAATAATTTTAGAGGAATTGATTAAAGGACCTATTGATAAAGAAAAAATAGCTGTAATTCCTGCAACTACTAAACTGTACTCTGTAGTAACTAAAAATGGTACTGCTTATATTAATTTATCTAATGAATTTAAGTCAGACATGCAATTTGGTGGTAACAATGAGATACTGGCCATATATTCAATAGTAAATTCATTAACTGAGCTTAAAACTATTAAAAGTGTACAAATATCAGTGGATGGAGAAAAAGAAGGAGTTTTACAAAAGTATATGCCTTTGGACTATGCATATAAGCAAAATTTAAGTTTAGTTAATAATCCTATTAGAACTCCCATAGAAGTAGTAAAAGATTATTTTAATTTTATAAAAAATGAAGATTATCGGAATGCTTTTGATCTTTTATATAATCCATCTAACGTAAATATTGATTATTCTATGTACTATCATTTCCAAAAAGAACAAGGAGTTAGAGAATATAATATTTATTCTTATGAAATGATTGAATACAATGAATTTATAGTAGTTAAATTTGACTATAGTGAAAAAACTTGGACTGGTGATGAATTTTATTACAAAAACAAAGAGTTTAAATTTATAAATCATTATGGAGAGTGGAAAATAGTTATTGAAGATTTACCAAAGTTTTTTAACAATAGTATAAAGTTCAATAATTCTCCATAAGCTCTAGAGGCTATATAACAAAGTTAGAAGGCTGGATAATTCTATATTGAAGTTGAAATATTAAATATGATTCTAAGATACAATTTCATAAAATAAGAAAGGGATTTATACATGAGGATTAATAAATATATTAGTGAAACTGGGATTTGTTCTAGAAGAGAAGCTGATCAATGGATTGAAGCAAACAGGGTTACTATAAATGGCATTATCGCACAGCTTGGAACTACAGTTGAGTCAGGGGATGATGTTCGAATTGATGGTAAGCCTATAGGGAATAAAAGAAAACCAGTGTATATTGCATTAAATAAACCAGTAGGTATAACTTGTACTACTGAAAAACATATAAAAGGTAATATAGTTGATTTTGTTAAGCATCCAGAGAGGATATTTCATATTGGAAGATTAGACAAGGATTCCCAGGGGCTAATATTACTAACAAATGATGGTGATATAGTAAATAGAATTTTGCGTGCAGAAAATAATAATGAAAAAGAATATATAGTAACGGTAAACAAATCTATTACACCTTCATTTCTACAAGGAATGTCAAGTGGGGTAAGAATACTTGGTACAAAAACTAAGCCTTGTGAAGTAACCCAAATAAGCGATAAGGTATTTCGGATTGTTTTAACTCAAGGACTTAATCGTCAAATTAGGCGAATGTGTCAGACATTTGGGTATACAGTAACTAAGTTAGAAAGAATACGAATAATGAATATAAAACTAGATGACCTAGAAATAGGACAGTGGCGTAATCTTACCAAAGAAGAATTTAATGGATTAATGAAAAATTTACAATGAAAAGATCACGAATATAGTGGTCTTTTTATTGTTGTACAATTATTTGTAACTTGGTTAACCTGAAAATAAAAATAGGTTGACTAATTATATCAACTTCGGTTATACTTATTTTGTCTAGATGATTAATATATTAAAATAATTTAGCGAAAGGAAGTATAATTATGGGAGAAAAAGCAAATATAAATAAAGCTACAAAAATATCTATAAGTGAAATGACAAAAATATCCTTATGTACAGCATTACTCTGCATATCATCATATATTTTACTTCCATTACCCTTTACCCCTATAATGATTACTGCACAAACCATAGTAGTCAATTTAATAGCTTTAACTTTAAAACCTATACATAGTGTTATATCTATTGTAATGTTTATATTATTAGGTGTCATCGGGTTACCTGTATTTGCAGGTGGAATTGGTGGGTTAGGAGCATTATTTGGTCCAACGGGTGGATTTATAATTGGATTTATATTTTCAGCTATTGCAATAAGCTATTTAAAAGGTAAAAAAATAAATTTAGTCAGATATTTATTAGTAACTATTTTGATAGGTATGCCTATTACTTACTTATTTGGAGCAACATATATGAGCTATGTATTAAATATGGGATATATAAAAACTCTACAAGTTGCTGTAATTCCTTTCATAGTGGGAGATATAATTAAGGCTACACTAGCATCTATAATTGCATTAAAATTAAATAGTATTTAAGAAATAAGTAAATATATTAAATTTATTTAATGGAGAACGTTGTAGAAAAATGCAAAAGTATGTTGAAGTTAAAAAGTATGTATGTTATAATCTATTGGTGTCAATAATCAGTTATAAATGGGAGTAGATGGGTGCTGGTGTGCCCTCTGGTCTTCAAAACCAGCGCGAGGGGTTAGTAGCCTCTTGGGTGGGTTCGATTCCCACGTACTCCCGCCAAGAGTAGATTCAAGGCTTGCAGGATTTTTGCAAGTCTTTTTTTATTGATAAAATTTACTTAACAACCTTTAAGTTTTTGTCCTGCGTGCCACCTGATAAAATATTGGAAAAAACATTAGCTGCATCTTTATCAATTCTAGGTATAGCATGAGCATAAATATTTGCCGTTGTAGACGCACGAGAATGTCCTAATCGCTCTGCAACATTCTTAAGAGGTATACCACTCGCTAAAAGCATCGTAGCACTTGTATGACGTAATCCATGAAAAGTAATACGTTTTAATCCATTTCTAATTAAAAACCTTCTGAACCAATCTGAAATAGTTTTCTTTGCTATAAAATCACCCTTAATACCTGTAAATATTAAATTGTTTTCTACTCCTAATTGTTGCTTTTTAAGAGCTTCAATTTCCAAATGCTCATCTAGTAGCTGTTCTAACTCTTCTGGATAATATTCTACCCTTATCTTTTTAGTCTTAGTAAGTGAATATTCTTTTTTGCCTTTGGTTTCAGATAAGGCTTTAGATATTGTTATATAATGTTCCTCACGATTAAAGTCATCTTCAGTAAGTGCAATAAGCTCCCCTAGCCTTAATCCAGTTGATAAGGTTAGAAGGATTGCAAACTGATATACTAAAGGCTCATCATCAAGAGCAAATATCATTTTGTTTATATCGTCAAGATCATAATAGTTATTCTGTAATTGATAATCATCAACAGTATATTTAATATTTTCAATCGGATTCTTTTTTATAATTTCTAATTCCATAGCAGTTCTAAACAAAGCCTTTAATATATTCATGTAGTTTCTTACTGTTCTTTCAGCTATAGGCTCCCCTGTATTTTTATTCTTTTTAGCTTTTATAATGTCCAGCAATTTAAGCATATCGCTTTGTTTTATATTAGATAGAATTTTATTGCCAATATATTTTTCAATATAATTAAGATTATATATATGATTCTTTAGTTTGCTCTGTTAATTTTATATATTCTAACCACCATCTCACAAAATTAGAAAAAGATTTGTTAGCCATATCGTTATAAGATATAGATTTCTCCTTTATTTCATCTTCAAATTCATACTTTTTGATAGTTAGGAATTTTTCTAAATCTCTACCTGTTAAATCCGTTTCTACAGTTTTAGAAAACCTCCGTCTTGTCCCATCTAAGTTAAATCCGTCTGAAACAAATATTCTATGTTTTTTCATAATATCACCTCCCTTCGAAACGTATGTTCGATTTAAAAAATAAAAAAATATATGTATTATTAAAGTTTTTCTAATACAACTAGTGGTTCAAAATAAACTATATAATTATCTATTTCACAATAAAGTCCATGCTTTTCTTTATAATATTTTATAGCATCTTCTATATAATCTTCTGTTACTTCTAAGTACTCAGCTAACTCGAATCTACTTCTAACCCCATCTTTATACGCATTAACTAAGTTAATAATTCCTACAAGTTTTTCATATCCCCAAGCTCTAGCTTTTCTTTCTTGTTGTCTATTTTCTATTTTAGACTGATCTATAATGTTTCCTACAGTTGTAAAATGATGTCCTAGCTCTTCGCTTAGAATGCACGTTTTTTCGGCAGTTGTTTTTAATCTGCTATCTATTATTATTTTTCTATTTTTATATAATCCCTTAAGCCCATATTTTAGAGGCTTCTCTTTTATTTTTACTTCTTTTTCTGTCTCAATTATTAGTCTTTCGTACCTCATCCCCCTGTACCTCCTTAGTCGTCATCTTCATCAAATAAGGCATCTATATACTGTTCTAATAGCTTTATCTTTTGAGGAGTCAAATTCTTACCTTCTAAGTGAGCCGCTATAGTATCTATATCTTTATCTCTAGTATTTTTATTATCTTTTATATCTTTAACTGTAGTATATTCTATATCTTCATTTGACTTTTTAGTAGTAATATCTATATCTTTTTTAAAAAGGTCATCAACAGATACTTCAAGTGCAGCTGCTAGTTTTTCTAAGAGATCAAGACTTGGTTGTCTTTTATTGTTTATAACATAGCTTATATGAGTAGGACTAACATCAACAATATCAGCCAATTCTTTTGAAGATATTTTTTTTATTTTCATTAGTTCTTTTATATTATTACCTAGCATTTTGTACACTCCTATATAAACTTATTGTTTATATAAATTATAAACTCATAGTTAATAAAAGTCAACGAAAAAGTAAGAAAAAAGAAGTAAAGGTTAGATATAACTTTATAGTTTAATTTAAATATAATAAACTATGAGTTTATTTAAGCATTGTGATAAACTTGTAATTTACGTTATTATAAACATGTAGTTTATAAACAAAAGAAAAAAGAGGTGAAATAATGAACAAAATAGATTTACTAAGACGGAGAAAAAGCTTGAGTTATGGGGCTATAGCTAAAGAAACGGGATTAACTCCAACCTACATATGTTTACTGGCAAAAGGTAAAAGGACAAACCCTAGTTTAGAAGTGATGCAAAAAATATCCTTGGCGCTAGACGAGAAGGTGGAAAAAGTATTTCAAGTTAATCAGTAAGTTAAATAAGGAGGTGAGAAGAGTGGAGAGAGTAGGACAAGAAAATCAAAGTGATTTAAGAGAAAAATTTAATGATGTTATTAACAAAATGCATGTGATTCATATCTCACATGAACTGGGTTTAAGTAAAAGACAAGCATATCTATTAAAAAAAGGACAAGGTGCCAAAGTAGATATTAATAAGTTATTAGATTTTTTTAATAACATTCAATTGTGGCACCAGAATAATTTATAGAAAATTTATGAGTCTATATTTACCATATTTATTTATAAAATCTAAGTCATATGATTCGCTATCCAAATAACAAGAAATTAAAGATGTTTCATGTAAAGTTTCGTAATCTTTAGGATTAAATATAGTGTCCTCATGATATTCATCTGAAGCAACCCAATCGCTTAATAAGTGAAACAGTAATGCATCAAGTTTAAAAAGTTCATTTACAACTTGTTTAAAACTATATTTATCTTGGTTTTCATATAGTTCTTTCGCTTCTGACTTATATTTATTAAATAAGTCATATATTAATTCTTTGCATTTTATAGGATGACTAAAATAATCTTCAGAAGTTACTGTGCCATCATAGTTACTTGAGAATAATTTAATTGTATTTCCGTTGGGATTGTTTATTAGAGAATCTTGATATACATTTTTCCATCCAATAGGAATTTTATCAAGGTCTAAGTCTCATAAAAATTTAATCATAATTATACCCCCTTTTAAACAAATTTTACTATAGATAGCATTTAAAATGAAGGAGGACATGCAATGCAAAATCTAATGATAGAAATTGATGTCAATGAGAAGCAACAGCAGATAGTAAGTGCTAGAACATTACATGAAGGACTAGGAATTAGTAAAGATTTTACAAGCTGGTTCAAAAATCAAATTGAAAGACTCAAATTAAGAGAAGGAGTAGACTTTACACCTTTTAGGGTGGAAAGTACAGGCGGAAGACCAAGTGTTGATTATGCTGTGGTTTTAGATATAGCAAAACATATATGCATGGTCTCTGGGGGAGAAAAAGCATGGGAGATAAGAGATTATTTCATAGAAGTAGAAAAGCAGTGGAACAGTCCAGAAGCAGTAATGGCAAGAGCTTTAAAAATGGCAGATAATACATTACTTGAATATAAAAGCAAAGTAATCGAACTTCAACAACAAGTAGAATACAAAACAGAAGTTATAAAAGGTATCACAGAGGATGTAGACATCCTAACTAAAAGAAATGTATTGAACAGAGTAGTTAAATATAAAAAAGCAAACTTCCAACAAAGATGGAATGAATTATATCGAGTATTTAAAGAGACTTACTCCGTTGATTTAAAGGCTAGATGTGAAGGTTACAACTTGAAACAGAAAAAGAAGAAAGACCAATTGTCTGTTATAAAGTATGCTGAAAAATTCGGTCACTTAGATAACTTATATAAAGTAGCATTAAAGCTTTATGAAACAGATATTAAAGAAATTTTAGATGGATTAGAAAAAATAGCATAGGAGGATCAAAAATGAATGAAAATTTATTAGCTGAACTAGTAAATGAAATGAAAGCACTAAATAAAAAAATAACTAGAATGAACCAAGAAGTTTTTACATCAGAAGAAGCTGCAGAATATCTAAGAGTTGGATATTCTACAATATTACAATTTGCAAGAATAGGACAAATTGAACACGTAAGAAATGGTACAAGCTATATATTTAAAAAAGAGCATCTAAATAACTGGTTAGATAGAAATAAGAAAGGAGTGGTTTAACCATGGTAAAGCTATTCATTTTCAAAGGAAAGGTTAGGGATTTAACTAAGGCAACAAGAAGATTAGCGGAAATAGAAAAAGGCCAATCTGCTGCAACAGAAAAGGCCCACATAAAAATTTAAGTTAACGTTATTATACCAATTAAAGGGAGGAAATACAAGTAGATATTAAAACAGCTAAACAAGCCTTTAGTATCAAAATTGAACGAAGAAAATGAAAGTTATACCATAAATAGTTATAGAGATGATGGACACGATAAAATTATATCCATTGCACATACAGCGGAGTTTGCAGGGATATAGCAGCACATAGATTAGGGGGATTAAAATGCTTAACGATCAACAAATGCAAGAAATCAAAGCAGATATAAATTACTTTGTATCACAACTAATAAGCGAAATAAATAGACTTAAGGATGAGGTTAGTTATCTTGAAAGACAAAATGAAATTCTAAAAGAGCAATTAAAACAGCCAAAGTAGGAGAGATATAACATGAATAGAGTTCTATTGTTTATTCATAAAAAATTAGAATCGTATCTATATGATGAAAGCTATTCCGAACTAGAGGACAAGTATTACAAAGAAAAACATGATCGTGAGTATTTTGAGGAACAAGCAGACTATTGGAAAGAAAAATATTACGAGGTGAGATAAATGCCTAATATTAAAGAAATGTCTGATAGACAATTATTAATAAGCTATGCAATTACTAGAAAAGAATATAAGGCTAATTATGCAGCATTAAAAGAAATGGAAGAAGAAATGGATAGAAGGGCAACAGAGCAGTTAGAAATTAATCGTATGCCTAGAAGAAACAGGGAAGAAGCGGAAAATTTTAAACCTGTAGAAGAATTTTATTGGGAGGTAAAACAATGAATATCAGAACATTAATGGCTGATGAAATTGAGTGCAGGGTTCAAACAGTAAAAGAGAATGGTTGCTCCATACTTCTTTATAAAGATGCTAGATGTGACATGAGAATACTAGATGAAACATTTGGAATAATGGGATGGCAAAGAAAACATGAGCTTATAAACAATAACTTATTTTGCACTATATCAGTTTGGGATGAAGAAAAACAAATGTGGATTAATAAACAAGATGTTGGAGTTGAAAGCTATACAGAAAAAGAAAAGGGACAAGCATCAGACAGTTTTAAAAGAGCTTGTTTCAACTTAGGAATAGGTAGAGAACTCTATACAGCGCCTTTTATATGGATTAAGTTAAATAGCAATGACATAAACAAGTACAACAATAAAATAAGTGTTAAAACTAAGTTCCATGTATCTGAAATAGCTTATAACGATAAAAGAGAAATAGTAGCATTAGAAATTAAGGACGATAAAGGCAATGTTAGATACAAATTAGGACAAAGGACAGTAACAGAAACAACGGATGAAGAACCAAATAAGAAGTTAGATAAAGCTAAAGTAGATGCTATTAGAGAATTAGCGAGGGTTAAAAACGTTGCAGAAGAATATATTTGCAACTTTAGAAATGTAAGCAGTTTTGAAGAACTAGAACAAGATGATTGGAAAGCAACTATGGAATGGTTGAAAAAGAGATAAAGGACTAGCGATAGCCCTGCCCGAAAGGGGGACAAAAAATGAAAGGATGGATAAGTCTCCATAGGAGAATAAGAGACCATTGGATATGGCAGGAAAAGCCTTTTGATAAACGTTCAGCATGGATTGATTTATTGATGATGGCAAACCACCAAGAAAATAAATTTCTATTAGGTAGCGAGTTAATAGAAATACAAAGAGGTAGCTTTGTTACTTCTGAATTAAAGCTTATGGAACGTTGGGGATGGTCAAAAACTAAGTTAAGAAACTTTCTAAAATTACTTGAAGAAGATGAAATGTTAATAAAAAAAACAGACAAAAAAAAGACCACCTTAACAATTTGCAATTACAACGATTATCAAACTTTAGAAAACTATAAGGAGACCACAAGAGAACCACAACAAAACCACGCGGAGACCACAGAAAGACCACAAGAAGACACAAACAATAATGATAATAATGAGAATAATGATAATAATATTATATCTTCTTGTGAAGATGAAGGAGAATTAAAATTTCCAGTAGATTCTATCGAATATCGTTTAGCTGATTATCTTAGAAAGCACATATTAAAAAATAATCCTAAAATCAAAGTGCCAAACGATATTGAAATGGATAAATGGTCACAGCATATAGACTACATGATTAGATTAGATAGTAGATCAATAGAAGATATAAAAGCAGTAATTGAGTTTGCTCAAAAAGATGATTTTTGGATGACTAATATATTAAGCACTTCAAAGTTAAGAAAACAATTCGACCAACTATATCTAAAGTGTCAACAGAAAAATAAGCCGACTAAATCAATTAATCAACCAGCAAAACATAAAACTAAATTCCATCTTGCTAAAAGCAGGGGTGATAAATATACAGCGGATGAATTAGAGCAGCTTATATTAAGTAATCAGAAAAGACGTTTAGAGCAAACGTGACTAGGAGGGATTAAATGCTAGATGAAATCTTAGACGAAATAGTAAGACAAGTTGCGAACGGTAAATCATTTTGGGAAGTGATAGCATAGGCTAAGGAGGTTTTAAAATGTTAGAGATAGTGCAACAAGCGAAGATAGATTTAGAGATAGCTGAAAATACGTTTCAAAATGCAACTGGCGATGATGTTGACATAGCTATACTACAAGTAGATTTAGCAAAGGCAAAGCTAAACAGAGCATACAAATTAGCGAAGGAGGAAGGGGTTAGGTATGAATAGAGTAATTTTAATTGGTAGATTAACTAGGGACCCAGAGTTGCGTTTCACTCCAAGTGGAAAAGCAGTATGTAAATTCGGTATTGCAGTAAATAGACTTTTTGCAAAAGAGAAGGAAGCAGACTTTTTTAATGTGGTTACATTTGATAAACGAGCAGAAAACTGTGCTAACTATCTTGCAAAAGGCAGATTAGTAGGATTGGAAGGAAGACTACAGAGCAGATCATACGAAGCTCAGACTGGAGAAAAACGATATGTTACGGAAGTAATTGTGGATAACGTAGAGTTTTTAGAGTGGGGAGATAAGAAGCAGGAGGGCAATTCTACAGGGGATTTTAACTATGATGAATTTCAAGCTATAGACGATGACGAGGATATACCATTCTAAGACACAATATGAAGAAATAGCGACATAAGGGGGTGCAGAAATTGAAAGTTTTAAAATGGCCTGGAGCCAAGTGGAGCATAGCAAATAAAATAGTAGATTTAATGCCTGAACATAAAATCTATTTAGAGCCATTCTTTGGGTCGGGAGCAGTATTTTTTTCAAAGGCTCCATGTAATACGGAGATACTAAATGACCTAGATGGCGAAGTAGTTAATTTGTTTAAGTGCATAAGAGATAATCCAGATGAACTAGCGAGGTTAGTTTACTTCACACCATATAGCAGAGAAGAATATAAAGAATCTTACAATAGGTCCGGAACAGATTTAGAAAAGGCGATGCAATTTTTAATTCGAGCAAATATGGCTAGAGCAGGTATGCAATATTATTTTTCCAGCTGGAGACATGCAGGTCCAGTGTTAGGAGCAACGTGCAAACAGAGAGTCACTGGCGATTGGAACAAAGTTACTGAAAAAATAATGGAAGCAGCTGTAAGATTAAAATATGCAGAAATAGAAAATTCAAATGCAATAAGTCTTATAGAAAAGTATAACAGGAAAGATTGTTTAATATATGTAGATCCGCCATATTTACTAAGTACCAGGAAACAAAGATACTACAACGTGGAAATGACTGAGGAACAGGAGCATGAGGAATTAATAAAAGCTTTAAAAGGTCATTCAGGGCCTGTATTGCTAAGTGGATATAATTCAGAGTTATACAATGATTTGCTAGAAGGTTGGGGCAGAAAAGAAATACCAACTCAAGCAGAGCAAGGTAGAAGAAGAATAGAAATAGTTTGGGCCAATTATAAATTATCTAATCAAATATCAATGTTTGGATAATTACACATCACAAAATATTAAAGTTTAAAGCAAGAATAATGTTCTTTGAAAACTGAATAATACGGTATTGAAAAATTAAGAATTTACTATAACAATATAGAGAATATGGTATAATTTTCTTGTTAGATAAATCGGATTAGATGAAAAATATGAAATAGGAGGAAGAATAATAAAATGAGACTTTCGATTTTTTTGCCTGCTTATATAGTGTTGATAGCACTGATAGAAAAAATTTTAAAGAACAAGTTGGATATTAGAGATCCAAAAGGACTATTCAACCATTTTAATAAATTGCATAAGTGGTTAGAAGTATTGCTTATCGCAGGAATAATATTATCGCTTTTTATTAATGCACTTTATACTTTTATTCTGTTTATTTTGTTATTTGCTTTTCGTGCTTTGATGGAATGGAAGTTTGATAAAGACTCAAAATTATACATTCTAAATGTCTTATATAGTGGCGAATTTTTATTACTTTTAATAATATTATTATTATTTTTTGAGAGGGAATCATATGTTATTTAGTTAAGACATAAGGAATTTGTTGTTGCACATCATCTTTATTAGACGTAACAGATGTAAAATATGCATACCTAATACTACTGATTTTATACATAAAAAGAATTATAAAAAGGAGTGATATTATGAGAAGTAAATATATCATCTTAGGTGTTGCATTAATTATTTGTAGCAGTCTATTTTTGGTAGGTTGTAATAGGGAAGCAAATAAGGAAATGAGTTATGAAATAATTTTATTTGAAAATGCTCCAAAAGAAGTTCAGAATGAAATAAGCGAAGTAGATAAATGGATAAGAGAAAGGGAAGCGGTTATAGATAATGATCATCCGAATCAGACAATAAGCTTTAGTGGTAGTGTTGATTTAGGTAAAGAGAGGTATGAGTATTTCATAACAAACAATCAAATACCTAAAATCATTGAAGTTGTACCAGACAAAGCTTATGGCATTGGAATAATGATAAAACATACTACTGAATATAGGGAAAACATAGAATTTCCGACTACTGTAGCTATTGTAAAATTAAGCGATTATTATGGTAAAATCTCACATGTCTATGTAAGTCATCCATAAGAAATTTTGTAAGTATTTAAATAATAGCTATATCTCATCATCTTTTTTAGACGTAACAGATGAAAAGTGTGCAACAAAGAATATATTTATTAACTGATATCAACAATGTATGGCATAACAATTTACTATACATAAAATAAAAGGGGGATAATAGTTGAGTAACTATAAAATTGTAGAAAGTACAAAAAAAGAAATTGATTTTGTTGAGGACAAAATTTGTGAATATAATGAATCAAATGTACCGTTTGAATTATCTATTCCATCATCTAAAATTAATAGACACATACAAGATGATAAGGGCAATATTATAGCAGGAATAAATTGTATATATTACGCTTGGAAATGTATATATAGATGCTTTATGGGTTAAAGAGGAACATAGAAGTAAAGGTCTTGGTTCTCAATTGTTAGGTGAAATAGAGAAAACTGCAAAAGAGTATAGTTGTCACATTGTACATCTAGATACCTTTGATTTTCAAGCAAAAGATTTTTATATTAAACAAGGATATGATATATATGGAGTATTAGATGATTGTCCACAAGGTCATAAGAGATATTATATGAAAAAAAACATTTAATTCATCTTATTCTTTTATTGTGAAGAAGTAAAAACTAATATTTATATCGTACTATCTATTTAAAGCGTAATACCTAAAAAATAAAATATTTTACTTTAATACCGTATTATTCAGAAATGAATTTACGGTATTTTTATGTCGCATTACAAGAAATAGGTGCAACTGCATCTAATGAAGATATTGTGAAGTAATTAATAAAAAATGTTCTTTGAAAATTGAATAATACGGTATTAAGAAAAAGTGTTATAATTAATTCATAATTGTATTAAATTGTTTGTTGATTATTTATATAATAGGAGGTATTGACTTGAACAATAATAAAGATAATAGCCTTGCCGAATATCTTGTCATTGGAATGATAATTGGTTCCTTGGTAGGTGTTGTTTTTTCGATAATTATGAGAAATAACACTTTCTTCTCAATAAGTGGAACAGGTTTTGGTCTATCATTTGGTTTACTAATTGCAAATATTATATGGTGTGTAAAGAATACGACAAAATGAGCATAATGTGAAGCACGATAAATTTCAATTTGTAGAGTAGATTAAATTAACTTTAAGGGAACAATTTTAAAATATAACGAAAATAAAATTAAATATTTAATTTATGAAAGTACCGTATTATTCAAAAGTGAATATGCGGTATTTTTTATGTTGTAGTTCAAGAATTAGCTACAACTAATGAAGATATTGCGAACTAATTAAGAAAAAATGCTCTTTGAAAACTGAATAGTACGGTATTGAAAAATAGAAATTCATTATAACAGTGTGGAAAATATGGTATAATTTTCTTGTATGATAAATTGAACTAGTAATTATATTTAACATTAATATGACTGTTGATTATGAGGTGGATTATGGAAATGAAAAAGATTAAGGGAATAAATTTAATCAAAATGTCTGTACTTGTATTAACAGGATTCACACTTGCTACTCTGATATTAAACATCAGTGTTTCATACCAGACTTATAGAGGGAGTGAGGATTCACTAATAGGATTGTTTGCAATTTTGTTAGGAACTGTTTTGGGAGTAATTGCAAGAGTTGGGTTAACATTATTATTTTGGAGTTCGTATAATATTAAGTATCCAAATGAGAAGTTTAATGAGAAAATTGGGAAAAAAATAATTGCATATTTTTTGTTTATGACTGCTCTGATAGGTTTGTCTCTGAGCCGTGGAACATTATTAATATTCATTATTTGTACTCTATTAATAGCTCTAAAAGAGCAAAAGAAGTTGGCTGTAGAATAAATAGGATGAATAAAATATTATCTATAAATACCGTATTATTCAGAAATGAATTTACGGTATTTTTTATGTCGCATTACAAGATATAGTTGTAACTAATGAAAAAAATAAGCTTTAGATATTAAATTTTAAAGCAAAAAGATGTTCTTTGAAAACTGAATAATACGGTATTGAAAAATAAAAATATTTACCATATAATGCAAATAAACTAATGATATATGCTATAATCTTCATATAAATAAATTGAAACAGTAGAATGATATGAAACAAAGATTATTTTCATTATGGAAAGATGGGATAAAGATATGATATCAATTTTAGGTGCTTTAGTATTTGGTATAGCCACAATAATATATGTTCTGCTAGCACTAGGATTTCCGTTAGGTGAATTTGCACTCGGTGGTAAATATAAAGTAATGCCAATACAATTTAGGATAGTATGCGCTATATCTGTTTTAGTTCAATTGTTTGCAATAGTAATCATTTTACAAGCAGGAGGTATTATATCGCTTTTATTTTCATTGAAGGCTACAAAAATGATTTGTTTTTTCTTTGCTGCTTATTTGTCATTAAATTCTATAATGAATGCATTATCTAATAGTAAAAAAGAAAAATTTATTGTTACTCCTCTATCTATCATAGCAGCAGTATGTTTTTGGATAACAGCATTTAATGCATAACATAATAGTCAGAACTAAATATTTTACTTTAATACCGTATTATTCAGAAATGGATAAGCGGTGTTTTTTATGTGATAATCTAAGGTTTCTGTACAGATAAATTAAAAAGGGGGCATAAGATGCTAGGGATAAAAACATATAAGGATCTACAATTAGAAAAGGAAATAATTGAGGATAGAATAGAACAATTAAAACAAAATCAAAAGCTTTTAGCTAAGGAGTTAAGAGGTCCAGTAGATATAGCTGCTATAGATTATTCTAAAGATAAAGGAGTAGGGATAACTCCAAGACCATTAGAGGATGTGCTAGCGGAAACTATGCAATTGGACAGTATGATTTACTTAGAGGAAGAAAGATTAAAGAATACTATTAGGACTATACAAAAGATTGATGCAAGATTACAACAGCTAGAGGGATTACATTATAAGGTGGCATACATGAAAGAAGTAGAGAAAAAGTCATTACAAGAGATAGCAGATGAACTAGACTACTCATTAGATTATGTAAAAAAGATTAGTGCAAGTTTAAAATAAGGCACTTTTATGGCACTTTTTTTAAAATTAAATGTGATATTATGATAGTGTAAGGAAATGTCCTCCTCTCAAAATTATGGGTCACTAATAGTGGCCGACCGCCCATATTATTATGCGGTGGTTTTTTGTTGGTAAAAAAACGTAATCAAAAAGACATGAAATAGTAACTTAACTGTAACTATAACTTAGTATACTTAAGTTGTAAAAAAATAAACAAGCAAATTTCTCCCTTATTAAAACCTCGTCAGAAATGGCGGGGTTTTTTAATGCGAAAAATTAAATAAGGTGATGCCATGAAAGAAAAATACATTGATATACTCTATAAAAAAGAGTTAGAAAGAGAAAAGAAAAGACAGGATGAAATAGAAAGTTCTAAATGTCATAGATGCGAATGGAGCAGGTGGACAGGAGTGGGCTATACTTGTTTTTGGAAAGTGTGTCAGAAGTGAATGTCGAAACTTGACGCACGAAAGATGTAGGTTATTCTCCTTTTATGTAGAATGTTTAATATTAGACCATAATAATTAGACAATAATATTTTCAAGGAGGAAGCGAATAAAAATGAAAGGAAAATTTGCAGGTTTTTTAACTGGAGTAATTGTTGGTGGTGCTGTTTTTGGCTCTGCAGGAGTATATGCAGCTAGCAAAGGATCTTTAATTGAGGTTTTTAATAATGTAGTCAAAACGATTATAATTGATGGAGAAGATAAAACTCCTAAAGAACAAAAAGATATGCCTTTTGTTTATAACGGAACAACTTATGTTCCAATAAGATATATAAGTGAATCAATGGATAAAAAGGTATCTTGGGACGGAAATACTGGTACAATATTTATAGGCGATACTCAAGAAGAAGCTAGTTATTTCTACAAAAAACCTTTTGCTGAAGTTTCATCACTGATTACAACTAGAGAGGATATTAAAGGTATTGCTTTGGTTACTGATTTTAACTGGGGAAATCCTGTGGAAGAGACAGATAAACAATATTATAAAGAATCAATAAAATATAATTTAAATGGAAGTGTTGATAAAATTGCTGGTTCTATAGAAATGTTACATGAATTTGGTAAGCATCATGAATCTTATGAAGGTAATAAAAAAGTTAGCGGACGAGTTAGAATATATGATAGTAATGATAATATGATTTATGACAGTAAACTTATCAGATTAGGAACAGATGCTATTAAGTTTGAGATTGATGCAAAGAACATATTAAGTGCAAGATTTGAATTATATTTAGAAACACCGAATGGTCAGTATGGCGGAGGAGCTATTGCAATTAAAAATTTAAGATATTATTAAAATATAACTCAACATAATATAAACTTAGTAAAAATTCCTGTAGATATACTGAATAACGCTAATGTTGAATATGTAGATAAAATTTTTTCAAGAGCCAACAGGCTCTTTTTTAATTCCAAAACAAACGAATAGCAACTAGCAATGGGGTGGCATGTCGAAACTTGCGAACGATTGATGTAGGATTTTAACTCTTTTTGACGAAATAAACGTAGGTGGGAGGGAGGTGCTAAAATGGCAAAGTATAAAGTTTATAAAAATCCAGCAAATGGATATACTGAGAAAGTAAAAGATGGTTTTAATTGGCCTGTATTTTTCTTTGGACCTATATGGTATTTATTTAATGGTCTTGTTGGACAGGGTATAGCTTGGTTATTGGTAGCTTTAATAGCTGGAACATTTACAATTGGTATTGGTGCAATTATAGTATGGATAATAGCAGGTGTTAAAGCTAATAAAGTTAAGGAGAAATCTTTTTTAAGTAAAGGATGGCTTTATGTTGGATATGAAGATGAAATAAGGCAAGATAACATATAAACAAAGATAAAGACTATAAAGAGCCAGCGGGCTCTTTTCTAATACAATTAAATAAACGAATAGCAACTAGCATGAATTGTCGAAAAATGTTATACGAGTAAGAATAAAGCCATTACTCTTAGATGATATAATATACTAAAACACTAGGAGTGATATTGTGGGATTTTTTGGAGACAAGAGAACATACGAACAAAGACAACGAGAGCAACAAGAGCGATTAGAAGAGTTTATGGAGAGATATCAATTAGAAGATTTAGACGAAAAGGATATGGTAGTTCTTGAAAGGATTGCTAATGATCCAACACGTAATTCTTTAATAAAAACAGGTATGAATTTATCAGCGCTAAGACTTACGATCAACTGCAAGTTACTTACTTATCAGCTCTAATTGAACAGAACTGGATGATTATTAGACAATTAAGTAGATTAAACAATAACATAGAAAAATTAAATAACAAACAAGAAATTTAATTAAGACACTCAACAGGTGTCTTTTTTCATGTAATAAATTAAGGCAGGTGGTGGTATGGATGTAAAACTAATAACAAAACAAAAACTATTTTGTGATGAATATTTAATAGATCTTAATGCAACAAGAGCATATAAGGCAGCAGGGTACAGTATTAAAAGTGATAATGCTGCAGCAGTAGAAGGGCATAAACTACTAAGAAACCCTAAGATTGATTTATACTTAAAACAACGAATGGAAGATAGAGAAAAAAGAACAGAGATAACCCAAGACATGGTATTAAAGGAACTTGCTAAGATCGGGTTTGCAAATGCTACGGATTTTGCAAGAGTAGTAGAAAAATCTTACATGAAACCTATATTGGATGCCGAAGGCAATAAGACTGGAGAAGAAGAGGCATTTTATAAAACAGTTGAAATATTTGCAACAAAGGAAATTTCACAGGATAAGCTTGGTGCTATAGCAAGTATTAAGCAAGGTCCTAATGGAATAGAAGTGAAACCGAATGATAAGGTTAAAGCCTTAGAACTTATAGGAAGGCATCTAGGCATGTTTACGGATAAGGTAGATGTCAAAGTTGAAAAATCGGAAAAGTTAGCTGACATAATAGATCAACTTGGTGGTGAAGGCCTTGACGAAGAAGAGTAACTTTCCTTTATCACAAAAATATATAAATTTTATCAATACCACAAAGAATGTGGATGCTGACTTCCTAGAAGGTACAACAGCCAGTGGAAAAACTACAGTTGGTGCTGGTGTTAAGTTTATGAATATGGTAAGTAGGAGCAAGAAGAAACTACACATTATAGCTTCAAAGACTACCGGGACAGCAGAGAAGAATATTATTCAACAAGATAATGGCATACTAGATATACATAAGGGAAATGCAAAATACTATGGTAATGGGGATAAGGATTACAAAATACCTCATATAAAATTTGAAGATAAAATAGTATTTGTTTTAGGGTATGATAATCGTGATAAGTGGGAGTTAGTTCTAGGTTCTCAATTCGGGTGCGTCTACATAGATGAGATTAATACAGCCAACATAGATTTTGTAAGGGAGATATCAACAAGAAATGATTACTTAATGGCTACCTTAAACCCTGATGATCCTAATTTGCCAGTATATAAAGAGTTTATTAATAGATCCAGGCCGTATAAGAAATATGCCAAAGATGTTCCGATTGAAATAATGCAAGAATTAAATGAGGAGCCAGTACCTAAATGGAGGTATTGGTTTTTTACTTTTAACGATAATCTTAGCTTATCGAAAGAAGATATAGAGAAGAAGAAAAGATCAGCACCTAAAGGCACTAAGCTATATAAGAATAAAATACAAGGGCTTAGAGGTAGGGCAACAGGATTAATCTTCTCTAACTTTACCAGAAAGAACAATGTGATTACTCTGGCCACACTTAAAAAATGGATGGAGGATAAGAAGGACCCTCTAAAGTTTATTCACTTCTCGTGTGGAGTAGATACAGCTTATTCTTCTGAAAGTCCTGATACTATATCTTTTATATATCAAGGGATAACAAACAAGGGTCAATTAATAATCCTTGATGAAGAAGTATATAACAATACTGACTTAGAGAACCCATTAGCGCCTAGTGATACAGTAAATAGGCTAATAGCTTTCCTAGATAGGAATAAGGATAAATGGAGATTTGCTAGAGATGTATTTATAGATTCAGCCGACCAAGCAACTATTACAGAATTAAATAAGTATAAAAGGCAACATGGAAGTATATATAATTTCCTTAATGCTTATAAGAAGGTAAAGGTAATAGATAGGATACACTTACAATTAGGATGGTTAAATACAACAGAAACTAAGAAGGCTGATTATTTAGTATTAGACCACTGTGTTAATCATATAAGAGAATTGGAGTCTTATAGCTGGAAAGAAGATAAGTATGAGCCAGAGGACAAGAACGACCATACGATTAATGCCAGCCAATATGGATTTATTCCATTTAGAAATAAGATAGGAGTAGGGGGTTAATTATGGGTGTAAGAGAGGTGATAAAAAACATGGTAATGAAAATGTTAAATGTAGTGCCAGCAACAGATAATTCTATTTCAATCAAAGAACCTTTATCACATGCAGGAACAGTATTAAGAAATAGAATTTGGTATAGAGGAGATCCATCAGAGTTAGACCAATTCTTTAAACAGACAGCCCAAGATGATGTAGGGAAATCTCGGTTTTGGGCAGCAGTACCTTCGGCAGACTCTAGTATAAGAAAGTTTCATAGTGGATTACCTGGGGAAATAGTTGATAAGTTAGCCGATATTGTAATAGCTGATTTAGATAATATTGAATTATCAGAACAGGACTTATGGAATGAAATAGCACTAGATAATAAATTTAATGATGGATTATTAGGGGATGCAATCAAAGATGCTTTAATTTGTGGAGACGGTGCATTTAAGCTGAGTATAGATGAAGAAATATCTAAGTATCCTTTGATAGAATTTTATAGCGGTTCTGATGTAAGCTACACATACAAGAGGGGTAGACTACAAGATGTAATATTCTATGCCTACTATCCGCATGAAAAAGAAACATATAAGCTAGAAGAAATCTATGGAAAAGGATTTATAGATTATAAGCTATATGATAAGCATAATAAAGAAGTTCCACTGTCTAAAGTGCCAGAGATAGCTAACTTATCTAAGGTTACTTTTGCAGGAAACTTTATTATGGCAGTACCTATGAAATTCTTTAAATCTGCTAAGTTTAATAATAGAGGTAATTCAATCTTTGAAAGAAAATCAGATAACTTTGATGCACTAGATGAAGTTATAAGTCAATGGATAGATGCCATAAGAGCTGGAAGGGTAAAGAATTATATTCCAGAGGACTTAGTACCTAAACACCCTGAAACTGGTCATGCAATGAGACCTAATCCTTTTGACAATCAGTTCATTAAAATAGGCTCTTCTATGAAGGAAGATTCTAAAGACCAAATAGATCAAGTACAGGCAAATATAAACTATGAGGCATTTGTTGAATCATATGCAAATACTTTAGATATGTGTCTACAAGAAATTATTTCACCCTCTACTTTAGGCATTGACTTAAAGAAAACCGACAATGCGGAGGCCCAAAGGGAAAAGGAAAAGACTACTCTATATACTAGATCAAAGATAATTGATGTATTAACAGAAATTATCCCATTATTGGTTAATGTAACATTAAAGGTAGTGGATAATATGAAGAACAGAAATCCTAATGACTATAAGGTATCTGTATCCTTTGGAGAATATGCAAGCCCTGACTTTGGTAGTGTAGTTGAGGTAGTAGGCAAAGCCAAGTCTTATGGAATTATGAGTATAGAAAAGGCTGTAGATGAATTATATGGAGACACACTCACAGATGAAGAAAAGGCTTTAGAAGTTAAAAGAATTAGACAGGGAGATTATGTAGTAGAGGAGCCAGCAACAAACATTGATGGATTAGATGATGAAGTGATAGAAGATGAAGAATAAAAATTATAATATCCGAGATATATTCCTAATGATGGAGTTGGATTTAATAAGGTCTATGGCTAGGAACCTAAAAAGACACCAGGAAGAAGAATATAAGCAGGGTTTTAAGTTCGAGCAATGGCAATCAGCTAAGTTAAGAGATTTAAAACGATTCAGAAAAGAAAATAAAGCAATTATAGGAGAGTATAACAAGCCTATAGAGGAATTAATTAACTTTACACTATTAAATACCTATAAGAAATCACAAGACAATGTTAATAGGTTTATAAAAGAAATAAAGAACGAATTCATAGATGATGTATTTATTAGATTACCAGGAGACTTAAAACCAATAACAAAGCCTGTAGAAGCCGAAAACATGCAGGAAATGTTAGAAGAAGTAGTAGAAAATGCAAGAACGTGGCAAGAAACTCCTACACCTATTGATGAAGTTTTCTTTAGGAGTAACAATAATAAATTCAATGCGCTTATGGAAACAGTAGAAAATGACTTTAATAAGGCTAATGCAGCAGTATTAAGACGAATGGATGATGTATATAGGCAAACTATATTCAAAGCCCAAGTCCATTACAACACAGGTACAGTAAGCCTAGATAAAGCTATTGATATCGCCACTAAGGATTTTTTAGAAAAAGGAATAGATGCGATAGTATATAAGGATGGTAAGAAGGTTAATATAACTACCTATGCTGAAATGGCTTTAAGAACCGCCAACCATAGAGCTTATTTAATGGGAGAAGGCAAGAAAAGACAGGAAATAGGATTGTCTTTAGTAGTTGTATCAGCCCATGCAACGAGTTGTGAATTATGTGTACCATGGCAAGGGCTTGTATTAATAGATGATGTATATAGTGGTGGTAAAAAAGAAGATGGACCATATCAGTTATTAAGTACAGCTATGGATAAAGGCTTTTTACATCCTAACTGTAGGCATAATATGAATACTTACTTTCCTGGTATAACTACATTACCTAAAATACCTAACATGGATAAAGCACTGGACAATTACAAAAGAGAACAACAGCAAAGGTATATCGAAAGGCAGATAAGGAAGTATAAAAGGCTTAATGCTGGATCAATAAGTCCTTATAATCAAGCAAAATATGAGGAGAAATTAAAAGAGTGGCAGACTAAGCAAAGAGAATATTTGAAAGAAAATCCTCAACTTAGAAGGGCTTATAGTAGAGAAAAATTAAGAGTTAATATTCCATTGACACCGGAAGATCAGAAAGTTAATATTAAGATAGATCCTAAGCAGTTTGGTAAAAAAGTAGGTAAACATGCCGAAGATTATGGGTTGGATGTTACTAAAGCAGAAGATAGAGCTAAGATGAATAATATTATAAATGATATAGCTCAAAATCATAATGAGGCTAGAAAAGGTATCTGGAGAGGATTAGGTGGAAAGGATCCAGCTACAGGTAAACAATTAGATGGTGAAGCATGGTTTTTAATTAAGGATAATGATGTTATAGTAGTAAATAATAAGAATGAGTTTGTAACAATACTGAAAGATGGTATTGGCAATGAAAGAGTTAAAAAAGCAATATTAAAGAGAAAGAGGTGATAATTATGAGTGAAGAAAAATTTAATAAGTACTTTGAATTAGTACAACAAGAAGCAGCAAAGCAGGGTAAAAAATTCTTCATGGATACAGGAGAAGGAAGAGAACATATAACAGAGGATATGGAAATGGAAGATTTATCAGGTTGGTTAATCCCATTAGAAAGATCAGAAGAGTTTATGCAGCATTGGGCTAAGGAGGAATTTCCTCATAATATCCCCGATGAACTAGATGATACTTTCTATGTATTTGCGATATGGTCCATAGATGATGATAGAAAGGTACAAATAAAATTTAATAAATACTAATGGAGCACTTATTAATAAAATGATAGGTGCTTTTATTATGCAAGAAAATATTTGAACCAAATATTGCTATAATATTCCATAGAAGATATAATGAATAAAAAAGGAGGGGTATTATGAATAAAAAACAGTTTTTTTTAATTCTAACAAGTATTTTTATGGTCATGACTCTAAGTAGCTTAACTGTATTTGCAAATAGCTCTATCAAAGTTAGTGTTGATAATAAAATACTTAGTTTTGATTCTGAACCATTTATAGAAAGTGGAACAACACTAGTTCCTATGCGCAAGATATTTGAAGCATTAGATGCAGATGTAACATGGGTCAGTAAAACACAACAAATAGTTGCAACTCATGGCAATAATTACATTGTATTAACAATAGGTTCGACTGTTGCAGAGAAAAATGGAACAAATGTAAATTTGTTAGTTGCGCCTAAGATTGTAAATGGTTCAACTTTTGTTCCTGTAAGATTTATAGCAGAAGCATTAAATGCAGATGTAGTTTGGGATAGCACTTCACAAACGGTTATTATTAACTCTGGCCCAGATGTAGCTCAAGATACTATTTTAGAAGTGATTGTTATTGATAATAGCTCAGATATAAGTGGATTTGATTTTCGTTCTTCTTATAGCCCGTTAGAGCTTGAACTATTAAACAAAAAAATATTAAATGATGATGTAATGCCTTACAATGAGCTCTTAATCGGATACGAAAATCCTGAAATTGCATTCTACATAATTGAAAAACCTAAAGATCAACCTGGTAGTGTAGATGGCATATTACCACGAGAAGAGGATGAAGAAAAAAAGGCCATAGATGATAAAGTTGAACAGTTCAAGACTGAATGGATAGGCGAAAATGAGTTAAAAAACTCATATAAGGTAACAACTACTCAGCTACATAACGCCATTTGGCTTCATAGATATGAGAATTCTGAAAATGTAACTTTGTATACTATTAACAATCCGCCGGATAGTTTGGAATCGCAAAAAGTATATAAGAAAGATGGAGTTGAATTTCAATATATAAAGGACTCAGAAATATCAAAACGTTATGGGCAAGGGCTTTATTTTAAAAGAAGTGATCTAAAAAGAGAAGGCGTAATTAAATAATTAATTCTTATGCTTAATTATATAAATTAAATTTGTCAAAACACCTAAGACAAATCTGGGTGTTTTTATATTGCCCTTTTTTAAGTGTTGCAGGGCATAAAGAACAACGGTACTCCTAACAGGGAGCAACCTGTATAAATATGCTATTGGAGGAATGGATAATGGAATGGTTAAAAAAATTAATAGAGAAACATATAAAAGATGGAGCATTAAATCAGGAGGAATTCATTAAAGAAGTAAACAGTGAATTCCCTAAACATGCAGTACCTAAAGAGACTTATAACACCTTAGCAGAAACTAAGACAAAGCTAGAAAATGATATTAAAGACAGAGACAAGCAGCTAGAAGATTTGAAAAAGGTTGATGCCGAAGGTCTACAAGCTGAAATAACTAGACTTCAAGAGGAAAATAAGACAGCTAAGGAAACTTACGAAAAAGAATTAAACGATATACAAATTACGAATGCTATTAAATTGGTATTGGATGGCAAGGTGCATGATGAATCTATAGTATCCAATTTGCTTGATAAGTCTAAATTAATCATTAGTGATGATGGTAAGATTGTTGGATTAGATGAACAAATAAACTCTTTAAAAGAGGGTAAGGCATTCTTGTTTAAAGATGAAAATGTAGATCCAAATAATCCTACTCCAGGATTCCAGAAGATAGGTAATCCACCACCAAATGATCCTAAAGCAATAGATAGTGCAGTATCAGCTGCATTTGGTAATACAGAAAAATAATAAAAGAAAAGTGAGGTAATAGAATATGCCAGCTATTAATTATGCAGAAAGATTTGAAAGAGAAATAGAACAGCAATTTGCAAGAGAATTAACCTCTGCAAATATAGCAACAAACAATAAATTTAGATTTATTGATGCACAAACAATAAGAATACCAACTGTTGAATTAACAGGATATAAGGACCATGCAAGAGATGGTTCAAAAAACAGAGGTAAAGTAGGAAATACTTACCAAGCTATGTCATTACAACATGATAGGGATATCGAATTTTATGTAGATGAAATGGATGTAGATGAAACTAATCAAGTATTATCTGCCGCTAATATTACATCTACGTTTAATGAGGACCAAGCTATTCCAGAAACTGATGCTTATAGATATTCTAGCTTTATGCTGAGTTCATACAGCATGGTGGGAAAGTAAACAACGAAGTATTAACACAAGCTAATATCTTACAAGTATTTGACAAGATGATGGAGGATATGGACGAAGCAGGAGTACCACAATCGGGAAGAATCTTAAAAGTAACTCCAACTGTTTACACTATGCTAAAAAATGCAGAAGGAATTCAAAGAACCTTAGATGTAACAGGTGGTGCTAAGGGAATAAACAGAAATGTTAGGTCTTTAGATGAGGTTACTATAGATACCGTACCATCGGATAGGATGAAAACAGCTTATGATTTTAGTGAAGGATGGAAGCCTGCCGAAGGTGCTAAACAAATCAATATAATCCTATGCCATACTTCTGGAATATTAGCACCGATCAAGGTAGCCGATATCTACTTGTGGATGAAAGGACAAACTCCTGAATCTGCATATGGTTACCTATACCAAAATAGATCCTATCAAGATTTATTTGTAATAAAAGCTAAAAAAGATGCTATTGCAATCAATGCAGAAGCTTAATAGGAGGGATAATTCATGTTATATGCAATTAAAGCTAATAGACAATATAAAATAGAAGAAGATGAAAAGCAAAAGTTTATTGACAGAGGATATGAGATTGCCAGGTTAGAAGAAGGTAAACTCGTATTTGAAGAAGTAGAAACCGAAGAAACAAAGGAAATAGCTAAATTAAAAGCCAAAATCAAGAAGTTAGAAAAAGAATTAGAAGAATTAAAGAAGGTTGAAGATCTTGAAAAGGAAAAGAAATCTAAAGGAGAGGGCAAATAGTCCTCTTCTTTCTCTTTTGAAAGGAAGTGAGGATTATGTCCTATGTAGACTATGATTGTTACAAAAATACATTTGGTGGCACTTTAGATGAAACAACAGCTACTAAACTATTAGTAGAATCATCAGATCAGGTAGATAGATTAACCTATGGAAGGATTAGAAGAAAAGGATTCAATAACTTAACAGAATACCAACAAGGATTAATTAAAAAAGCAGTGTGCTATCAAGCGGAATTTATAAATGCTTATGGTGAGTATCTAAATATGCTGATTAGTGGTTATAGTGCTGGTGATATATCTTTAACTTTCAATAAGGACAATCGAGGGGCAGGCGGGATAATAGCGGATAAAAAAACGTTAGACTATCTATCTCAAACAGGTCTTACAACAAGGAGGTTATAGTTATGAAACTTCCTTTTCCAGATTGGATTCTAGTAACGCCCATTAAGGTTTACACTGAAATAGATGGCGAAGATGGAGTAGAAGAAAAGTTAATTTTTGATGATAAATGTAACTTTAGTGAAAAGTCTAGAACTACTCTAAATGAACAAAGACAAGTAGTTGAGCTGACTGGTAAAGCAATATTTAAAGGTGATATCTATCCAGGACAATTAATAAAAGGTTATATAGATTTAGGCGGTATAAAGAAAACCATCTACAAGTCAAGAAAACCCCGCAATCCCGATGGCTCAATATTTTCTACAGAATTGGATTTGATGTAATGAAGGTTAAAACAAGTATTAAATTAAATCAAGCTAATATAAAAAAAATAGAACAAGCTATGGTAAAATCATTACCTTTGACTATGGATGCACTTAAAACCGAAGTAAGCAATATGCAAGTAGTTCCTAAAGATACAGGTAACTTAGAAGAATCAGCAGTACTTGGTGTAGATAATGGTAAAGGCTATATAAGTTATAACACACCTTACGCTAGAAGGTTATATTATCACCCTGAATATAACTTTAGACAGGATAAGAACCCTAATGCACAAGGCAGATGGTTAGACCCATTTATTTATGGAACTAAAAAGGATTGGTTAGCTAAAGCTTTTGGGAAGCTTCTTAAACAAAACTCGGGTGGGGTGATTAAATGATTACGATAAGTGATTTTAGAGACTGGCTAAGAACAAAGGTTGATTGCCCTACTTGGTTTAGTGGTGGATTAAGGGCTACAGATGAAAAGGCTATAGTTATCCACAATGGCAAGGCTTTTACTAATCCTATGGCTATTGGTAGTATTCAAAATAGTTCTTACACAGGAAAGGGCATAAGAATATTAGTTCATTGGAATAAAAACATTAAAGAAAGCGAATTAAAAGCTCAAGAAGTCTATAATGCTCTGCATGGTAAAGGCGGAGTTATAGCTAATAAAAGAGTAATTAAATTTAATATGAGGGATCCTGAACCTATTTATTTAGGTGTAGATGATTCAGGTATTTCTGAGTATGTAATTGATCTAGAAATAATAATTGAAAGGTAGTGAGAATATGGCAAATTTAGGAGTGTATCCTGTATTTGATTTAGATTTTAAAATTGGTACTAAAGGAAGAACAAGTGCGGAAGCTGATATGGCAGTAATAAAAGATATGGAAACATTCTCTCCATCCATAGATGGTAATGTAGAAGAATGGACTCCAATGGATACTGAAGGATGGGTTAGAAGGTTAATGACTGGAAAAGGATTTTCTATTGCCTTAAATGGAAAAAGGCATGTAGGAGATCCGGGTAATGATTATGTAGCAGCTTTAGCATGGAAAAGTGGACTACAGTGTTCTTCAAAGGCAGCTATAGTATTTCCGGATGGAGATAAGCTTGAGTTTGATTGTATAGTCAATGTAACTACTCCATTTGGAGGGGATTCTACTAACGTATCCGGATTAGAATTAGAATTACAATCTGATGGAAAACCAAACTATATACCAGCAGGAGGCGGAGAATAATGAGTAAAATTATAGATATATCAGCAAAATTAACTAATGAAAGACCGAAGCTTAAATTAGCAGAGGGTAAAGTCTATGAAATTGATGATAGGAAGAATAACATAATTCTTTTAAATCAAAAAATGATGAATGAGAATTTAAACGATTTAAATGTTATTGATAATATGATAAATATTGTATTGGGTGAAGATGCCGCAAGGGAAATTAATGACATGAATCTACCTGTAGTTGCTTATCAATCTATTATGATAGCTATTATGGCAGCAATAACAGGTGAAGATTACGAGGTCGCAGAGGCCCGATTTCGCAAAGAAACAATCCTATAAAGAAGATTGGTATGATTTGTATGAGGATTGGGGGCTTATAGAAGCCTCCTTTACTTCTCAGTATGGTATAAGGCTTAGAAGTGAAAACGATATGTCTTGGAGCGAATTCAGCACATTCCTAGCAGGAATAATGCCCGAAACTCCACTAGGTCAAGTTGTATCCATTAGATGTGAAAATGATAAAGAAGTATTAAAAAACTTCACAAAAGAGCAACATAAGATAAGGACTGAATGGAGAAATAGAGCAACTAAAGCCATATTATTAGATAAAGATGAGGCTAAAAAACAAATTAAAATGCTACAGGAAGCCATGAAAAGAGCATTCTCTAAATAAGTATTGAACCCATTGGTTATATTTGGTATTCTTTAAATATAAAAATATGACAGGGGGTATTTTATATGAGAAAAAAAGCAAAATTTATGGCAATGTGTTTAACTGTTGTACTACTGTTGTTCGGGTGCGGATCCGATACAACAAAAATCACAAAAGAAATGTATGATAAAATAGAAACGGGGATGACCTTAGAGGAAGTAGAAGATATTTTAGGTTTAGGGGAGGAAAATGCAAAAACTGAAGCAGCAGGAGTTGTAATAACTAGCATGCAATGGGTAAATAAAGATGGCGGAAATATACAAATAATGTTTCAAGACGGAAAAGTAGACACGAAGGCTCAAGCAGGATTAAAATAAAAATGATAATTAATAAAAGCACTTAGATTCCTCTAAGTGCTTTTATTATGCCTAAAAGGCGGTGAAAATATGGCAGATGAAAGTACAAGTGTTGGCAAGGTCCAACTAGATATAGAAATAAGCCAATCTTCTTTGAATAGAGAAATGAATAAACTAGGCACTGTATTTAATAGTAGTTTAAAAAATATGTTTAGTCAGACCACAAATTTTGTTAAAAGCTCACTAGATAGAATGACTAACAGCTTTAAAACCTTTTCTCAAGTTGGAGCTGGATCTACTGATAAAGTATCTAAGAATATAAATAAAATGAATTCTGATTTAGAAAAAACACAAGCTAAAATAGATGAAACCAACAGTAAATTGGCTCAGTTATATGCTGAGCAAGATAATATAATTGAATCCTATAGAAGCTTTCCAACTTTCTCAGGAATGAGTAATGAAGAGAGTCTTGGGCAAATGTTAAATTCTGATTCAAGGTATTCAAGTCTTACAAGTGAAATAGAAGGACTTGAAAGTCGACTACAACAGTTAAGAACGGCTAGCGATACAACAAGAACCTCTATTCGTAATTTACAGGAAAACTTATCGAACACAAACAATACTACTCAGCGTACCAATGATACAACTAGAAGAACTGCTAATAGTACTAGACAATTAGGGAGAGAGATAAATAGAGCTGGCCAAAACGCTAAAAAATCTACTGGTAAAATAGCTGGCTTTGCTAATATGATCGATAGTTCTTTTAGAAGGATATTAAAAAGAATATTTATTTACAACTTAATCTACAAAGGAATTCGAGGAATAATTAATTATACTAGTGCTGCATTAAAGACTAATAAACAATTTGTACACTCCTTAAATATCATCAAGACAAATCTTATGGTGGCCTTTCAACCTATATATGACTTTGTTCTTCCTGCTATTAATGCATTAATGAAAGGAATTGCAACAGCAACAACTTATGTAGCTAGTGCGATATCATCATTGTTTGGTAAAACCTATGAACAAAGTTACGGAGCAACTAAGAATTTAGATAATGCTAAAAAGGCTATGGACGGGTATGGTAAATCAGCAAAAAAAGCACAGGGTCAATTAGCTGGTTTTGATGAGATTAATCAATTAGATCTTAGCAAGGATGACGAACAAAGCGGCGCAGATGGATTTGAGATGACTATGCCTGATACTTCTACCATTGATTTAACTGGATTTGAAAAGTTTAGGGATATGCTTCAACCTACAATAGAATCCTTAAAAAACTTAGGTATAGCTCTGGAACCATTAAAGAATTTCGTTTCTACAGGACTACAGGATTTTTATAACAATTTTCTTGTACCAGTAGGTAAATGGACATTTGGTGAAGGACTACCTAGACTGATAGATGGGTTAACTAAAATAGTAAGTGGAGTAGATTGGGGTTATTTAAACAATAGCTTTAACAACTTATGGTTATCTCTAGCCCCTTTCGCAACCAATATTGGAGAAGGGCTGTTAGGATTTTATGAGCAAGTTTTAGTACCTATAGGTACTTGGGTATTAGGTGAAGGCTTACCAAGATTTATTGATGCTATTGCCAATGGTTTATCTCGAATTAAGTGGGGGCCTATTCATGCCGGATTAAATAATCTTTGGTCAGCTTTAACTCCCTTTGCTATAAATGTAGGGGAAGGGTTATTGTGGTTTTGGGAAAATATATTGGTTCCACTAGGAACGTGGACAATGAATAATGTTGTACCAGTGTTCTTAGATATTTTAGCAGAAGCAATCAGGATATTAAATGGAGTTATTGAAGCTTTAAAGCCACTGGGACAATGGCTATGGGATAACTTTTTAAAACCTTTAGCTGAGTGGACAGGTGGGGTTATAGTTAGTGTTCTTGATGAAATAAAAGATGCTTTAAAAGGCATTGGGGACTGGGTTACCAGTAATGAAGAAAAAGTTCAAGGTTTTTTTATGATTTTCGCTACTTGGAAAGCTACAACATTTGTTATAGAAATGAGTAAAGCAACTGCAGCGGTGGTAGCTCATACAGCTAAAATGGTGTTAAGTAAATCAGAAACATTAATTCTAATGGGGTTATATGCTAAGGATGCAATTGCAAAGGGACTAAGTACAGTTGCAACATGGGGACAGGTAGCAGCCACGACAGCATGGAATGTTGTAGCAGGAATTGCTACAACAGTAACAACAGGATTAGCTGCAGTGATGGCATTCTTAACTTCGCCTATAGGCTTGGTAGTAATAGCCATTGCAGCATTAATAGCAATAGGAGTAGCTTTATATAAAAACTGGGAGGAAATATCAGTATGGCTTAAGAAAATTTGGGAAGATATTAAGATTAAAGCTGAAGAGGTATGGACAGCAATAGAAGAATTCTTTGTAAGAATGTGGGAAGGAATAAAAACTACAGCTATAAGTGTTTGGGATAGTATTAAAACCTATACAGTTACTAAATGGAATGAAATTAAAGACTTCTTATCTAAGTTGTGGGATGGAGTAAAGGATTCATTTAAAAGAGTATGGGAATCTATGAAAGAATTATTACCATCCTTATTAGACGGAATATTAAATGTTATGAAAAACTCTTTTGATACCTTTAAAGACATAGGCTATAACTTGTTTAACATGGTATGGGAAGGTATGAAAGATATATGGAACAGTATTAATGATTGGGTATCAGATAAAGTTGATTGGCTAAAAGATAAACTATCCTTTTGGAGAAAAGGCACTGATGAAATGTCAGGTTCAGGAGGAGGCGGAGGTAGCAGAGGTACAGGTGGTGTTGCACTTCTTCCAGATGATCACCCAGATAAGCCAGGAAGTGAAGAATATAAAAAGAATAATCCTAATATGCCTGCATGGTTAGGCGGCGGAGGAATTCCAATGCTTGCTAGAGGTGGTATTGTAGATCAACCTACTTTAGCAATGGTAGGAGAGCGTGGTAAAGAGGCAGTAGTCCCTTTAGAAAATACTGCTTTTGTTGATACACTAGCAAGTGCCCTAGGTAATGCAGTTATGGCAGCTATGCAAATGGGTAACGGTGGAGGTTTGAGAGTTGATAGTAGTGGTGATATAATTCTACAAATAGATGGAACAACCTTAGGAAGAATAGTAGGACCTATTCTTGATAAAGAGAAACAAAGAATAGGAAATAACGTAATAATACAACCAATTTAGGAGGTGTAGGGAATGACTATGTTAAAAGTTGATGGTGTAGCTTTACCTACACCAACTTCATATACACCAGATTTTGAAGAAATAAGTAAAGCAGATAGAAATGCTAATGGGGATATGATAAAAGAAGTAATAGCATATAAATACAAATTAAATGTTACATGGAAGATGTTAAGTCAAGAAGAACTTACTAAATTAATGAGTGTTAAAAGGAAAAATTCTTTCACATTAGAATTTATTGATATGGATACAGGTAAGCCTAGAAAAGGGCAATTTTATGCAGGAACACCCTCTGCTAATGCTATGGATTATAAAAATGGCAGAGTAGAAAACTGGCTTGATATAAAAATGAATTTTGTAGAAATGTAGGTGATATAAATGATAAATGTAAGTGAAGCTTTTAAAAGAGCAGTTTATGCACCTACCAGAAGAACAACAGCTAGGGTATCCTTTGAAATTCTAGATAATGAAGCCTATAAAGATAATAATATAGCTGTAAGCAGTGAAGCTAGTATAAGCAGAAAAGAGCAATTAACTAATAAAATTAGGGAAATGAGTAATAAATATGCTGTGTTTGAAAAGGACTATTTTAAATTAGATGGTTCTTTTTTTATTCCACCTAAACCTAATGAAAACTTAGAGTCTGAAATAGGCTGGTGGAGTGATAGTCTATGCGATGAAAATAGTATTTTTAATCCATACCAAGTATTAGAATTTCATTTTAACAATGAACATTCCTCAAGAGGTTTAACTATATATTTTGATGTTCTAAATGATGAATACGCGGTAGATTTTGATATTAATGTATTTGATATCCATGGAAATATAATAAAGCATGATTCTATAGTAAATAACTCTAAATCTAGTTATGTATATGTAGCAGCATTAAGTAACTACAAGAAAATAGTTATAACTATAAAGAAATGGTGTAGACCATATAGGCGAGTAAAGATTACAGAAGTGGACTTTGGAATAGTTAAAGAATATGATGATAATAGTTTAATAAAGATGAATTTAATACAGGAGATGGACACTATAAGCTCTACACTCCCAGCTAGTGAACTTAAATTTACAGTGGATAATTCTAATAAAGAGTTTAATATGATAAATCCTTCCGGATTTTATGAATTTCTACAGCAGGGCCAAGAATGTTCCTTGGAAATAGGTGTTGAGCTAGACTCCGAAAAAGTAGAGTATACACCAATGGGGAAATATTATTTAACGAATTGGCAAAGTGACGAAGGAACTCTAACAACTACTTTTACAGCTAGAGATATATTAGACTCTTTATCAAATGCAGAGGTAGAAAATACTGTTGTAAGAAATATTACATTATATGATTTAGCAGAAGAAGTATTAAATAATAGTGGAATAGAAAATTACGTATTAAGTGAGAATCTAAAGCTTATAAGTACAAAGGGACTTCATAGAAAAATGAATTATAGAAGCTTATTGCAGCTTATAGCTATAGCTGGTATGTGTGTAGCCTATGCTGATAATACAGGAACTTTCTACATGAAGCAATTAATAAGTGCGGAAGCTGTAATTGACTCTATAAATGTTACAAATGAAGCAAGTGTAAGTAATAAAGATCAAGTGATAAACAATATCTTTGAGCCTTCCATAAACTTAGCAAGTTTTGAAAAAGATAGATTTAAGTTAGATGGTTCTTTTTTTATTCCAAGGCAAAATATGAGTAATTATGAAGTAGGTTGGTGGAGTGACAGCATATGTAATGAAGAAGGTATATTTAATATCCCTTTAGTACTGGAGATTAATATATCTAACGACCATAAAACACCTAACCTTGAAGTAGTATTCGATACCTTAAATAATGAATATGCTAAAGCCTTTGATTTAAAGGTTTATGATGAAGTAGGAAATATAAAGATAAATGAGAGTGTAACAAATGATAAGGTCAGATTTTTCTATGAAAGCAGTTTACTTGAGAATAGCAGAAAAATAGAAATTGTAATTAATAAATGGTCTAAAGGATATAGGAGGGCAAGAGTAATCGAAGTAGGATTTGACATTCCAGTTGATAGTATAACCTTTGATAACATTTATAAAGAACCACAGATTGAATTATTGGAAGCTGTAAAGGCTGTTGAAGTGACCTATTATCCTACGGATTTAAATAACAAAAGCACATATATAGCAATTAATGATTATATAAAAGAAGGTACTACCTTAAAGCTTGAAAATAGCCTAATAAACAATGAAATAGATGCTAAAAATGTAGCCGAATGGATTTTAAATGAAAAGAATAATAGAGCTAACTTTAAAGTTGATTGGAGACAAAATCCATCCTTGTGTCTAGGAGATAAAGTTAGTATAGAAAATGGATACAAGACTTATAAAATTGCTAATATAACTAAACAAGAATATAGCTATGAAGGATCCCTTCAAGGAAAGACGGAAGCAAAGGGGGTAATATAATGTGGCTTGAACCTAAAACAGATTGGAATAAAGATGATTATTACAATGCTAAAGACCTAAATAGAGTTGAGAATAACACCTTAGAGTTAACTAAAATTCTAAAGCAGGAATTAGGTATTAATGTTGAGCTAGGGCCTGTAATAACTGATAGAGATTACAACAGTATAGAATTTGTAGATAGCCTAAACAGAATTGAAAGAAATATCGAAGCTATTAGACTAAACCTAGTTACCCCTGTAGGCTATGAAGATATGAGAGAATGGTCCAATCAACCAACACTCCAAAGTTTTGATTTTAATGATGCAAATAGATATGAGAGAAATTTAGAACTTTTATACAAATGGACCAGGCTAATAAAGGACAGCATTATTTATTGTGGTACATTTAATTGTGGAGAGGAAGTGATTTAATGGCAAGAATATGGAAAGATAGGGCAGTAGAACATCCTAGAAGATATAAGGACCAGAATGGAAATATATTAATACTTACTCCGGACCCTGGAGAAATAATGGAAGTAGGAACTCCCGTTAATGCTGCCAATCTAAATGGAATTGAAAACGATATACAAAATATAACAGAAGTTATAAATAACTCAGATCTAAATGAGCTTAGAGGTTATGGAAGATATTCATTTGTACCATTACTTAATGATTTAGTCGTAACTGATAAGTTCTTTATAAATTCTAACACGAATAAAGCATATGCCTTAAGAGATGTTGTTACAAATGGTGGACTAACTGCACACAGTTTGTCCTTATCAACTCAAGCTATCGCTAGTAAATTTACACCCCAGATTGATTTTGAAGAAAAACATTTAGTTGTCAGGATTAATGCTAAACGTACTAGTATAGGCACACCTCTTTTTAGAATTTATAAAGCTAATAACGGAGTACCAGGAGAACTTATAGGTAGCTATACATCTGCATATTCAGAAGGTGGGTTAGATACTACATATAAGGTCATTACATACTTTATACCTTTAACTCAAAAGTTAAATGCTAATGAAGAGTATTTTTTAGTAATTTTCAATAGATATCAAGATGGTACTTCCCCCTTGGAAATTTCATTTAGCCCTTCTAGCATAGGCAGGCCAGCACAAAACTATCTGTATTCAACTAATTGGACCACCAATCAATCAAATGTTACATGGACCAATTTTGATAATAGATCCTTAGACTTTGACCTACCACAACTATATAAAGGTAGTGTGGGTGAAAAACATATATTAGAGCAAGTTATACAAGTACCAGATCTATACTCTTGGGGAAACATAAAGTGGGGTATATCGACTAAAGACGCGGAAGTCTTAATTCAAATTCTAGACACAAATAATAACTTGCTTAAAGAAAGTTACTCTATAGATGGCATTGATTTATCTGATATAGACGCTACAGACTATCCAAAACTAAAATTTAGAATTGAAGTAATTAAGGGTGAAACTGCAAAGTACACAATGATAAATCCTGCAGTTACCTTTAAAACTGTGAACACTCAGCTATATGTAATAGAAGGCTCTTACCGTGGTAACGGATCATATTCTCAAGTCATAACTTTAACAGATTATAATATTAAAATTGAGTTAGTAGTTATAAGGCCTGGTAGTGAAACGAAAATTGTATCTATGCAAAGATATGGTTCAAAAGGTTTTACTGTTTATGATAACGATGGCGATAACACTAACTCAAACTCTTATCCATTTAAGGTGTTCTATAGGAGGTAGAAAAATGTACATTGTTAAAATTGAAGATAGAAAAATTGTTTCAAGTTTATATCTAAGCCACCCTAGAAAGTTACTAGAAGGAGAAGTCACAAAAGAGATACACGACAGTATCAAGTATCTACCAGCAGAATATGAGGAAGTAGATGGAGAAATAGTTAGTATAATCGAGCAGGAAATACCTATAGTTGAACCGCAGCCAACACTAGAAGAAAAAATAAATCTACAAATAGCACAAAATACAGCAGAAACACTAGAGGTATTAACAACATTAAGCGAAATGCAGAAAATAGAGCAAGCACAAAGTAATGCAGAAATGATCGAGTTAATATTATCACTTCAAGGAGGTATGTAATTATGGTATTTACGGTGAATAGCAGGATAGTACAAGACTATGTTTTATTAATAAATAAAAAATTAAAGACAATAGAAGAAGTTCCTAAACTCTTTAATTTAAAAGAAGTTGTAGAGCAATGTTTAGAACAATAAAAAATATAATAAAATTTATAAAGGAGTTGTTTATTATGACATTCAAACCAAATTCAGCAATTGTGAGAAGCTATGTAATTTTGATTTTAGCGGATAAAATGGAATATGACGAAGTGCCTAAGCTGTTAATCTTCGTGAAGCAGTACAAGAAGCATTAGAAATTTAACCCGAGAAGGGCTTTTTTTATGCCCTTCTTGCAATCGTAGGGCAAACACATATAAATTTTTAGGGCTTAGTCCTTTTATTTTCATGGATTAATAAGTATAATTTATTATGTGAAGCAAAAGAAAAGAGAGGAAGGAGATTTAACTTGAATATAGATATTTCATATGAAATTCCAAATGCAAAAGAATACAATAATTTAAGGATAATTTCAGGATTGAGTCCTAAGGATGAAGCAGCATCAGAAATAGGATTGAAAAATTCCATTTTTATGATTACTTTAAGAGATTCTGATAAATTAATTGGTATGGGAAGAATTATAGGAGATGGAGGATGCCTTTATCATATAGTAGATATCGCTGTTGCCCCTTCTTATCAAGGCAATGGATTCGGTAATTTAATTATGTCAGAAATAACTAAATATCTAGATAATCACGCACCAAAGGGTTCCTATGTAAGCTTAATCGCTGATGTTCCTGCTGATAGATTATATAAAAAGTTTGGATTTGATTATTCAGCACCAAAGTCTGTTGGCATGGCAAAAAGGTATTAAAAATTAACATTAACATTATCTAATACCTATATTTTATTTAACAAGAAGAGATTAAGTTTAACTTTACAAAAAAGAACTTGGATAAGCCATGTTCTTTTTTTATGCGATTTTGGAGGTGAAAACATGAAAAGATATATAGTAGTTATTGACCCTGGACATGGGGGGACTGATCCAGGAGCA
Source organism: Alkaliphilus flagellatus (assembly GCF_018919215.1). Taxonomy (NCBI): domain Bacteria; kingdom Bacillati; phylum Bacillota; class Clostridia; order Peptostreptococcales; family Natronincolaceae; genus Alkaliphilus; species Alkaliphilus flagellatus. The sequence goes on from NZ_JAHLQK010000006.1 coordinate 127,530, forward strand.
GTAGGCCCTACAGGACTAAAAGAAAATCATGTAGCATGGCGAATAGCATGTATGGTAGCAGATATCCTAATGCGATATGGAATAGAAGTTATATTTACACGTGTTGGAGATGAAAAAATCAGCTTAGATAAAAGAGTTCAGATAGCGAACAAATCTAAAGCTGATTTTTTTATATCTATTCATATTAATAGTGCAAGCAATCCTTTAGCTACAGGAACAGAAGTATTTGCGTATTCTAAAGCCTCAGAGGGAAACAAACTAGCAGGAACAATATTAGATAGTCTATTAAAAGAGATAAATCTGAAAAACAGAGGAATAAAATACGATAGATTACAAGTTGTTGCAACTACTAAAATACCAGCTTGTCTAGTAGAAGTAGCTTTTATTAATAATCCTACGGAGGAACAGTTATTAAAACAGGATGAATTTTTAGAGAAGGCAGCTGTAGGAATTGCAAAAGGAATATTAAATCATATTGGTATTGATTATATGTCAAAGGAGGATAAGTCTATGAGTTGGGAAGAAAAGCAAGGATTAGAGCATCTTGAGAACTTGGTAAAAAAGAAAATCATTGATAGTCCAGATTACTGGAAAGATAGATTATTAGAACCCATGCCGACATGGGCCGTATTTGCCTTAATAGACAGAATTACAGATAAATAGAAAGTAGGTGCATACATGGAACAACAACTTTTAAATTTAGCAGCAGGAAATGGACTTTGGGCAGCATTATATGTATTTCTTTTTATATATGTACTATACGATAGCAGACATAGAGAGAAAAAGTATCAAGAAACTATAAGTGAAAATCAATCAGTAATTAAAAACCTTACAGAGAAATTTGGAGTAGTAGACAATATCCAGCAAGATGTACACGAAATAAAAGCGGTATTAAGGAGGTAAGGAAATGTACAGCTACATAGTAGACCACATTCCAAAGGGAAATAAAAGACTGGGGACTAAATTGCAACCTGAATCAATCACTATACATAATACAGGCAATCCCACTAGTACAGCTAGAAATGAACGAGGGTGGCTTACTAATCCATATAATACTAGCTCTACAAGTTTTCATATTGCAATCGATGAAAAAGAAGTAGTGGAATGTATACCATTGGATGAAATAGCTCACCACTCAGGAAACAAGCAAGGGAATTTAACTTCTATAGGAGTTGAAATTTGCGAGAGTGGTAACCAAGAAAAGGTGTGGGACAATGCTATTAAATTAATTGCAAAGCTATTATTTGATCGTGGCTGGGGATTAGACAAAGTAACTACACACAAAAAATGGAATGGAAAGAACTGCCCAAGACTAATCCTTCCTAGATGGAATAAGTTTATGGGTAAAGTAGAGAAAGAATTATCTAAACTGTATAGTATCAAGAATCAAGGAGTAAGTGAATGGGCAATTGAAGCATGGGAATGGGGAAAACAAAAAGGTGTTATTGATGGGACAAGACCCAAAGATGCAGCTACTAGAGAAGAAATGACAACTATGTTATATAGAATGAAGGAGGAAGATAAATGATCGAATTAATTCAAAGTTTTATAATGATAAATTTAATTGAAGTTGCTGGCACAATTATTGTTGTTACAATTGGATTATGGCTGTATAAAAGAGGGCAAGAAGATTTTCTAAGAAAGTTAGTATTAGCACTTGCAACAGAAGCTGAAAAGCAATTAGGTAGTGGTACAGGTGAATTAAAATATGCAATGGTAGTAGAAAGGATATATGAGATTACCCCTGGTATTTTAAAACTACTGTATAGTAAGAAACAGATTGATAAGATGATTGAAGATGCTGTAGAGTATTTAAAAAGATATTTAGCAAGTGGAAAAAACTTATTAGGGTATGATAAAGAAATAAATGGGTAGCTTATGCTACCCATTTATTTCTTTAATATGTCATCTATTGATATTGTGAATGAACTTTCTGTGTACTCATTAAATATATCATCTTGATAGGTTATAACTGTAACATTTAAATAATCATTAATAAGATCAATCTTTGTGAATTGTTGTTCTTCAGAACACTCTCTAAATAGTGTGATTTCTCTTGTAGTGGTATTTAAAAGATATAAATTCCCACCCGTAGATACAGTTCCATAAGCATGGCCAATTATAACTAATAAATACTCATTATTAATCCAAATAGCATCTTTTGGAATGTTGCTTTCAGAAGGTTCAATAAGTAAATCAGAAGAGGAAGTAGTTGTATTGTATAGGTATAAGCTACCCAGCTGCTCCCATTCGAATGGAGATATATAAGCAAACTTATCCTTATTTGGAGAAATGATTGGCATTGACGGTGTATTGTTATTGATTATTATTTTATTATCATCTTTTTCTATAAAAATAGAGTTATACTCATCGAAATAAAGTGATTGATCAGATGAGAGAGTTTCAATAAATTTACCCATAATAATATCATTCCTTTCATAATTAATACTATTTAAAACCTGGGGATGACGTGAAATTTCTTCTTCAAGTCCTATTTTAGGCAATATTAAACATTTAATATTTAGTTGATTTTCCAAACTATTGATATAATCAATCATACCAGAAGAAGGATCTAAAGGTACAACTAAAACCCAAAAGTCAGGGTCATGTTCTTTTGCAGTTATTACAGAATCATAAATTGCAGGTTTTGCAGGAAATTTTTTCTACTTTTTGCATTGAAATATCCACTTTCTCTTATATCCTAAATTCAATGGTAGTCGTTCAAAAGTATATGCTACGATGTCTCTGCCTTTATCGCCACCACCATTTCCATGCCATTCTATGTTTAAAAATGAATTGTAACTAAGTATACTGAAAGTTAATTTCTCAAACTGCGTATGACTAATTAAAGACCATTCCATATAATACCCCCTATTAAGTATAATTAATTACATTATACTATATATCTTATACCCAATTTCTACTGAAACATATAATTTGTTCCTATATATTAAAAACATGCAGTAATTTTATCTGTTTATGCCGGAATAACATTTTTATGCGAGGAAAATTATTTCTTATCTATATAACATGGGTAAGGATTATTTAGATGATGGCGAACTAAATAAGAGTGTATAGAATTTTGGAGTGGTTGACAAATTGCACGTTTATAGGCGAAACAGTTACATAGCACGTAGTATGCAACCATTTAAGGGGAGCACCTATTAATTTAGGTTACTCCCCTTTTTTATTGATTACTTGGCTTTATTATAATTTTGTTCAAGCTATTTTGCTTTTATACATATATTATAAAATAAATTATATTTAATGTGTAAGGTAATGTGCAAGGTAATGTGTTAGGGTAGGGCTTAGGCTCTACCTTTTTTGTTTTTACCTAGATATATCACAATATATGGGTAATTTCATAATATATATTACAGCTACTAACAATTTTAAAACAGAAAGAGGGGTTGGATATATAGTAGCAATTGAAGAAGGAGGTGTAATATATGAGTGAAAACGTTGAAAATAAAGGTTTATTTGGAGGCTGTGGTTGTGGTGGTTTTTTCGGAGGCGGTTTCATTTCCTTCATCTTTATAATTATTATATTATGTTTTGTATTTGGACTATTTGGACGTGAACGTAGATGCGGATGTGGGTGTTAGTTCAGTAATTGTAAAAGACAAAGGAAAGGTGATTAGGGTAGAGCATAAGCTTTACCCTTTTTTTATTTTGTATAGATATATCACAGTATATAATTTGTTTCATAATATATATTACAACTAAAGATGAAGCCACTTATATATCGCAACTCACTCATTTTCAAAAGGGTAGTAAAATATATGTTTTCTTTTATCTTCTTAATTATTTATATTATGTTGTGCATATTGACGTGAATTTTTTAATTGTAAAAGATAAGGGAAACATAACTAGGGTAGAGCTTAGGCTTTACCTTTTTTTATTTTCAACATGAAATGTAGAACAGTTTATACGAAATTTCATAATATATATTACAACTAAGTATAGTCCTAAAAGATAAATTAAGTTGTGTATTTAGTAGTACTTAAAATAAAAAAAAGGTAGGTGTCATATATGTCTGAAATTGCTACAAAAGGTGGATGCTCTGGTGGTTTTTTTGGAAATCGAAGTAGTTTACTTTTCTTCTTTTTGATCTTAGTGATAATTTTCTGTAACTGTGGTATTTTTAAGGGATCAGGAGATAGCTTATTATTCTTCTTCCTATTACTTGTTGTACTATTTTGTGGATGCGGACGTGACGGATTCTTATTCTTCTAAAAAGAAGATTAACAGAATTGGGGTAGGGCTTAGGCTCTACCCTTTTTTTATTTTATTAGATATAATATTATAAAAAAGGGGTATTTAAAATGAGCGAATTAGAAGTAGAAATTATAAATCCAGAAGCGATACCAATCATAAGGGATAGATTAACTCTAATGCTTTTAGAACTAATGGAAGAAAAAGATTTAAAGAATAATTATTTAAATTCACAGTTAGAAAAAAGCGAAGTATCATCTGAAAATAGGTTGGAAAAAAATAATATATGTGAAAATGTTACACTACAGGAACTTGAGGTACAAAGACCAGCAAAAATAACTGTTGCAGTAGCCGCTAAGATAATGCAAGTAACTCCTAGGTTTGTCCAAATGGGACTACAACAAGATAAATTTCCATTTGGGACAGCTGTAAAAATGAAAAGATGGTCTTGCTACATTAATACAGAGAAATTCATTAGATATATGAAAGAAGAAACACAGCAAGTAACATATAATATTCTAAAATAAAAAAGGAGATAATCTATTAGGACTATCGCTTTTTATATTGTGGTTGCAATATTACTAGTTGTTAATCACAGAAATTTTAAAAAGATTTATTAAGCAAATAAAAGATATAGTAAAACAAATCATTTCATTTAAGAGTATTGATTTTAGCAATAATAATGGAGGAATTTATGTGAAAATATGTGAGTATTGTGAAACAAAGACACTAGATGATGTTATACAATGTAAGAGTTGTGGCTCAAAAGAATTTAAAAATATATGCGAAAACTGTGGAGACATATTTTCTGGGACTACATGCCCTAAGTGTAGAGTAACAATTGGTAAGAAACCACGTATTTGTTATGATTGCGGAGAAGAAACATACCTTGAAATATGTGAGCATTGTGAAGCTGATCGTGTTAACGGAAAACAGAACATATCTATTCATATAAACACTAATATAAGAAATGCTCAGATGCCATATAGAGCGAAAAAGAAATCCAAATCAGCACTAGGAATAATTTCTGTATTTATTATCATTGCAGTTATTATAACTGGTATTTCGCACATTACCCCAGTTAGTAAAAATGAAAATAATGCAAAAATCCAAACTGATTTATCTGACATGGACATACTTACTTTGCCGGGGCACCCCAAATTTTATGGAAGTTATAAAGAAGCAAAACAATTTTGGCGCAAATATAAGAAAGTTAAAGTTATAAATGTAAAGGAGACTATTTATGGTAAGCATGAGGATTCATTATTACTGATAACAACCAGCGATACAGCTAATGGTGTTATAACAAAAGTTATTATAAATTTTCCAAAGTCAAATGAACTGACTATAAACGATGTTTTAAAAGTAGTTTGCGAATATATTGATTATGATATTATAGAAAAATATTATTCATTTAATGAATCTTTTCATGAGACACGTGTAGATGGTGGAGATAAAGGATTATACTATGAAGGATTCCACTATGTTATGAAACTGAATGAAGAAGGTAAAGCTGTTAATAAAAGTAGAGAAGCATATTATCAAGATAAATTTGCATTTAAAATAGGACATAAAAACAATGAGCAATGGACTGCTGAGATTAGTTATATGATGTACAAAGGAGGTCATGATAGATTTCATCCCAAAGCATACAATGTAGAAAACTGGGATATAGATTTAAGTAAATTTAAATGATTTTAAAAAAACTACATATTTACATAATATTATTGTAAGATTCGCAATAGGGAATTGAACTCTAGTCTATACTGAGAGATAAATGTACATGAAAGGTTTAGAAATAACTCAAAAAAGAATCCAGGTACTTAAAACGGATAGTGAAACTATAAAAGCCTTAGACATAGACAAAGGGGAGCTTAGGACTTTTAAAGTAGAGAATATATTATCAGCCATGGATACAAAGTTAATTGATAATAACGAAGGAATAAGGGGGGATTATCATGCTAACTGAAAGACAGATGGAAATTTTAAAAGCAATACATCAATATATACAAGCTAATAGTATAAGCCCAACTGTAAGGAATATTGTAGATTTAGTTGGGTTAAAATCCAGCAGTACTGTATATAGACATCTTAGTAATTTAGAGAAGGAAGGTTATATTACAAAGATAGATACTAGTCTGAGATCTATAACAATAACGGAAGTAGGATTAAAGCTAATTAATACTAAAGAATAAAAAGGTTTAGGCAGTCGCTGTAAAAACTGTGGAATTTGGTATACTTAAAATATATATAAAAACATAAAAAAGCGATAATCTAATAAAGACTATCGCTTCTTTATTTAGGAAAGTAGCTATCACAAGTCCCTTCCTATTCATATAAACACGTGCCACTTTGCGTGCCATTTATGCCACAATACAACAAAAAGTAAACAAGTACACACAAATTGCAAAAGTGAAAATGGCTATTTATGAACGTTATAACAACGTACAGAAGTATACAAAAAGAATATCTTAAGTCTTCAAAACCAGCGCGAGGGGTTAGTAGCCTCTTGGGTGGGTTCGATTCCCACGTACTCCCTCCAAATTTAGTAATTTGAACAGTTATACAGTTTTAGTATAACTGTTTTTTTATTTGCCAAAATAATTAAAACCACTATGTTCAATACCATGTTTGTTCTAAAAATAAAATTTGCGAAGGTATTGAAAAATGGCTATTTCTATGAGGGGAAGGAACAAGATTGAAACCAGTGTGAAAAGCGACCGAGTTTCAAAGAAAGAATTATTAGTTAAAGATTTTATTGAACTTCATACTGATTTTGTACGTGATAAGGTGTTGGAAAATCTAGCATCAAAAACAATTAAAGACCACAAAAATATTTTTAAATTCCTTGTTAAATGGATAGACGAATCACACTGGTCTGATAAAAACCAGTATGTAACTAAATCATTATTTTTAGATTACAATGAATACATGATGTTTGAAAAGAATTATGCTCCATGTACTGTAAATGTTAAACTTAGACCTATTAAAGCATATATTAATTGGTTATTAAAAAATGAACATCTAAATACTAATTTTAATAATTATATTAAGCTAGTTAAAGTTGCAGAGGATAGAGTTTACCCATTAACAAAATCTGAAATTAATAAACTAATTAATGCTATAGGAAATTATAGCTATGCAAGATTTAGAGATCTAACTATATCAATTTGTATACTTGATTGTGGCATTAGAATAGGTGAACTATTGCAACTAACTTATCCTGATGTGAGCTTTAGTAAAAGCTACATTATTGTTAGGGCAGAGGTAAGTAAGACTAGAACGGAAAGAATACTACCAGTATCAAGGAAAACACTAAGCTTTTTAGAGCAATTGAAGGACATAACTATAGAACAAAGCCGAACACATCTATTTTTATCTACTACAGAGGAGAAGGTTATTGCAGAATCAGATGTATTTACTAATTTTAGAAAATATAAAAAAGAGGCTAATATAAATAAAAAGTGTACACCTTATGTCTTGCGTCATACTTTTGCGACAGAAATGGTTAAAAAGGGAGTAGATATTTTTACCTTGCAACGAATGATGGAGCATAAAAATATTACAACTACAAGACAATACGTATATTTAAACGATGATGATATACTGAATAAACACAAAGAAGTGGATATTCTGTCTAGCTTTTTAAAATAATAATTAAAAAAGAAGTAGCTTGATTTTTAAGCTACTTTTTTAAATTCAATATTCAACACATTAATGTACATAACAAATTTAAAATAGCTTTAATGGTATTATAGCTAAATATGCTTATACAAGGATACTGATTTTAAAGAAAAAGAAAGAGAGCAGATATTTGTTTAGGGATATACAATATTTTGAAATTAATGTTATAATTAACATATCGTAAGAGTATGATTTGGTACATACTTGTAAAATAATGTGAAAGAGTAAAAATATACTTTAAAGATGGTGGTTTTATGAGTGAAAATAATTGAAATATAGCCATAAGATTAAAACTTTTTTTCATAACTTTCTCAATGGGATTAATTCTTTATGTCATTTTAGGAGGAATGTTTTTAGGGTTTGATGGGCTTAGTGAGCTTAATATTGATTGGAAATTTATAGTGATAATTTCTCTTCTAAATAGCGTTTTTAGTCCTAGCAAATATAAGAAAATCAAAATTGAAATACCAATAGAAGATAAAGCTAGTTTTACAATACTTTTCAGGACTGCTTAGAATATACCAAATTAAAAATTATTAACGAAAAGAATGATGTTTTCATAGTAAAGCCAAAGCTTGGTTAGGTAGATATATGGTTACGGAAGGAAAAAGTTTCTGTAACTGTAGATGAAAATCAAGCAATATTAATAGGTCCTAGTGTTTATGTAGAGAAAATAAAAATAATGTTAAATGCTTTCTCATAACGTAGTGACGCAATATTGATAAAGTATGAAGAACTTAAATTAATGTTTAGTTCACATCATCTTTTAAAGGCGTAACAGATGAAAATTGAGTTGTCTATCTACATTAATGGCAATGCAAGTAATTATTCTTTGTAGAAGATAATCATATGAAAAAACCAAATAACTTTATTGTTGGATTTGGTACACTAGCTTAATAAATTTTGTACAGATTTACTATAATTCTAAAGAGAGGAGTTGAATATTTGATAGCTATATCATTGATAATATTAGCACCCTTAATTTACTCTGTATGTAGAGTGATAATTAATAAAAAGTATAATTTAAATATACCAATTCTACCTGAGAGATATTATGATAACATACCACTAACAATTATTCAGGCAATATTAAGCATATTTAGTATTGCAATAGCAGTAGCTTTACTAGAATTGATTCAATAGTATTTGATGTAAAATATGAAGGCCTTAAATTAATACTAATATTTTTGAAAGGATGGAATTATATGGAGGCACTATCGATAATTTTACCTGCTTTAATTTCAGTTTCGGTATTATATCTACTTAATAAGACATTTAACTACAAAGATAAATTAGTTTAGGTTTTTGGAACTATTAAATATAAGGTAACTCTACTTATTATAACACTTATTGTATTTTTTATTATTACATACAAATATGATATTTCCATCGTTAGAAGTCCGATAGGGATATCTGTATTCTGGTCCTATTTCTATCTAATAAATGTGCCCAATAAACCTCGCTAATTATAACTTTTATCTAAGTATGAGACATTATCTTTTTTAGACGTAACAGTATAAAAATACGTAGTAAACTTATAAAGGAGTGAAAAAATGAAACAGGATATTTTATTAGCGATTATTCCTGTATTAGGATATATATATTATGTGTGTCGTTCTTATGCTCAATTTAAAAAGAAAGAATATAATCCTGAACGGATAATTCTGGGAGATTCACTAATAGGCCTAAGTCCAGCAATTTCCCTATATATAATTAACAGTGCATTTATTAAAAATATGATGTTGTTAATGCTGTTTATTTTGATGATGTTCATTACATTTATGAATTTTAGATTTTATAAATACTCTGGAAAAATAAAATTTTTTTTCTTATCAAGTACAATCTTAGCTTCAATTACAATGCTTTTATTTAATGGTTTCTAATTATTAATATATAAGTTGTCTGTTAAGAGTTATTCGATAATATACTTCTCTATATTTCATTTTATAAATCAGTCTAATATTTCTATATATTTATATATTAAGAAATAAATTTTACATACTTTACTTTTTAATTGTAATAAATATGTTTTTGATATAGGGATGATTGTAATTATAATATAAGAACTATTTACAGTGGTTTCTATTTTTACAGAATACTATGAATAGAAGTAGAAAGAATTAGGAGAAAATGATGGAATTAGAAAATATAAGTTGTCCTAAATGTGGATTAAAAATGGAAAATGGATATATGTATCCAATTAGGGATATAAAATGGACCTATAATAATAAACCTAAATTTACTGCATTAGGGGATGAAACATTGATTGGTTTATCAGGTTTTACTATGAACAAATTACTATCTTATAGGTGCACAGGTTGCAAAATTGTTACATTTGAATATTATTCATCAAACTAAACTAAGACATATCATTCTTTTAGACGTAATATACGATTTAGGAGGATAATATAGAAAAAATGAAATCTAATAAAAAATTATCTGTTATTAATAGCATTTTTGATGTTGTATTTATTATAACGGCATTACTTATTGGCTTAAATGTATTTGAAATGAATAATTTCTCAGCGATTTTATTTGTAATTTGGGGTGGACTAAAAATAGTGAGTTTAATAGGTAAGAAATTATATAAACAAAGACAATAAGGTGAGATTAGCTTTATTTAAGGCTAAAGGTGGATGTCGCATCATCTTTTTTAGACATAACAGATGAATTTTGTGAAATACGGATTAATAGATTTGGAGCCTGAAGTACTTAGAGGGATATAGGATTTCGAAATGATATAGTTGCAGAATGAAAATTTGATTCTTAAGGAAATATGTAAAAGGTTTAATATAAGTGATAGTAAGATTTATAGGAGGATTGGATGTTAGACGATATTATAGAATCTTTAATAGATTTAATTGCCGATTTTATTTTTATTTGGTCTGATAGTAAAAAAATGAAAGGTGGACAAAAGAAGATACCTTTAGTTATTTTAATTCTTATAGTAGTGATTTGTGTGTTAATTCTTATAAAAATATAGAATAATTACAGAAGTGTTGTGCATTAGATGTATTATACGAATCAAGTAAGGGAGGCAATATACCATGATTAATAAAAAAAGAGGAACCCTACTTTTTTCTATTTGTTTATTTGTAATTATTTCAGGCTACTTTTATTTTCAAAATAGAGATGTATTTAATAATCTAGAAGGTTCTAAAAAAACTATACCTAATTATATGATTGATAAAATAAATGAAACTCGTACAGTAAGCAAGTTTGATAAGGAAGATGTTATATTTGAATTTAGTAAACTAATGTATAATTTTCAGGATTTTAATGATGAATTAACAGATGAAGATATTTTAGTTAGTGATTTAAGTAAGTCTATGAATTTGTATGTGGATATTAAGGATGTAACTATTAATAAAGCTATTTCAGATATAGATCATTTTTTTAAGCTATTAAAATATGGATATGCAGGATATGAATTTTTTGGTGGGGATGAAACATTTATGGAAGCTAAAATGAATATGCTAAAAGAAATTAAAGAGCATAGTGAAAATATTTCTACTGAGGAATTTAACCAGATTATTTTAAGAAACTTAGACTTTATTCAGGATGGACATTTTGCTGTAGGAAAATACAGAACAGCTAAAGACTATGTATACTATTCAAGCGAAAAATATGAGCTTTTCAAGGACTCTAAAGGATATTATACGAAAATAGATGAGAAAAAATATTATATATCATTTAAAGAAGATAGTATTTCTGAGAATGATTTAAAGCTATCTATTAATAAAGATGGCGAAATTGTTTATTATATTGGATATTTATCAGATTCTACAGATGAATATGAGTATAAAGATATAGAACTTAGAAGTAATAATAATTATATTAGAGAAAATATAAAATTTACTAGGTATAGACGAGATACGAATTTTGATAGATCAAATATTTATAAATACAGCACTATAGGAGAAATCCCAGTTATTGAAATCAGAAGTATGCTAGCTAATACACAAAACCAACTTATACAATTAAATAAGTTTAGAGAGCATGCAGCTATTTTGAAGGATAAAGATTTATTTATTATCGACATAAGGGGAAATGGGGGCGGAAGTGATTCTTATTGCAAGGATTGGATTAGCACTTATACAGGGCAGGAAATTAATGTGGGTGGAAATGTTAATAGTGAGTTATGGACTAGAACAACTATAAAAGGGATTGAGGAAGCAATTAAAATTCATGAAGATGAAAGTATTAAAAATTGGGTAAGTAAGATAATAGAGGATGTTAAAAATAGTAGCATTTATCCAGGATGGTCAGATATTAATTATAAAGAACAATATACTATAGAAAATTCTAATCTTATAATTGTAATAATGGATAAAGGAGTAGCATCTTCTGGAGAAACTTTTATAGAGATATTAAGAAGTATGGAAAATGTAATATTTGTAGGTGTAAACACTAGTGGTATGTCATTAGTTGGAGATAACATACTCTATATTTTGCCCAATTCTAACATGCCTGTGTATTTTGGGAAGAATTTAGACTTAAATATAGATTTAGAGAATGTAGATGGAAAGGGATTTTTTCCAGATTTATGGATAAACTCTAATGACTCTATCGATAGAGTTTTTAAGTTTATTGAAAGATACGATATGGAGAGCTTGAAGAAAAAATCAAAGATTTGAAGTTTTGCATGTAGGCGTCAAAGAATTGATGTATAGAAATCAAATATAGTAGATGATACAATAAATCCAGTAGAAATTAGATTTGCTAAGATTCTACTGGATTGTATTTTTATGATTAAGTTTTAATTTTTAAATCTATAAGTCAATATTATCTTCATAACTCCCAATCATTATATGTATAATACCCATCATTGGATATAGGCCTATAATCCGTACAGAAATCAAGAAGTTTTCGGCTCCTTGCCATAATTAAATCATAGTTTTCCGAAAAGAGCTTGCTTACATCATTCTTATCTGTAGGTGTTATATCTTTTAGACAAAACACTTCATTATCATAATCACCATATGGACAGAAGTTACCGTGCCTACAAGATTGACAATACACAATACTTACGTTTGGAGGGAGCGCCTTCTGTAAATTAACTATTCCTAATTCGGTACTATTGGATGCTTCAGATATAATATGATAATTTTCCAATTTGATTTCATAATGAATACTCTGTATTTCATTTTCATTTGATCGTTCATAAATCACCTTAGTGGGCATCGAAAATAATATTCCATCAATTATATAATTTACTTTCAAAATATCTACTTCCAACAGTATAACCTCTAACTATATATTAATTATTTCTTATAATTTATCTAGTCTGATTTATCCTGCAACAAAATTATACCATATTTTCTATATTATTATAGTAAATTCCTAATTTTTCAATACCGTATTATTCAGTTTTCAAAGAACATTGTTCACTTCACAATGTAGTTGTAAGCCGAATTAAGGGAAGTCAAATAGCTTCCCTTAAAAATTAATACAATTTCAACATTATAATAAAATATAGCTTATTTTTTAATTACATATAATTCATCGGATTAATTATTGTATTATCCTTTTGAAAGGGTACATTAGAAGTATTATTAGCTGCATTGGCTTCCTCTACAGCCTCTAATGGATGGAGACTATAATTATGGAGGTATTGAAAAATGTCTATTTCTATGAAGGGAAGGAATAAGATTGAAACCACTGTGAAAAACAATCATTTCCCGAATGATGTACTCCTCATGTTTTACCACATAATTTTGCCACTGAAATGGTTAAAAAGAGAGTAGATATTTTTACCCTTCAAGGAATGATGGGGCATAAAAATATTACGACAACTAGACAGTACATGTTTTTAAATAAAGATGGCATAATATTGAACAAAGATGATATTGATGTTGTTGTGTTGATAGAAGAAGATGACGAGAATAAAAATACTATAAATTATAAATATTTTAGCAGCAATGACAACAGATAATGTTTACAGCATATAAGATTTATTCTAAATTGGTGTTATAAATAATAATAATTAAGAAGTGGAATTAACTACTTCTTCAGAGTGTCGACAAACAACTTCTAACTAAGCAAATGTTAATTGATAAATGATTTTAAGTGTAGCTAAGAAATATTAACAGTGCTAGAATATAAATATCAAAATAACTTAGAAAATTTATATAATAGACAGTTATACCAACTACTGATATTCCATATATAACTACCCTGGTGATACATATGAAATATTTATGTGCCATATTTTTATAGTTGGAGATGCAGATACACAAAGTATTTCATATATGCTGTGTGTATTTTAAGGGGTTGGCTGTTAGCAAATAAACTGTTTTTTTATAATAAAAAGATGGAAGTTATTGTGACGGAATTATGTTTACAAAACAACTGTAAAAGTTTGTTATCTACATACAAAAATATTTGTTTCTTATCAACTTTAAGAAGGTAATAGAGTTAAAGTTTTTAGTTAATGTACTTGTGTAAGTAAACGTGAAAGAAGGTGAAGGTTTAATATGGCAAAAATTGTCGTCTGGACAAAGCAGCATGTTAATGTGCTTAATGAGTTACAAATTAAAGAGCGATATATTGCAAAAAAAGAGTATATAGTTAAAGAACTTCAGGAACATACAGATTTAGTTTTAGAGGTATACGATTGGTATGTACGAAGAGCTTCGGATTTCTATAGTAAGCCTGTAGATGTAGAGTATCCAATATGGGTATCTCTATCACAGGAGGCTACTATGTTACAAAGTAAAGATACTGTTATAATGGAGATAGAACTTGAACCTGAACTGATAATGCCTGTAAATATTGATAAATGGGGTATGATTTTAAACTATTCATATATTCCATATAATAATGAGGATGCGAAGAGACACAAGCAACTTCTAAATGAATACGGTACGACAGATACACAGGCTTATATGTCACAGTTTTATCCTATAATAAAGCGTGAAATTATCACAAGCTGGGAACGATTATTTGATGATTCAATAATAATAAACAATGAAGAAAAGTATGGAACAATATGGGAGTTGAAAAGGGAATGGATAGTAAATGTAATACGGTAAAGCTATACTCAGTACAAACTAATTTGCTTATTAAAATCATAGAAAAAAATGGTACTTGTTTTTCTAAAAAAGATTTTATTATAAGTAAATACGAGGAAAGCGCGCCAATTTTTGTTGCAGCATATAGCTGGTTCTCAAAAGAAGCAGATAAAATTGTACCTAGGCCAGATAAAGCAGAATTTCCATATTGGGCCTTTACGGACATGAAAAACTTAGAAAAATTTTCCGATAGTAGTATATTAGAATTGTATGTACCGATTAATGAAGTTGTATTTTTCAACATGTATGACTGGAATAAAATTTTGAAATTACAATATATAGGAGAAAGTGAGAATGAAGAAAAAAACTTCCGTTCTCTACTAAACGAATATGGAATAAAGCATGATAGCGACCTAATATTGACAAATTTTTATCCAGAATTAAAAAAGCAAGTTATGGATAGCTGGTCACACTTATTTTTCTATCATAATCAAATTAAAAATGGTAATTTCTCTTGTGTACAAAGTGTTCAAGCCGCATTATGGCAGATAAGATACGAATGGATAAATAACATTATTAATTGATATCGTATAGTCATTAATAGAAAGTAAGAAAGACTGAAATATGAGCATGACTTTATATGAATTTGAAAAAACTTGCGAATGGGCTATTTAGAGATGGTTAAAACTATTTGTTTTTTAGCTTGTTTCCACCAATTTTGTGTTTTATACAAAAATATCTTTAAAAACCAAAGAGCTTCTTGATAATCCAAAAATCAAGAAGCTCTTTATCTACATTCTGAACAAAGTATGATTTTTATCATTCTTTGTTTTTTGTTTATTCTCTAGTAGTATCTCTATCTCTTTCTCTAAAGAGTAGACTAATACAATAAACACCTGCTAGCCCAACCAAAGAGTAGATAATTCTACTAACTAGGGCATCTTGTCCTCCAAATAATGATGCAACTAAGTCAAATTGGAAGAATCCAATTAAACCCCAATTTATTGCACCGATAATAACAAGCAATAAAGCCAGTCTATCCATAATAATACCACTCCTAATTTAAGATTAACTTCCGTATTAGTATTGACTATTTTTTAGTAATAATACCTTTGTTATCTAAGCTTTTTCAAAATTCTTAAGAAGTATAAGTTCCAAAAAAATGGTTAGAATAATCTCCTAGATAAGTTAGGAGGTTTTTTAAATGAGAAGAAAAAAAATATGGCCACTAATACTTTCGATTTTAACATTAGCCTTAGTTTTTAGTTCAATTGGATTTGCAGTTGGATACTATAGATATTCGAGCCAAATATCACAAGAAAAGCTTGAGAGACAAAAGGAACAAGAATTATTAAATGCCTTAATTAAATCTCAAGAAGATAGTTTATACAATATTAATAAAGATAATGAAATGACAGTTACAAAACATGGAAATACGATTAGTAAGGAAACTAAATTAGTATATAAAATATTATATACACAATGCCAAGACGTTATAGAAAAAAAAGAGCAGCCTTCTTTAGAATTAATAGGATTAAATAAAAATGGATTCGAAGAATACTTAAAGCAAAATCATCCAAATTGGGAGATAGAAAGCTTCTCTAAAAATGAGATTATTATAATTAAGCGAGAAAATAGAATTTGTCCAAATCACTATGTAATTTCTGTAAACAAAGGCTATATAGCCATATATAAGTATGATGAAGATGGAATAAAAAGTTTAGTAGATCAGACAGAGATTCCTATAAACCTTCTTCCAACTGTTGATCAAGAAAAGTTACAGAGAGGTATTCTTGTAGAAACTATGGAAGATGTTAATCAGTTATTAGAGGATTATAGTAGTTAATATTTTAAATATCCAATAAGCAGTTATCTGAAAAATAGATAGCTGCTTTTTAAATTACCTAAAAATATATGAGTCGTTTAATTACTAAGAGTTTTTGAAGAAGTAGTAAGTTAATAATATTTTGAGCACTTGAAAGTTTATAATAAATTTTAAGTGGGACAGGAGTCGATGCTATAGCATTAGATGACTTTTTAAATTGGCCTTTTGAAGGAGAATATGCTAAACTAAAAAATAGCAAATTTAATAGAAACTCTAAATATAAAGCAAAGGGTAGTGGAGGATTAGAAATGATTATATTAGGAATTGATCCAGGACTTGCAATAATGGGATATGGTATAATACACTATGAGGGGAATCGATTTCGACCTATAGATTATGGAGCTATTACAACACCTAGCACAATGCCTACACCTATAAGACTTAAAAAAATTTATGAGGATTTAAATAAAATTATGATTAAACATAATCCAGATGCTGTAGCAATTGAAGAATTGTTTTTTAATACTAATGTTAAAACTGCATTGTTAGTAGGTCACGCGAGAGGTGTAGCCGTGCTATCTGCTGCTAATAATGATAAAGAAATATTTGAATATACTCCTTTGCAGGTTAAGCAGGGGGTAGTTGGTTATGGCAGGGCAGACAAAGGGCAGGTGCAGCAAATGGTTAAGACATTGCTAAATCTTTCTACTGTACCTAAGCCCGACGATGTTGCTGACGCTCTAGCAGTAGCGATATGTCATGCCCATTCAGGAAATTTCAAAGATATGTTCAAAATCAAATAAGTTTTGGAGGAATATGTATGTTTGAATATTTGAAGGGAATAGTTGTTGATATTATTTTAGATAAAATAATAATCGAGGTTAATGGGATCGGATATAGAATTAATAGTACTACAAATAGTGCCTCTAAAGTTAAAAGGGGTGATCAGACTATTGTTTATACACATTTAGTAGTCCGAGAAGATGAGTTAAGCTTGTATGGTTTTACTTCTACTGATGAGCTATCAATGTTTCAGAAACTAACTTCTGTTTCTAAAATAGGTCCAAAAGTTGCTAGTGGAATACTATCTACCTACACGCCCGGTAAATTGGGAGCTTACATATTAAGTAATGATATTGCTTCAATAGCTAAATCACCAGGAGTAGGAAAGAAAACCGCAGAGCGAATTGTCTTAGAGTTAAAGGATAAAATCGATAAGACAAATGTGGATTACGATTATACCTTGTTTAATGATGATAATAAGGATGACAATGAAGCAGTTCAGGCTCTTATTGCCTTAGGATATACTAAAATAGAAGGAGAAAAGGCAGTTCAGGCTGTTAAGGATACAAGTTATGCAACAGAGGAAATTATAAAAAATGCACTTAGATGGTTAATGAAATAGATTAAGAGGAGGGAGTGAACATGATATCCGAGTTTGAAGAGAGGATCGTGTCAAATAAAGTAAAACCTGAGGATCAAGAAATTGAAGGTGGATTACGTCCTAGGTTTTTAAATGATTATATTGGACAAGACAAAGTAAAAGAAAAATTAAAAATATTTATAGAGGCTGCACAACACAGAAAAGAAGCTTTAGACCATGTTCTACTATATGGGCCTCCTGGTTTAGGTAAGACTACATTATCCAACATTATAGCTAATGAGATGAATGTAAATATTAGGATTACATCTGGTCCAGCAATAGAAAGACCTGGTGATTTGGCTGCTATATTAACAAATCTATCAGAAAATGATGTTTTGTTTATAGATGAAATCCATAGGATTAATAGAACAGTTGAAGAAATACTGTACCCTGCAATGGAGGATTTTGCGCTAGATATTATTATAGGTAAGGGGCCAAGTGCGAGATCTATAAGACTAGATTTATCTAAGTTCACCTTAATAGGAGCTACTACAAGGGCTGGATTGTTAACTTCTCCACTAAGAGATAGATTTGGGGTAATAGCCAAATTGGAATTATATGATATTAAAGAGCTAAAGGAGATTGTAAAACGATCAGCTTATATTTTAAATGTTTATATAGATGATGATGGAGCGGCAGAAATTGCTTCAAGGTCAAGGGGCACTCCTCGTATAGCTAATAGACTTTTAAAAAGGGTTAGAGATTTTGCTCAGGTTAGAGGAGATGGACGTATTACTTTGGATATTGCACAAGATGCATTAGCTCTACTTGAAATTGACTTTTTAGGTTTAGATAGTACTGATAAAAAGATGATTGAAGTTATGATTAATAACTTTGGAGGAGGACCAGTAGGCCTAGATACCCTAGCTGCTTCAACAGGAGAAGAAAGAAATACAATAGAAGATGTTTATGAGCCTTACTTATTACAAATAGGATTTATTAATCGTACACCAAGGGGTAGAGTAGTAATGAAAAAGGCATACGAACATTTTAATATCCCTTTTAAAGAATAACAATAGTATGTACTAAAAGAATCTAATAATGGGCTTTGAAATAAGGCTTCTATAGGAGGTCTTATTTTTTTCTGAGTGTATTAGTGTTTATTTTACAAATTCATTACATTAAAAAATATAAAGGGTTTAAAGAGATTTTGTCGAATTATAAAGTTATTCTATTTTACCTAGGAGGATTATTTAATGAGAAGGATAAAAATTATTATAGTTCCAATGCTTATTGCACTAATTGTTCTTATGAATGTGCCTCATACGTTTTCTTATGATAAGTCCACAATACCTTACAATATAAAAATTGGGCTCTTTTTCGATAAGACAGCAAAATCAACCTTATTATTAGAAAGTCAATCTAGCTTTAAAGTAGGAGTTTTTCAGCAGGATGAATTCATTAACTTATTTGATTTAGATGAAAATAAAATTTTATTAAGAAAAGATAAATTCTATATAGGACAAGGGCTTAGCTTTACGGAGTATACGGGAGCTATAAATGAACAAGTTAATATATCAAATATAGAAGGTCCTTACCATATTCAAGTTGGACAAAGTTTTACAAGTTACTCAGAAGCCTATAATTTTTTAAATTCACTTAATATAGGAAGTGTAAATAGTTACTTATCTTATGAAAAAGAATGGAAGGTTTTTTCAGGTTTATATTTAACTGAATCAAGCGCTAATGAAGAAGCAAACAAAATAAATGCAAACTATGGCTACGAGACTAAAGTAATACAACCATCTACTACTAGGGTCCAAGTTATTAATGAAAAAGGAAATACTATATTTATGTATGATTCATCAGATGAACTTTATTTTACTGGTAAAGATTATAGAGGTAATACACCTATAGTAAATGTGGAGGGTAATAACTATAGGGGAGCTATTACTGCAAAAAGGTTGTCAAATAGTGATATGACAATAATCAACAAACTGCCTTTGGAGGAGTATTTGTATGGAGTTGTGCCAGGAGAAATGCCAGCATCATGGCCAATAGAAGCTTTAAAGGCCCAAGCTGTAGCAGCAAGAGGATTTGCCCTTACTAATTTTAATAAATATAAACAATTTGATTTTAATTTATGTTCCACTACAAATTCTCAGGTATATAAGGGTTATACTGGAGAACATCCTAATACAAATATGGCAGTAGACGAAACTAGATCTAAGGTTATAACTTATAATGGTACATTAGTAGAGCCTTATTATCATTCTAATAGTGGTGGTCATACTGAAGATAGCGAAAATATTTGGTCAAGTCAACTTTCTTATATTAGAGGAGTGGAGGATAAATTCTCTTTAGATGCACCAAATAGTACTTGGTCTGTATCATTTACAAAAGACGAAATAAAAAACCGTTTAGCTAACCATAATATATTCATAGGAGATATTTTAGATATGAAGATTACTTCTATTTCTGATAATGGAAGAGTTTTATCTTTAGTTGTATATGGAACAGATGGACAAGAGATTATGGAAAAACAAAAAAGTAGAACTGTTCTGGGTTTAAAAAGTAGTTGGTTTTCTATTAACTCTAATAATAGCACTAACAATGAATCTCAATTGATGGTTATAAATGGAACTACATCTAAAGAGGAATCCATTAACTTAACGAGTAAACATGTAATTACCGCTGATGGAATATATGAAATCAACAATCCACAAAGAAGCTCTATATTTAACGGAAAGGAGTATAGGAGTATAGACGAAGAAGTAATTGAAAATATTTCGGATACTTTTGTACTGTACGGAAAGGGATTTGGACATGGTTTAGGCATGAGCCAGTATGGAGCAAAGAAAATGGCTGAATTAAACTATAAATACGATGAAATACTAACCCATTATTATACAGGTGTAAAGGTGGAATAAAAAATGGAAACAAAAGACTTTGATTTTTACTTACCAGAGGAACTAATTGCACAAACACCTTTGGAAAATCGAGATAATTCAAGATTGATGGTTTTGGATAGGGAGACTGGAGAAATTGAACATAAGCATTTTTATGATATTGTAGAATTTTTAAACCCTGGAGATTGTTTAGTATTAAATGACACTAGAGTATTACCTGCAAGATTGATCGGTGAAAAAGAGGTAACTGGGGGAAAAATAGAATTTCTATTATTAAAAAGAATAGAATTAGACACGTGGGAAGCATTAGTCAAGCCAGGAAAAAAAGCAAAGATTGGTAGTAGATTTGTTTTCGGTGATGGACTACTGCATACAGAAGTTGTAGGTATGGGAGAAGAAGGCTCTAGAATTATAAAGTTTGAATATGAAGGTGTATTTGAAGAAATATTAGATAGACTAGGGCAAATGCCATTACCACCATATATTACAGAAACGCTGGAGGATAAGGAACGATACCAAACAGTATACTCTAAAAATCAGGGTTCTGCAGCTGCACCTACAGCTGGTTTACACTTTACTAAGGAGTTATTACAAAAAATAGAAAATAAAGGAATAAAAGTTGTATATATTACTTTGCATGTTGGCTTAGGCACATTTCGACCTGTAAAGGTAGAAAAAATAGAAGAACATAAGATGCACTCGGAATTTTATATTCTAGATGATAAAACTGCTAGTATTATTAATAATGCTAAAAAACAAGGAAATAAAGTAGTTACTGTGGGCACTACTAGTTGTAGAACTTTAGAGTCAGTAGCGGATACATATGGACAAATAAAGCCTAGTAGTGGATGGACAGATATTTTTATTTATCCCGGATATAGTTTTAAAATAGTAGATAATTTAATTACTAATTTTCATTTACCAGAATCAACATTAATTATGCTGGTTAGTGCTTTAGCAGGTCAGGATAGAACCTTAAATGCCTATGAGACCGCAGTAAAAGAAAGATATAGATTTTTTAGTTTTGGAGATGCTATGTTCATAAAATAAG
This sequence comes from Alkaliphilus flagellatus, assembly GCF_018919215.1. Classification (NCBI taxonomy): domain Bacteria; kingdom Bacillati; phylum Bacillota; class Clostridia; order Peptostreptococcales; family Natronincolaceae; genus Alkaliphilus; species Alkaliphilus flagellatus. Next base: position 149,590 of record NZ_JAHLQK010000006.1, read on the forward strand.
GATGGTGAAGATTTAAAATGGCAATTAAGTATGAGCTAATCAAGACATGTAAACAAAGTGGAGCAAGGTTAGGCAGACTACATACACCACATGGTATAATAGAAACACCTATTTTTATGCCCGTGGGGACACAGGCAACGGTTAAGACAATGACACCAGAGGAACTGAAAGAGATTAATTCACAAATAATTTTAAGTAATACATATCATTTATATTTAAGACCAGGACACAAATTAATTGAAAAAGCAGGTGGATTACATAAATTTATGAATTGGGACGGACCAATTTTAACTGATAGTGGAGGATTCCAAGTATTTAGTTTAGGTCCGCTCAGAAAAATAAGTGAAGAAGGAGTAGAATTTAGATCTCATTTAGATGGATCGAAGCATTTTATTAGTCCAGAGAAGGCTGTTGAAATACAAAACTCTCTAGGTTCTGATATTATGATGGCATTTGATGAGTGTGCTCCATATCCAGCTGATTATGAATACGTTAAAAACTCACTTGAAAGAACTACAAGATGGGCAAAAAGGTGTAAGGATGCTCATAAAAATACTGAAAAACAAGCTTTATTTGGAATTATTCAAGGAGGTATGTATGAGGATCTAAGAAGACAAAGTGCTGAGGAGATAATAGGTTTAGATTTTCCAGGATATTCAGTAGGTGGACTAAGTGTAGGTGAACCTAAACACTTAATGTATGAGGTACTAGAGTACACGACACCACTAATGCCGAAGGATAAACCAAGATATTTAATGGGTGTAGGAAGTCCAGACGATTTAATAGAAGGTGTAATTAGGGGAATAGACATGTTTGACTGTGTGTTGCCTTCAAGAATTGGTAGAAATGGCACTGCAATGACTAGCAGAGGTAAGGTTGTAATTAAAAATGCTAGTCACACAGAAAGCTTTGAGCCTTTAGATCCTGAGTGTGATTGCTACACATGTAAAAATTATTCAAGAGCCTATTTACGTCATTTATTTAAGGCAAATGAAATTTTAGGATTAAGACTGCTTACAAACCATAATTTATATTTCCTTTTAAAATTAATGGAAGAAATAAGACAAGCTATTAGAGAAGATCGACTATTAGATTATAGAAAAGATTTTTTTCAAAAATATGGATATGAATTATAGGTGTTAATTAGTTATAAATATAATAAATTTTAACACATTAGCATACTAATTTATTAAAAGTTTTTTAGAATTTTTCTACACACAAATTAATTTTATTTGTTTTTAAAGGAAATTTGCTTTATTTGTTGAATTTATTTATGTAAGATAATAGATTATAACATTGTAAAGGGGGGAATATGCGTATGCCAGCACAGATTGCAAGTTTAATATTACCATTAGGTGTATTTGTAGTTTTTTATTTTTTATTAATAAGACCACAGCAAAAAAAGGATAAAAAAATTAAAGAAATGAGAAACAATCTAAAGGTTGGGGAGCAAATAATAACTATCGGTGGTATTCATGGTAAGGTTATCAAAATAAAAGATGATGTTATTACTATTGAAGTTGGATCAGATAAATTAAAGCTAACAATGGCCAAATGGTCCATCGGAACTGTAGTTTCACAGGATAAAAGTTTATAAAATAAAAAAGCAGCTATGCTGCTTTTTTGTTTTATAAGAATGAAATTAGTAATAATTTTTATATTAAGAGGCATATGTATAAACTAAGACTAATCTCAGATAGAGTTCTAGAATTGTTAACCATAGAGTTAAATAAAAGAATGCTGGAGGTGTTACGATGAAGGGTGGAAAAAAAACTACAGTAAAGGCAGGACCTCTTAATATAAAAATCTATGGACGTGGACTGATTAGGGGATATATAATATCGCTATTGCTTTTTCTTATAGTAGCAGTGCTAATAACATATACAAGTATAGGAGAAAATATTATTCCGTTAATTACGTCTATTATTATGATAGTTGGTATTGTTTTTGCGGCGATTTATGCTTCTGTAAATTTGAGAAACAAAGGTTGGCTCCATGGTGGAATTATAGGATTAGTTTTTATTTTAATATTAATTGGTTTAAGTAAAATATTTATAGCCAATTATTCAGTTGACAGGATTGCTTTATATAAAATTGGATTAAGCATGGGGGCAGGAATAATAGGGGGCATACTAGGGGTAAACATTAAATAATAAGCTTTTTTTCCCTTTTTCTTTATGGTATAATGCAATAGTACTAGGATTTTATAGGAAAGGAGCTTTCATATGAAACATATTAAAACATTGAGCGGCGCAACTCTTGTAAAAAGTGCTATTAAGGGAGGATGTGGCGAGTGTCAGACTTCTTGCCAATCAGCTTGCAAAACTTCTTGTACAGTAGCTAACCAAGAGTGTGAAAACAGATAATTACATAAAGGTTAAGCAGCAGTGTAAATTCACTGCTGTTTTTTCTTTAAGTAGGATAATATTATACGACTTTTTTCTTGAATGTTTCTATTATATTTTATACAATGAGTTTATGCTTATTGTTTATTACTTAAGTGGCTTAATGAAAGGAGCTTTATATAATGATTCATAAATTTTATCAAGATAATACCTATATGGTGATGGATGTTAATAGCGGAGCTGTTCATGTTATTGACAAGTTAGCCTATGATGTTTTAGATTTTTATTCAAATAAAGAAACAGAAGACATTGTAGAATTGCTTAATGACAAATATTCTAGCATAGAGATAAGAGAAGCTATTAAAGAGTTAGACTCTATAAAGGAAGAAGGACTTTTATTTGCAGACGATCGTTACTTTAATCATGAAGGCTTTAAGAACAAAAAGCCTATTGTTAAAGCTTTATGTCTACATATAGCTCATGATTGCAATATACGGTGTAAATATTGCTTTGCGTCTCAAGGAGATTTTAAAGGAGATAGAAGCTTAATGAGCGCTGAGATTGGTAAAAAATCTATAGACTTTTTGCTTAAAAATTCTGGAAGTCGTCATAATTTAGAAGTAGACTTCTTTGGTGGCGAGCCATTAATGAACTTTGAAACCGTTAAAGAAATTGTTGATTATGGAAGAGAGCAAGAGAAAAAACATAATAAAAATATTAGGTTTACTATGACCACTAATGGTGTGCTTCTTAATGAAGAAAATATGAAATATATTAATGAAAATATGTACAACGTGGTTCTTAGTATTGATGGACGCAAAGAAGTTAATGATACTATGAGATATTCTATTAATGGACAAGGTACATATGATATAATAGTGCCTAAGTTTTTAAAAATGGTAGAGATGAGAGAACACCGTAATTATTATGTTAGGGGAACTTTTACTAGAGAAAACTTAGATTTTGCAAAAGACGTGTTGCATCTTGCAGATTTAGGATTTAAAAGTACGTCTATGGAACCAGTAGTAGCTGAGTCACATCATGACTACGCTATTAAAGAAGAAGACTTATCAACTGTATTTGAGCAATATGAAGCCTTAGCTAGAGAATATGTTAAAAGAATTAAAGAAGGAAAAGGATTTGATTTTTTCCACTTTATGATAGACTTAAATCAGGGGCCATGTGTAATTAAACGGGTTTCTGGATGTGGTGCTGGTGCTGAATATTTAGCTATTACTCCTGAAGGAGAGATTTACCCATGCCATCAATTTGTTGGTAATGAAGATTTTAAAATTGGGAATATCATGGAAGAAACACTTAATACTTCTTTATACAACGAATTTAGCAATGCTCATATTTATAATAAAAATAAATGTGGTGAGTGTTGGGCGAAGTTTTATTGCAGTGGTGGATGTCATGCTAATGCTTATAATTTCAACAAAAATATTTATGAGCCTTATGATATTGGATGTGAAATGGAGAAGAAGAGAATTGAGTGTGCCTTAACAATTCAAGCAAAATTAGCAGAGGAGGATTAATAGTGATTAAGTCAATCAAAGGTAAAAAACCTGCTATCGATAATAGTTGTTTTATTGCAGAAACAGCAAATATAGTTGGAGAGGTAACTATAGCAGCAAATTCTAGTATTTGGTACAATGTAGTTATACGAGCAGATGAGAATTATGTAAAGATTGGAGAAAATACCAATATTCAAGACAACTCTGTTATTCATAACAGTATAGAATTTCCAACTATCATTGGTGATAATGTTACTGTAGGTCATAATGCAATTGTTCATGCTTGTACAGTTGGGAATGATTGTCTAATTGGAATGGGCGCTATTATATTAAATGGTGCAGAAATTGGTGATGAAACAATTATTGGTGCTGGTGCCCTTGTTGCTCAAGGAAAGAAAATACCTTCTGGAGTATTAGCCCTAGGTTCGCCTGCAAAGGTAATTAGAGAACTAACAGAACAAGAAAAGGAAGGGTTAAGGGATTCCGCTAGACATTATATAGATACAGCCAAGGACCATATGAATAATGAAAAATAATAATACCTAAGGTATTAAATAGATATATCATCCGGTGGGGTGTAAGCTCCATCGGAATTAAATTTTATGCTATTGGAACTTTATGCAATATTGGATGGTTTTATTGACGATTATTTATCATGTGTATATAATTAAACTGATTATGTTATATATAGAGAGGAAGTGGATAATATGAAAGCAAAGAGTGGTATTATATTTATAATTATTATTGCTATTTTAGGATTAGCAATATTTACAGCTTTCAATGGGCTAGAAATTGGCAACTATAAAATAAAGCCTGTAAAGGATTCGGTTCGACAAGGACTTGATTTAAAAGGTGGAGTTTATGTTCTTTATGAAGCTCAAACAGATAAAACTGGTAGAGAATTAGACGAGTTAATAGAGCAGGTTATAGAAGTATTTAGTAGACGTGTAGATAGTATGGGACTTACAGAACCATTGATTATTCGAGAAGGTGAAAAGAGAATTCGTGTTGAATTACCAGGAGCAAAAAATGCTCAAGAAGCTATAGACATGATTGGTAAAACAGCACAGCTGAAATTTGTTACTGCTGATGATGAAGTTGTGGTTACAGGTAGTAATGTAGTTAGAGCTCAAGCAACCCTGGGAGAAGGAAATTCACCACATGTAAGCTTAGAATTCGATAGCGAGGGAGCTAAAAAGTTTGCTGAGGCAACTGGTAGATTAGCTGAGCTACAAAATAGTATGGATAAAATAATTTATATTATATTAGACGATGAAGTAATTTCAAGTCCAGTAGTTAACAGCAAAATTCCAGATGGACATGCATCTATTTCTGGTGGATTTACAATAGAAACAGCGTCTAATTTAGCTGCTTTAATTAGGGCAGGAGCTTTACCTGTAGACTTAGAGGAAGTACAAACATCAACAATTACTGCTACTCTAGGTGAAAATGCCTTAAACAGAAGCTTACAGGCAGCTAAAGTAGGTATTATACTTGTATTTCTTTTCATGCTTATTTATTATAGAATACCTGGTTTAGTTGCAGGTATTGCATTGTCCACATATATATTACTTGTAATAGGAACAATGATAACTTTAAAAGCAACCTTTACATTACCTAGTATTGCTGCTTTAATTCTTTCTGTAGGTATGGCAGTAGATGCTAATGTTATTATTTTTGAAAGGATTAAAGAGGAAATTAAAGCTGGTAAAACAGTTAGAGCTGCAATAGACTCAGGATTTAAGAGAGCATTTACATCAATTCTAGACTCTAATATTACTACTCTTATATCAGGAATTGTTTTATATCAATTTGGTACAGGCCCTATTAGAGGATTTGCAGTTATGTTAATAATTGGTATTGTTGCAAGTATGTTTACAGCTGTTGTAGTTACTAAATTCTTATTAAAATTATTTGTAGGAATGAATCTAGCTAAAAATAGCAAACTTTACGGAGCGTAAAAGGGGGGAGACTTATGAATATTGTACAAAAACGAAAAATATGGTTTTCTATTTCCGGAGCAATTATGTTATTAGGTTTAGTTTTAGGACTTGTAAGAGGAATAAATTTTGGAATTGACTTTACTGGTGGAACCTTATTGGAAATTGAACTTCATAAATATGTAGCTACAGAAGAAATAAGAGAAATTATTGATAAATATGACTCTAGCTCAAGTATAAATATGTTAGGAGAGGAAAAGACAACAGTTCAGATTAGAATGAACGAAGACTTTGATACTGAAAAGCGTACAGAGATTTTTGAAGAATTTAAGAAAAAATATAATTTAGCTGAAGAAGACTTTTTAAGAGCAGATCAATTTGGACCATCAGTAGGAAAAGAAATTCAAGGTAAGGCACTACTTTCAATGGTTATCGCTTCTATTGGAATGTTAATATATATTACAATCAGATTTGAGTTTAGCTTTGCTATTTCAGCTATTATAGCATTAACTCATGACGTTTTAATTGTATTAGCAATGTACTCTATACTTCGAGTACCTGTTAATAGTCCTTTTGTAGCTGCTATTTTAACTATTCTAGGATATTCTATTAATGATACAATTGTTATATTTGATAGAATAAGAGAAAACCTTAAATTTATGAAAAAGGCTGACTACACACAAGTAGCTAATGATAGTATTTCACAAACAATCACTCGTTCCATAAATACTTCATTAACAACACTAGTTACTATTTTAGCCCTATATATTTTAGGAGTAGATCAAATTAGGGAATTTGCACTGCCACTAATAATAGGTGTTATAGCTGGAACCTATTCCTCTGTATTCATTGCAAGCCCATTATGGGTTATGATTAAACAAAGACAAAGGGCAAACCATATCTAATAAATTTAGTATGTATATGGGAGTGGTAATAATATTAATAAAGTATTGTTACCACTTTATCTATTTTTAGTAGATATTTGGCGAAAAAATATAAATTAAAAGAAGGTTTTTATTAGATTTTGTTGAATATGTGCTATGGGCAGCGGTAGCTGCTTTTATTATAAAAAAATTTACATGCAGTAGGTGAAGTAAATATGATACATAAGAAGTACTGGACATATAACAAATTGGATAATATAAAAGTTGAAGAATTATCAAACAGCCTTGGAATTACACCAACTATTTCGAGAGTTTTATTAAATAGAGGAATAGCAAATCATGATGAAGCAAAGAAGTTCTTATATTCAAGTTTAACTCAGCTGCACGATCCATTTCTTCTTAAAGATATGGATAAGGTTGTCAAGCGAATTAAGGAAGCCATAAGAAATAATGAAAAAATATGTATTTATGGTGATTATGATGTTGATGGGATATCAAGTACATCGATTATGATTAAATATTTTAATTCAATCAACCACCCTGTTAGCTATTATATACCTAGTAGAATGGAAGAGGGTTATGGGTTAAATAAAGATGCCATTGAGAAAATATTTATTAATGGAACTAGACTAATCATTACAGTGGATTGTGGTATTACATCTGTAGAGGAAGTAAAATTTGCCAATAGTTTGGGAATAGATATAGTAATAACCGATCACCATGAATGTCAAAACGTGTTACCTGATGCTTATGGTATTATTAATCCAAAACAAAAGGATTGCTCATATCCCTTTGATAAAATCTGTGGATGTGGATTAGCCTTTAAATTAATTCAGGCATTGACACCGGCGGAGGTTTTTAAAACATCTATATACGATTACTTAGATATTGTTGCAATAGCGACAGTAGCCGATGTAGTTTCTTTAACAGATGAAAATCGAGTTATAGTTAAAAATGGTCTTGAATACATTTCTGAAAGTATAAATCCTGGTATTCAGGCTTTATTGAAGGTTTGTGGATTTGAAGATAGAAGATTAAATGCAGGAAATATAGCTTTTGGCCTTGCTCCTAGAATTAATGCTGCAGGTAGAATTAGTTCTGCAGATGCTGGTGTCCAACTACTTACAGCTACAGATGTTAATCATGCTAATAAAATTGCACAATTATTAAATGAAGAAAATAGATATAGACAAGAAATTGAAATGAATATTTTAAATGAAGCTATAGATATTATTGAAAGAAATCCTGGGTATGCTAGTGATAATATTTTGATTATTTATAATGAAGGATGGCATCCTGGGGTGATTGGAATTGTTGCATCTCGGATTGTTGAAAAATATTATAGGCCAACAGTAATTTTGGGAGTAGAAGAAGGTATAGCTAAAGGATCAGCTAGGAGTATACCTGGGTTTGACTTATTTGATGCTATGAATAAATGTAAGGATTTATTCATAAAATTTGGTGGGCATGAACAAGCCGCAGGACTATCTATTAATGTAGAAAATATAGAAGCATTTCGACAACAAATTAATTTAATTGCAAAACAAACCTTAACAGAAGAAGATCTTATTCCTAAGGTTTTTTATGATGATATACTAAAAATTGAAGACATTAGTGAACAGCTTATAGATGAAATTCAGCAATTAGAACCATTTGGAATGGGTAATCCATCGCCAAAGTTTATTTCTCAAGGTTTACGTACAGTAGATATAAGAGGAGTAGGGGTTGATAAAAAGCATATAAAGTTTAAATTAGAATTTAGTGGAAATTATATCGATGGTATTGGTTTTGGTCTAGGAGACTTTCAGCAATTAATAGAATTAAATGATGAGATTGATATTGTTTTTTCTCCAGAATATAATGTATACAATGGAAATCGCAAGCTCCAGTTTAATATAAAAGATATTAAGATTAAACATAGCCTAAATTATCGAAAACATCCTGTATTAAAAGAATATTATCAAAATTTTTTCATAAGCAAATATGAAACTGATAAAAGATTTATTGATATTCCGCTAAAAATACTAAAGGGAGAAAAAGATAAGATAGTACGCCAAAAGGTTGAAGATGCAAGCAAAATAAAACCTATTCTTATACTAGCAAATACACTAAATCACGCCTATAGACTACTATCTCTCCTAGAATATAAAAAAAGTTCTAGCTTAACTAGTATATCAATTGGTTTTAATCAACCTAATACTGATAATTTAGACTATGAAGTTTACGTAGTTATTAACCCTGTTGTTGATAAAATACAGTATAAAAGATATAATAATATTATTCTTTATGATATGTTTTATTCTCTAGATCAATTGAAAGCTTTTATAAATCAAAATCATATAGAAAGAACTATTTTTTTATACGAAGATGGAGATGAGGAGTCTAATCTTAGTATTTTGAAAAGTATAGTACCAACTAGGGAACAGTTGGTAGCTATATACAAATACTTAAAAGATAACAAATCTAAGAGAATATCCCATTCATTTGAAAAAATATATGATGATATAAAGTGTAGGCATAATTTAATAATAAACGATGCATTATTTAATAATGCTCTAACCATATTTGCGGAAGGAAGTTTATTAACTTATAATTTTGAAAATAATGCTTATAACATACATATGTTAGAACCTACTTGTAAGGTGGATTTAAATAAATTAAAATATACTCAGTATCTGGAGACAATAAAGTACCAGTATAATGATTTTAAAAATATATGGCTACAATTGCTATAGGGAGGAAAAATTTAATGGATTTAAAAAGCAAAATAAGAGTAATCGAAGATTTTCCTAAGAAAGGCATAAGTTTTAAAGATATTACTACTCTTTTAAAAGATGGAGAAGCTTATAAATATTTAGTAAGAGAGTTATCAGATCAACTTAAGAACTTAAATGTTGATGTAATAGTGGGCCCAGAGGCTAGAGGGTTTTTAATTGGAACTCCAGTTGCATACGATTTAGGAGTTGGATTTGTACCTATAAGAAAACCTGGAAAACTGCCAGCTGAAACAATTAGTTATGAATATGAACTTGAATATGGTACAGATTTACTACAAATACATAAAGATGCAATTAGGCCTGGACAAAGGGTAGCTATATTAGATGATTTATTGGCTACTGGCGGAACTGTACTGGCTACGGCTAAGCTAATTGAGCAGCTTGGAGGACAAGTAGTTTCAATCAACTTTTTAATTGAGCTTAATTTCCTACAAGGAAGAGATGTATTACAGGATTATGAAGTACATTCATTAGTTCAATACGAGGATTAAAAAATATTAAGTGTTATAGTGAGCATCGTTTTATATAGGTGCTTATTATTATAAGGTTTACTTTGGAAATCTATAATTTTTCTATTGCATATAAGCTACTGAAGAGGGTGATTTTATATTATGTTGGAAAATTTAATAAGTAAAATTGAAGAATATAATCCGCAATGTGATGTTGAACTTATTATTAGAGCTTATAATTTTGCGGAAAATGCACATCAAGGTCAATATAGGAAATCAGGTGAAAGATATTTTATTCATCCTGTAGAAGTAGCTAAAATTTTAATAGAGTTACAAATGGATAGCAGTACAATAGCTGCAGGATTGCTTCATGATGTAATAGAGGATACAAATTATGGATATGAAAAAATCAAGAAAGAGTTTGGTTTAGAGATAGCTGATTTAGTAGAAGGCGTAACCAAGTTAACACGGTTATCTTTTAATTCTAAGGAGGAAAGACAAGCTGAAAACCTTAGAAAAATGGTACTAGCTATGGCAAAAGATATACGGGTTATTTTGATTAAGCTAGCCGATCGTCTTCATAATATGAGAACCCTTAGATATCATAATGATGAAAAACGAAAGGAAAAAGCTATAGAAACTTTAGAAATTTTTGCACCAATTGCTCATAGGCTAGGTATTTCTAGAATCAAATGGGAATTAGAGGACTTATGTTTAAGATATATTGATCCAGAAGGATATTATGAGCTAGTAGAAAAAGTAGCTAAAAAAAGACGTGACCGTGAAGAATTTATAAGAGATGTAATAGCAAATTTAAAAGATAAATTAGATGAATTTGATATTGAAAATGAAATTACTGGTAGACCAAAGCACTTTTATAGCATATATAGAAAGATGGAATATCAGGGCAAGTCTTTTGATGAAATATTTGATTTTTTAGCTGTTAGAGTAATAGTAAACAGTGTTAAAGATTGCTATGGAGTTTTAGGAGTTGTTCATACAATATGGAAACCAATACCTGGACGTTTTAAAGATTACATTGCAATGCCTAAGCCTAATATGTATCAGTCTTTGCATACTACGGTAATTGGTCCTCAAGGAGACCCTTTCGAAATTCAAATTAGAACTATGGAAATGCATCAAATTGCTGAATATGGTATTGCGGCCCACTGGAAATATAAAGAAGGCAAAACAGATACTGTCGAGCAACAAACGGATGTAAAATTAGCATGGTTAAGACAAATGCTAGAGTGGGAAAAGGAAGTAAAAGATCCTAAGGAGTTTATGGAATCCTTAAAGATTGACCTATTTACTAACGAAGTATTTGTATTTACACCTAAAGGAGAAGTTATTAATCTTCCAACAGGATCAACACCGATTGATTTTGCATACAAAATTCATTCTGGGGTTGGTAATAAATGTGTAGGCGCCAAAGTAGATGGACGTATAGTTCCCATTGATTACAAATTAAAAAATGGAAATATAGTACAAATTCTAACCTCTTCTAATAGCGTGGGACCTAGCAGAGACTGGTTAAAAATTGTTAAAAGCTCGCAGGCTAAAACCAAAATAAAACAATGGTTTAAAAAAGAACGCAGAGAAGAAAATATTGATAAGGGACAAGAAATAATAGATAAGGAAATAAGACGGCTAGGGCTTAATATACCTCCGGCACAACTACAGAAATTATTGATAAGTATGGCTAGAAAGCTTGGCTTTTCCAATGAAGAAGATCTATATGCTGCAATTGGATACGGTGGTATTGCATTAACTCAGGTAATGCCTAAGATTAAAGAAGCTGCAAGAAAGGAAACTGCCCAAGAACATGTAGTAGAAAAAGAAGTTCAACCTGTACCTAAGGAAAACGATAGGAAGAAAAAAGAAGATGTTGGTCAAGGTGTTAGAGTTAAAGGAATAGATAATATAATGGTTCGCTTTTCAAGATGTTGCAATCCTGTTCCTGGAGATAATATTGTAGGATATATTACAAGGGGACGAGGAGTTTCAATTCATCGTAAAGACTGTCCAAATATAGTTGATAATATAGAAATTATGGATCGTTTTATAGAAGTTGAATGGAATATTGATAAAGCAATCTCCTTCCAAGTGGAGATACAGATTAAAGCAACTGATCGCAAAGGCCTTTTATCTGAATTAACCATTGTTTTAGCAGAAGCTAAGATTCCAATAAATGGATTAAATGCTCGAATAACCAAGGAACGTACTGCCATATTTAATATGGTCTTAGAAATTAATGATATAGAACATTTAGATAAATTAATGCAAAAACTAAAAAACTTAAAAGGTGTTATAGATATATTTAGAGTAACCACTTAGACAGGAGGTAAATATGAGGGCTGTAGTTCAAAGAATATCACAAGGAAAGGTAGTAGTAGAGGATCAAGTTACTGGTGCTATCGATAAAGGGTTGTTAGTTTTTCTAGGAGTAACAAATGAAGATAATATTCAAGATGTAAAATATATGGCTGAAAAAATTGTAAACTTAAGAATATTTGAAGACGATAACGAGAAAATGAATTTATCTGTTATAGATGTAGAAGGTAAAATTCTTGCAGTATCTCAATTTACACTTTTAGGGGACTGTAGAAAAGGAAGACGTCCTAATTTTACAGAGGCAGCTAGACCGGAAATGGCTGATGAACTATATAAATCCTTTATAGAAGAATGCCAAAAACTAGGGGTAAATGTTGAAACAGGCGTATTCCAAGCTCATATGATGGTACACTCAATCAATGATGGTCCAGTAACTATACTTATCGATAGTAAAAAAACATTTTAAGGAGGAATTTTATGTTTTTAGAAAGAATTCCAGCAGGAGTATATGCAGTTAATTGCTATGTTGTAGGTGATGATAAAACAGGTAAAGCTGCTGTAATTGATCCAGGTGGCGATGTTGATAAAATAATTGAAGTATTAGAAAGCAATGAGTTTAAATTAGAATATATTATATTGACCCATGCTCATGGAGACCATATAGGTGGTTTAGAGGAGTTACGGGAAAAAACTGGAGCCCCTGTATATATGCATAAAAATGATCTGCATGTGTTGAAAAATAGTAAAATTAATCATTCTGTTGCAATAGGTGGTGTTAAAGTTGAAACAGAAGCAGATGCTTTCGTAGAGGATGGAGATACATTGGAATTGGGAGAGTTAAAGCTTTATGTTATTCATACGCCAGGGCATACTCAAGGTGGAATATGTATACAAGTTGAAAATGTACTATTAAGTGGAGATACATTATTTGCAAACTCTATAGGCAGAAGCGACTTAGAGGGTGGAGATCAAGAACAACTAATAGACTCTATTAAAAATAAACTTTTTGTACTTAATGAAGATTTAACCGTTTTACCTGGACATGGTCCTGCCACCACTATTAGAATTGAAAAAACTACAAATCCTTATGTAAGGTAAATTGAAAAAAATGATTAAAGTTATATGCATAGGACATAATTATGAATATGAAATAAGAGAATTATTAAAACTATTTTACAAACAAAGTGAAATAGAAATTAGCTGTGTTAGCTTTGGAGAGTATGTTGAAGAAGGTTTTAATAGGCAAATTATTTCTAAAGAAACCTTATTAACTAGTATGCTAGTTGTTGAAGAAAATAAAGCTATTGCTACTTCTAAGTTAAATGGTGAAGAGAAAATAATAGAAGAACAATTAGATAATAAGACTGAGTTAGAGATAAAGAAAACAATTAAAAGATTAATTAAAAAAAGCCTTTTTAAGCTCCTTCAAAAAAGTAAAAATATTGAGGTGCCTTGGGGCATTTTAACAGGAATTAGGCCTACGAAAATTGTTCATGAGCTATTAGAAAATGGTTTTAGTGAAGAAAATATTATGTATACTTTAATAAATGAATATTGTATAGATAGTAGTAAAGCGAAACTATTGTTAGATGTAGCTAAAACAGAGTATAGATATGTATATCCTATTGATGAAACAAAAATTAGTTTATATATAAGCATACCTTTTTGTCCAACTAGATGTCTATATTGCTCATTTCCTTCTAATCCATTAAATCAATCTGCACATTTAGTAGATAGTTATGTAGATTCCCTGTGCAGGGAGATAGAAGGTGTGACAAAGCTAATTAAAGAAGTGGGGAAAAAGGTTCAAACAATTTATGTTGGTGGAGGAACACCAACTACTCTTTCGGTTACACAATTTGCCCGTATATTCGATACAATTAAAACTAGTATAGATTTGAACTATCTTGAAGAATTCACAGTAGAGGCTGGAAGACCAGATACAATTGATTATGATAAGCTAATGTATCTGAAGGGAGCAAATATTACTAGATTAAGTATTAATCCACAAACTATGAACGATTGTACTTTAAAGGAAATAGGAAGAGAACATACCGTTGATGAACTAGTTAAATCTTACAAAATGGCTTTGGAAATTGGATTTGAAAATATTAATATGGATATTATAATTGGACTTCCAGGTGAAGATACAAAAATGGTAGAACACACTATGAATGAAATTAAAAAGCTCTCTCCCATTAATTTAACAGTGCATACATTAGCAATTAAAAGAGCTTCTAGATTGAAAGATCAAGAAGAAGAATATAGTCTTGCTGAGCAACAAGAAGTGATGGATATGCTCGAAATTACACAGAATTATGCTGAAGTTATGGGATTAAAACCATATTATATGTATAGACAAAAGCATATGGTAGGTAATCTTGAAAATATAGGATATTCAAAGCCAGGTTATGAATGTATATATAACATTCAAATTATGGAGGAAAAACAGACTATACTTGCCTTAGGAGCAGGAGCTGTCTCTAAGATTACATTTCCTAGTGAAAATCGACTAGAAAGAGTTCCAAATATTAAAAACTTAGAGCAATATATTGAGCGCGTAGATGAAATGATCGAAAGAAAAAGAAAATTTTTTATTGACAATATTTAGAAAACGTCATATAATAGATAGAATCAATAAGGATATTACAATGATTAGGAATAGTAGTCAAATATCATGTTTTAGCGAGTCGGGGATGGTGAAAGCTCGATACAATAGAGTTTGGTGAAGACACCTATGAGTAGGTTTTCTGAAATTTAGTAGGAAAATCCGTGAGCCTGCGTTAATGGTAAAGTGGGATTTAATCCAACTAGGGTGGTACCGCGGGAAATCAACCTCTCGTCCCTTCAATTTATATTTAGGGATGTAGAGGTTTTTGTGTATTCAAATTTAATTTTAATTATTTATATAGAATGGAGGTAATTAAATTGCTAACAAAGGGACCAAGGGGTACAAAGGATGTATTACCTAGTGAAGCCTATAAGTGGCATTATGTTGAAGGTGTAGTAAAGGAAGTAGCTAAGCGCTTTGGGTTTGAAGAGATAAGAACCCCTATCTTTGAGCATACAGAGCTTTTTGAACGTGGAGTAGGTGATACTACAGATGTTGTTGAAAAAGAAATGTATACATTTACTGATCGTGGAGACAGAAGCATTACATTAAAGCCAGAAGGTACAGCTCCAGTAGCAAGATCATTTATTGAAAATAAACTTTATGCAGATACTCAACCTACAAAACTATTTTATATTACACCAGTTTTTAGATATGAAAGACCTCAAGCAGGAAGGTTAAGAGAACATCATCAATTTGGTGTTGAGGTTTTTGGCGCAGCTAGCCCTTCTGTAGATGCAGAGGTTATTAACTTAGCTATGGCGGTTTATGAAACCTTTGGAATTAAAAAATTAGAGCTTAGAATAAACAGTATTGGCTGTCCAAAGTGTAGAGCTGAATATCATAAAGTACTTAAGGAATACTTACAAAATAAATTAGATAAGCTATGCACAACTTGCCAAGGAAGATTTGATCGAAATCCTCTTAGAATAATTGACTGTAAATCTGATACATGTCAAGCCGAACTAACAGAAGTTCCACTTATGCTAGATCATATTTGTGATGAATGTAAGGATCATTTTGATACCTTAAAGAAATATTTAGAAGCATCTGGACTTAATTATATAGTGGATCCAAGAATTGTTCGTGGATTAGATTACTATACTAAAACTGCGTTTGAAATTATTACAGATGAAGCAGGTAAAAAAGGAACAATATGTGGCGGTGGGAGATATGACAAACTTGTAGAAGATTGTGGAGGTCCGAGTACGCCAGGTGTAGGCTTTGGAATGGGATTAGAAAGAACTATATTAACATTAGAAAGCCAAGGCATAGAAATTCCTAAACCAGAAGGATTAGATGTATTTATAGTAACCATGGGTGAGGCAGCATCCTATGAAGGATTTAAATTACTAAATCAACTTAGAAGAGCAGGTTTAACTGCAGATAAAGATCACTTAGATCGTAGTGTAAAGGCACAATTTAAATATGCTAATAAGGTAATGTCAAATTACACAATTGTAATAGGTGATGATGAACTATCTAAAGGAATAGCAAAGCTAAAAAATATGATTGATGGAGAAGAGACAGAAGTTAATTTAATTGATGTAGCTAATATACTTCAACAAAATTTAAATAGGAGGTAATATATTATGAACTTAAAAAGAACCCACATGTGTGGAACTTTAAATAGAGAAAATATAGGTGATGTAGTAACATTATCAGGATGGGTACAAAAAAGAAGGGATTTAGGAGGTTTAATATTTGTTGATTTAAGAGATAGATCTGGACTTATGCAAATTGTATTTGATAATGATGTATCTGAGAAGGCTTTTAAAGATGCTGAAAAATTAGGATCAGAATATGTAATTACTATAAAAGGAAAGATTTATGAAAGACAATCTAAAAATCCAAATATGCCAACAGGTGATATTGAAGTTTTTGCAGAAGAAATAGAAATTTTAAACGAATCCCAAACACCACCTATTTACATTAAAGATGATGATGATGTTTCAGAGAATCTTAGACTTAAATATAGATATTTAGATTTAAGAAAGCCTACAATGCAAAAGAATTTAATGCTAAGACATAAGGTAGCTCAAGTTGTAAGGAATTTTTTAAGCAATGAAGGATTTTTAGAAATAGAAACTCCTATGCTTACAAAGACAACTCCAGAAGGGGCTAGAGATTATTTGGTACCAAGTAGAGTAAATCCAGGTAAGTTTTTTGGTTTGCCTCAGTCTCCTCAAATGCTTAAACAACTTTTAATGGTATCAGGTATGGAAAGATATTTTCAAATTGTAAAATGTTTTAGAGATGAGGATTTAAGGGCAGATAGACAACCAGAGTTTACTCAAATAGACTGTGAAATGTCATTTGTTGATGTAGAAGATATAATAGCAATTAATGAGAGATTGTTACAAACAATATTTAAAGAGGTAATGAATGTAGATATACAATTACCTATTCCTAGAATAAGCTATAAAGAAGCAATGGATCGCTTTGGATCTGACAAACCGGATATTAGATTTGGCTTTGAACTAGTTGATTTATGTGAAATAGTGAAAAACTGTGGATTTAAAGTATTTACATCCGCTATTGAAAATGGTGGAGCTGTTAAGGCAATCAACATTAAGGGACATGGAGATCAGTTTAGTAGAAAAGATATTACAAAGTTAGAAGACTATGTAAAGACTTATGGTGCTAAAGGATTAGCTTGGATTAAAGTAACAGATGAAGGAGTTACTTCACCAATAGCTAAGTTCTTTACAGATGAAGAAATGCAAGCAGTATTGAAGGCTACAGATGCAGCAGTAGGAGATTTAGTATTATTTGTTGCTGATAAAATGCAAGTAGTATATGATGCTCTAGGACATTTAAGGGTTGAAGTTGCTAAAATATTAAACTTAATTAACAAAGATGAGTTTAAGCTACTTTGGGTTACGGAATTTCCACTATTTGAATACGATGAAGAAGAAGGTCGTTATGCAGCTAAGCATCATCCATTTACTTCTCCTATGGATGAAGATATTGAACTTATGGTATCAAATCCAGAAATGGCTAGAGCTAAGGCTTATGATATTGTATTAAATGGCTATGAAATTGGTGGAGGAAGCATAAGAATTCACTCATCAGACCTTCAACAAAAAATGTTTAAAGCTTTAGGTTTTAGCGAAGAAGAAGCTTGGGATAAGTTTGGCTTCCTTTTAGAAGCATTTAAATATGGAACACCACCTCATGGAGGTATTGCCTTTGGCCTAGATAGATTGGTAATGATTTTAGCAAGGGAAGATAATATTAGACAGGTAATAGCTTTCCCTAAAACTCAAAATGCTACTTGTCCATTAACAAATGCACCAACTGTTGCAGATGACAAGCAGTTAAAAGAATTAAGTATAAAAGTTCAAATTGAAGAATAATATAAAAAAATCGCAGATTATTTAATTTGCGATTTTTTTATATGTTAGTTGACAAGGAGACCAGGGTATACTATAATAAAGTAAATGATAATCGTTATCAATACATAAAAGGAGGAATGACAAATGAAAGCTCTATTAGTAGGAGCCGATAGATTAGGTAATATTCCAGATACATTACAAAGCTTTGGTATAAAGGATTTCATACATTGGGATGGACGTAAAAAAGGCATGAGAAAGCTAGAAATTCCAGGAGAAGTTGATATGGTAATAGTGTTTTATGATTTTATAGAACACAATATAACAGAAATAGTTAAGGAAAAAGCAAAACAAAGTCAAATACCTTGTGTATTTTCTAGAAGGGCCTGTAGTGACTTGGCAAAAAGATTGAATAATTGTAAGGATTGTAATTTATGTACTGCAAAAGCTAATTAAAAATTTTTAAAATATCAAAAATATTTGAAATATTACGAAGATTGTGGTATTATTACATTAACACCCTGCTGTGTGCGTATAATCGACTAAGTTTTGAGCCAACACAATGACATTGGGAATTTGGAGTTTATTTATTAAGTAAATGCCCTACAATCTGTAAGGACTTACGCAATAAGTAACAGAATACCCACCTGCGAGAGCAGGTTTCAAAACATTCGACCACGGCATGGCGGGGAAAACTTACATAATACTGATCGATGAAAAAACATACTAAAAGTAATTAGCTCCTATATAGGGGCTTTTTTAATGTTTAAACCCAGTTGACATAATAAAAAAAATTAGATAATATTAAATTTAGTGGAAAAGTAGAGGAGGTAAGAGATGGCGCTACATTCTTTTTCTAGAACAGAATTGTTAATTGGAACTGATGGACTTGAAAAGCTTAAAAATAGTAAAATAGCTGTGTTTGGTATAGGAGGAGTAGGGACATTTGCTGTAGAAGCCCTAGCAAGAAGTGGTGTAAGTAAATTTGTTTTAGTTGATCACGACGATATATGTTTAACTAATATTAATAGGCAAATCCACGCTCTCCGTAGCACTGTAGGTAAAGCAAAAGTAGAAGTTATGAAAGAGCGTATTTTAGATATTAATCCTAAAGCAGAAGTAACTGTATATAGAGAGCTTTATAATAGTGAAAGTGCAGAAAAATTAATAGCTGACGATTATGATTATGTTGTAGATGCAATCGATATGGTTACATCAAAATTAGATTTAATTGAAAGATGTAAAAAAAGAGGTATTTCTATTATTAGCTGTATGGGTGCGGGTAATAAGCTGGACCCTACTAGATTAGAGGTATCTGATATATATAAAACATCAATTTGTCCTTTAGCAAAAGTAATGCGCAAAGAGCTTAGAAAAAGAGGCATTAAAGACTTAAAAGTGATATACTCAAAAGAAGAGCCTATAACACCATTAGAAATAGAAGGTAATAGCTGTAAAACTAATTGCATATGTACTAATAAAGAGACTGCTACATGTACTGCAAGAAGACAAATTCCAGGTAGTGTGTCTTTCGTACCTTCTGTTGCTGGATTAATTATAGCTTCACAAATAGTTAAAGATATTATTAAATAGAAGATTAAAAATGTGATTAATTAAATTTAATTAGTATAAATATAGAATATAGTTACTTTTAAATTAGAAAGGAGGACGTTTTATGAGACAATGTGGAGTTGTTATGTCTACCGACGGAGATAGAGCTAAAGTAGTAATGCAAAGACAATCTAGCTGCGGCGATTGTAAAGGTTGCAAGCTAGGTAGTGATGATATGAGTATGGAAATAGAGGCTATTAACTCTATTAATGCTAAAATTGGTGATCGTGTTGAAATAGATATGGAGCACCAAAATGTTTTAGCTGCTGCTTTTATTGCATATATGATTCCCTTGATTACTTTAATAGCAGGAGTATTTATTGGAAGTGTACTTTTAGATAAAATCGGATTAGCTCAGTATAAAGAAGTTGGATCAGGTATATTAGGACTTGTATTAACTGGAATAAGCTTTGCTGTTATTAGATTAAAAGAGAGTTCATTTAAAGCGAATAAAAACTTTGTTCCAATTATTACAGAGATTACTGATAAATAAAACTAATATAATTAAATAGGATTTTAAGAAGTAGCAAATAGATAGTTTATATAACTGTTTATTTGCTTTTTTATTTTTTAATGCTATAATTCGACAAGAAACTAATTTGAAATAATATACTATAAAAATAAGTTAAAAAATAAGTATTAAAGATGTATACTTATTTCCTTAAAGTTAGATTCAAAAGTATAAGCAACTTTAAATTATCTGATAGGTAAAAAAGTTAATAGAAAGTAGGATGATAGATAAGCAAATATTGCTGAACCAGAGTTCGTAAATACCATTAAATTTGATATAGAAAGCGAACTTAGTGTTGAAAACATTATGTTATCTGCCATGTGCCTAAGATTTCGTAATGCTACTTAATTTCGCTAAAGGAGTCATAGGTGATGTATTTGGATTATACTAGGTTAGTAGTTTTTATTTTTATAGAATTAGTATTATATTTAGGATGTCGTTATTATAGGGAAACACAGAACGAATATTTGGGCAGCCGTAATCGACTGATATAGTTTATCCACTTGTTGACAATAAAAAAGAGTAAAGGTATCATAAAAGAGATATGTGAAAATTTTCTGATATTCAATAATAATAAAGGGGTGAATTTTATGGCAGAGGAAACGATAGATAAAAAATTACAGCAACAGTTGACTAAAAAGTTTCATAATGCTTGGGAACAACTGAAGGATGGAGAGCTAGAGCGGGTTTTTGAGTTTGGTGAAGCCTATAAATATTTTATGGATCGAGGGAAAACTGAAAGAGAATGCGTTGATGAAATCATTAAACAAGCAAAAACTAATGGATTTGTTTCTTTGGATGAAGTAATGGATAGAGGAGTTGTTAAGCCTGGAGATAAGATTTATGCAGAAAATAAAGGTAAGGCCGTTGTCTTATTTGTGATTGGAACTGAAGGAATAGAAAAGGGTATGAGAATAGTAGGAAGTCATTTGGATGCCCCAAGGCTAGATTTAAAGGCTTATCCTCTCTATGAGGATGGTGGAATGGCGCTTTTAAAAACCCACTACTATGGTGGCATAAAAAAATATCAGTGGGTAGCTACACCACTAGCACTACATGGTGTAATGATTAAGAAAAATGGAGAGAAGATTTCAATTGTTATTGGGGAAGATGATCAAGATCCGGTACTTTATATTTCTGATCTACTTCCACATTTGGCAAAGGATCAAATGTCTAAAAACATGGGGGAAGGCATTACTGGAGAAGGACTTAATGTGATTATCGGTAATATTCCCTATCAAGGTGATGATGTTGATGAAAAGGTAAAATTAAATATATTAAGACTATTAAATGAAAAGTATGGGATAGACGAGGATGACTTTACAGTGGCTGAGATTGAAATTGTACCAGCTGGAAAGTCTAGAGATGTAGGACTTGATAGAAGCATGATTGCAGCCCATGGACATGATGATCGTGTTTGTTCATTTGCTGCATATCAGGCTGTATTCGAAATTCAAAATCCTAAAAATACAATTGTTGGACTCTTTGTAGACAAAGAAGAAGTTGGGAGCATGGGGAATACAGGAATGGAATCTATGTTCTTTGAAAATACTGTTGCAGAGTTATTAAATTTACAAGGAACAACAAGCTATCTAGGTTTACGTAGGTCTATGAGCAATTCAAAGGTATTATCAGGTGATGTAACAGCTGGATTTGACCCTAACTTTCCTGATGTGTTAGATAAACGCAATGCCTCCTTCATTGGTAAAGGTGTGACCCTTACGAAATACACTGGTGTAAGGGGAAAAGCAGGCTCCAATGATGCCAATGCTGAATTTTTAGCTGAAGTTAGAGGAATATTTAATAATAGCGATGTTACATGGCAGGTAGGAGAACTCGGAAAGGTTGACCAAGGTGGTGGCGGTACCATTGCCTATATATTGGCTAATAAGGGGGCAGAGGTTGTAGATTGTGGTACACCAATGCTAAGCATGCATGCACCTATTGAATTAATCAGTAAGGTGGATCTCTATATGACCTACAAAGCTTATAAGGCTTTTTATCAGGGATAAAATTTTAATTCAAATTCTTATCAGAGCCTATGGGCTAGATATTAGAAAATACAATTAACTTAATGAACTGCCAAGGACCAAATGGTATGATTGGTGGTGTGAGATGGAGGTGAGTAAAATAATTACTCACCTCCATCTTGATTTTATAGAATTAATACTATATGTAGGTAAAACAGGACTATTTTACTATAAGCATAAAAAATCTATATTAAGCAACTATAAAATGTTTAAATTTACAAGTTTATGGGGCGTTTAAATTCACGGAATATTTTTAAAATGTCGAAATATAGAATGGTGCGTCGAAGTCTTAACATAGAAATTTGTATAATTATGTATTAAACTTGTCAATATAGTAAGTTATTTAATGAATCTATGCTTACTCATAGCCTAGAAAATAATTACAGAGTGGTGATGCTATGAAAATATTAAATAGGTTAATTGCTTTATCTATCATGTGTACCTTAATTACTTTACAAACTATATCAGCCCAAGAAATTATTTATACACCTAACAATATTAGTATTATGTTTGTCCTAGATTGTAGTAACTCCATGAATAGAAATGATTCAAAGGATTTAGCGGTAGAAATGATGGGAATGTTTATTGATACCCTTCCATCCCATAGAGCTAGTGTGGGATATGTGGCTTATAACCATGGCATAACTTCTTATTCAGAACCTAGGTCTTTGGCCACAGAAGGTCAAAGGAAAAATCTAAAAAATAGAATAAGAAGAGTTAGAAAAAGTGGTTTTTCCGATATGGGGCTAGGATTAAAAACTGGTTTTGAATTAATGACAGCTAACTTAGAGGAAAATACTCAGCCAGTTATGATATTAATATCAGATGGTGAAACAGATCTATCCCCCCATAGTAACAGAAATATTACTGATTCAAATAATGATATCAACTATGTTATTGATAATGCAAAAGAATTAAAGATACCTATTTACACAATTGAAGTAGGAGATGAATTCAAAACCAGCAATACCCTTCTAACGATTTCAAGTGAAACCGATGGTAAGCATTTTAATAACCTAACTCCTAACGGATTGATAGATATAGTTAGTCATGTCATTAAAAACAATGATACTGCCATCATCAATTCTAATTTAGCAACCATTGGAACAGGAAAAAAACAAGAAATGATTATTCCTATTGAAGATTCCATAACAAAAGAAGTTAATCTTATTCTAACAACCCAGTCTCATCTTAAAGAGCCAAAAATATTCTATAAAGGAGAGAATGTATCCTTTAGTCAATCGAATCACTATACTGTAGCGAAAATATTAAATCCAAAACAGGAAGAAATAAAATTAGAATTTACTGGTAGACCCAATGAAACCATTAAGGCCTATTTATTATCCAGCTACGACATGAGTTTAATCTTAGATGTACCTGACACCATACAAAAAAATAAAGCATTTAATATAGATGCCTACTTAAGAAATAATATTGATCATCAAGTGGTGAAGGACTTAAGTTTTTATAATAAAATAACACCCAGCTTAACGATGGAAACTGATACTGAACAAGTTAATCTAGATATAACTATTTCTAATGAAAAGATACAAGCAGGTAACAGACTAGAGAATAGTGGTAATTATACCCTTTATACCCGTTTAACACATCCAAATTTTAATATGGAATTTAGGGAATTAAAACTAGATATTAAGAATAGTCAGCCTAAGGGTGAATTTTTTAAAAAGATTAAGCTACATACAGCATCAAAACCTAAGGTATATCAATTAGATAAATACTTTCAAGACCCAGACGGGGATACACTAACATATGAAATCATTAATAACAATGCTGAAAGTTTAGAACTTGAGGGGTCTCTACTAACCATTAACCCTACTAATAAAGGAACTTATCAGTTCGAAATAAAAGCAACCGATAATGAAGGCTTAAGCTATACAAGTGAAGCAATTGATCTAATAATACTGCCAACATTACAGTATTATTATCCCATAACAATTACCGTTACTTGTCTATTGATGGGAGTCTTGGTTTTTGCAATTATTTACAGAAGAAGAAAAGCGCCTAAGCCAACATTTACTGGTAAAATAAATGCATATTTTATGAATTTAACCGATGGAGATGAGGTGGCACCCCTTACTTTTCCATTATATCAATTTGAAAATAAGAAACGTATAACTTTAGAAGAACTGCTGCAGCAGGCAAATATAGATAAACCTTTTTTAAACACTAAAGAAATTTATTTCGAGCCAGGGTTGGATAAAACTATCGTTTTTTATAACAAGGGGTTTGCTACTTCCATGAAGGACTCAATAATATTAAGTAGGAATGTGAAATACCCCCTTCAATACAAAGCAAAAATTTATATTACCTTCGAAGATGGGACAGAAATTGAGATTCATTATAATAAATATAATCCTATGCAACAGGATGCAAATAGCTATTAATAAATAATTTTTATTTTAATATAATAAATAAAATTAGGAGGTATAAAATGGAAATTATTAATCAAACCAATAGAACCATGTTATTTGAGGAAATTAATCCAGAAAAGCTAGATTTACTCACTATAATAGGTGACACAAAAGGTATCGACAGCTTAGATGACGACAAAATAAAGGAAATTAATGAAACCCTTTTAGTAAAAAGTTTCGAAGAGTTTTTGGATAAATTCTCACCAGTTGTATATTCCTTTTATAATGCGACAAACCAAAAAGTCATGTATACACTAAAGAAGCCTGAAAATCTGTCAGAAGATTATATTACTGAAATACCAATAAACATGTCCAATGATTTCTTCAAAATGCTATTGACACTAATAGAAACAAAGACAGCGCAAGGATTAGAAAATGTAGATTTTAAATTTGAAAATCTATTAGATATGATTTCACCAAAAAAAGTAATGGATGACATTAGACAATCGAGAAAAGAGATACAGTATGTCTATAGCCACTATGAAGAGTTAGACGAAGAAGACCCTAAAAAATTAGATTTTGGCGATAAGCTAAACTATATGTTTGAAGAGGCTAGCCAAAACTATAACAATGTAATGGCAATGCTTCCATTGGCCATAGAAGATATAAAGACACGATTACTATTAGGCCAAAGAGACAGTGAAGAAAATAATGAAGAATTAAAAATAGGTATTTTAAGTATGGGAGAGAGTGGAGAACTTAAAATTTTAGAAGCCCCTAAAGAGGAGGAAAATGCTTTAGTAACACTGGATGATAATGCTAACACCGGTTTAATACAAGCATTTAAGGATGATTACGAAGCAATAAATGAAACCCCTTCAGATTACGTAAAAGATTTAGTTGTTCGTACCTTTTGTCCATTAACCTCAACTTTAGAGAGCAAGATAGATATAGAAACCGAGGTTAATAACTATAATACATATTTAGATTTTTATAAAAGTGCTAAGGATGACTTTATAAAAACAGTGAAGCCATTAATTGAAAAAATGCTTGGCGTTAAAATGTTCTTCGACCAATACAAGGTAGAGAATAAAATGATGGTACCTAGCTTATTAGTAACAAATACAAAATTAGATATGCTAGTAAAATCCAATAACCTACCTCGCTTAGTAACCTTTTTAAATACAGTAAACGATAAAAATGATTTTAAAAATACCATATGGTTTGGTATCGTTCCTTCGGTACAGATGAGTATGAGTGGTAAAGCAAATTTACGTAGAGAACGTTTTAAAGGGAATCAGCATGTGGAAAAAACAGATTTTAATACAATGGAGGCATTAACAGTTCTTTTAAATACCGTAAAGGACTATAGAATACAAATCTTCTTCAACTTTGAAACAAATGAAGAGACAACCTTCTCACAGATGGCTATAAATGGAATAGAAAAGTATATTGATAAATGTATGCCATTAACTAGAAAAGACTATAGTGAATTTGCGATTCCATGCATCCCTAACTTTACTATTATTCCTAAAGATAAATCGGGTGTAGTACTAGATAGTAAAATTGTTTTAAAAGAAAATGGCATGCCTAATCTGTCGAAGGAAAAAGAAGATATATTAAAACTTTGGATAGAAGGAGTATATATAGGGGCTTCTTATATTGCTGCAGGCTTGGTAGCTACCTATCAATGCCCTGAATATTTAAAGCAAGTTTTTAAAAACGCTAGTCAAGATTATCCAGGGGTTAGATTTGATATTGAAGCCGATGATAATGCCCTTAATGCTAAAACAACTTTAGCAAAAGAGATTTCTGGATTTACCAATAATATTAAGAACGCAATCAACAGGAAAAACTTTGGATTCGTATTTTCCTCTGAAAATGCCCAAGTGAAAGGGAAAGATATTAGACAAATTACCGTCTATAAGGCTAGAAGTTTACAATCAGTAGGAAATGATTTTGAGAGCATCTATAAGACTATTGTTACTACTTATATAGAGAGAATGCTTCGTTTCCATACTAACGATTTTAAACAAGACAATATCGTTAAGTTCTTCAGTAATAATCCTAATAGTCAAAAAAGTAAATGGCTTGCTAATAAAGGATTTATCAACTCTATTATTCAAGAGGGTGACGATATTAACTTTATATTAGATGAAAAACTAGGAAGCTGCAACATAAATATTACATTTAATGGAAGTGTGAAGAATCTTGAAGTTGAAATTACTCGTAGTATAGCAAATTAGTTAAATTGTTTGTTAGTTAGTCAATATAAGTTACTTAATAAAAATAAGTATAGACAAAAATTTAATTGAATGTTGGATTTTAATTGAAACATTTTTAAAGGAGTGAAAGAAATAGTAGATATAGTATTTTATATAACCGTACTTGTAGTAGGTACTTTAACTGTTATTAAATCAACAAAAAAAGATTTTGATCCAAAAAAGATAGTCGGAAAACAAAAACCAGGAGAATCAAATGAGGATTATATAAAAAGACAGAGAAAAAAAGCCATGGTGCTTGGAGTTATCCTTATGGTGATGGGGCTATTTTACTTTGGTCAAGTTTTTATGAAAGTAGCTGAAAAAATGAATACAATTGCTATGCTAGTAATGATAAGTATATAAATTATATTAATAACATAACACATTAATTTAGTTATAGTCATGCCAACATAGGGTGATTATTATAAAAAATAAAAAGGAGGAAAATTTTATGGGATTTAGAGTTAAAGTAGAAGGACTAGATACCATTGAATTAGGAGTTGAAAACATATTAACAGTTGAGTTTGAAACAGACACTCCTAATGATTCAAATGCAAGATCTACAGACTTAGGTACGTCACTTATTGTGAAAGGGAAAATACTAACAGCAGTGGATGGAGAAGAAGCTGATAGCACCATCAAGCTTGCACAATGGTCATTAGTGCCAGGAGATATAGCAAACTGCTACAGAAAAGTAACAGTTGACGTAATTTCAGCATCACAAGTAGTAAGACAAATAATCTTACCAAATGCCTTTGTAGTAGATTACACAGAAGAATATGGAGATACAGAAGGGGTAGGAACCTTCTATCTACACATGAAACAGAAAAAAGATAAAATGGCCTCCATAAAATTAGAAGGTGGATTCCAAGAATAATAAACTACAAAATAATAGAAAGGATGTTTTAATATGGGATTTAGAGTTAAAATTGAAGGTGCAGAAACCATTGAACTTCATGTTGAAAGCGTACAAAAAGTAACCCTGAAAACGGATATACCAACAGATGCAAATGCTCGTACTAAAGATGTAGGATCTACTATGGTTATAAGCGGTAAAATCTTAACAGCAGTAGATGGAGATCCATTTGATAGTACAAGACAGCTAGGAATTTGGTCATTAGTGCCAGCAGAAAAAGCAGATTGCTATCGCAAATTAACAGTAGAAGTAATTTCAGCAGACCAAGTAGTAAGAAAAATCTTCTTTCCAAATGCCTTTGTAGTAGATTATCGAGAGTATTTTGGAGATACAGAAGGGGTAGGAACATTTGAATTAGTTGTTAAGCAAAAAAAGGATAAGTTAGACAAAATAACCATAGAAGGCGGCTATAGCGCCTAATAAACTAAAGTAGATGTCCTTTTTAGGACATCTGCTTTATAAAGGATAAAACAATGAAAAATCTATATAAAATATTAGAAATAAGCGAAAATGCTTCTCAAGCTGAAATTAAAAAAGCCTATAGAGGGCTGGCTAAAAAATATCATCCCGATGCCAATATAAACGGAGAAAATACAGAGGAAAAATTTAAAGAAATAACAGAAGCCTACAGCCTATTAAGGGATGAAAAATATAGAAAAGAATATGATGAAAAGTTATTCAATAGTAAAAATTCAGAACAAAAGACATTTAGAAGAGAAAAATCATCCTCAAAAAAAACATCGACAGATAAAGTCAATGTAGATTATGAGTTTGAAAACTTTTTTGGTTTCAATCCAAAAACCAAAGAAAAAAACAAAAGCTTTAATAAAAAAAGTAATAAAAATCCGATGGATACAACAGATATTTTTAATACTTTTTTTAAATCTAAAAGACATTAGTGGAGTTGATCACTTTGGAAAAATCAATTTCAAGTAATATAAAGATTATAGATGTATTAATAACCTTTATTTCCATTGGAGCAGGGATTTACGTGTATTTAGTTTTTGATGACCAGTTTAAAAAATATGCACTGATTCTTCTATTAGCAATAGTAGGCATGATTTATTTAAATAAGGCAGTTAGCTCTAATAATCCCACTAAAGAAGAAGTCCTAAGTAGCCCAAACACAGTAAATGGACTGGCATTATTAAATGAAAATAACGAAATTATAAAAGAATGGGATTTACTTAATAAAGCCTCAATGGTAATAGGTCGTAATACAAAGAACAATGAAGTAGATATCGATTTAAGCACATCCACATATGCTTCATTAATTGATTTTCAGCATGCAGTATTAAATTATGCATCAGGAAATTGGTACATAGAAGATTTATACTCAGAAAATGGCATAAGTATTCAAAAGCCTGATGATCAAATCAGATATAAACTATCAAAGGATAAACCTTGTACAATAGTTAAAGGAGATGTAGTCTTTATAGCTAAAACGAAACTTTTGATTAGATGAAATGGAGTGTTAGCAAATGAGCCTTACAAGATGCAAAAATGGACATATGTTTAGTGAAAGAAGGTATGGAAGCATATGTCCCTACTGTAATATAGAAACAGCTACAAAAGAACAACCCCAAACCCCTTCAACAGACTTTGACATCGAAGATGAACTTTTAAAGGAAGAAATACAACCCGTCTGTGGTTGGATTGTTTGTATTGAAGGAGCAAGGGTAGGAAAGGACTACAAAATAAGAGAAGGCAAAAACTTTATTGGTAGGGCCGATGATATGGATATACAGATACTAGGTGACAATAAGATATCAAGAAGAAATCATGCAATTATAGTCTATGACACAAAAAAAAGAAACTATGTCCTACTGCCAGGAGATGCTTCAGGCATTGCATATTTAAATAACGAAGCGGTGTATGTACCTACACCATTATCCTCATATGACGTAATAGAACTGGGAAAAAGTAAATTTTTGTTCATGCCGTTTTGTGGAGAACACTTTGAATGGGATGACACGGATAGGGAGTAATCTCCATGAGAGAATTTATGTTTAAAAACAAATATACCGTTACAGCTATTTTATTTAGCATTGTAGGACTTTTAATATTAATCAGAAATTATATGGATTCCAAGCTTAAAAGAGGAACTTACTGCAATGGGTTAGAAGTAGGAGTCGCATCATCTATTGGTAATAGAGAATATCAAGAAGACGCTATGGATATAGCCTCCTTTAAAAAAGCCACATTAGCTGTTTTAGCCGATGGAATTGGAAAAAAGAGGGCTGGGCAACTTTCCAGTAGACTGGTTGTAAAAATATTTGTAGATTTGTTTACAGCAAATCCATCAATAGACAACATAAATTACTTTTTTAAACGAGCCTTTAATATAACCAATAGAGAGATTTTAAAAACTTTAGAAGATCATCAGGGTGGTGCAAGTGTGGCTTGTGGCATTATTGTTGATGGCCTGCTGCATTATGCTTTAGTGGGAAATACAATGGTTGCAGTTTTTAGAAACAATGAGCTAATACCCTTAAGCGAAGGGCATACAGTAAATATTCTTGCTCAAAAAGGTTTTTATCAAGGTAAAATAAGCAGACAAGATGCATTATGGGCATTAAAGGAGAAAAGGCTATTTAACTATGTTGGACAGGATGGATTTAAAGATATAGAAATTTATGATGTACCAGTAAAGTTAAAAAGTGAAGATATAGTTCTTCTAATGAGTGATGGGATACATAGTTACCTTCCCTGGAATCAGCTAGAAGAAGTATTGAAAAAAGATTTAACCTGTGATGAAATGGCAACGGCTATAATTAAAAAACTAAAAGAGACTTCTATAACAGAAAAGGATAATGCCAGTATTTTATTAATAAGGTATAAATAACATATAGAGAGAAAAGTTCGGGTGTAAAAAAATGAGAAAAACAAATTCAAAATTCATAACAAAATTTATGTCAGAACCAGGTAGTTTTCTTCAAAACAAAGATTATTTTGGTTTTGTAGAGTTGGATAAATTTGCCATTTATGTCATTGCAGATGGTATTGATAATGATACAGATTTAGAA
The DNA here is from genome assembly GCF_018919215.1 of Alkaliphilus flagellatus. Lineage (NCBI taxonomy): Bacteria > Bacillati > Bacillota > Clostridia > Peptostreptococcales > Natronincolaceae > Alkaliphilus > Alkaliphilus flagellatus. The sequence continues at coordinate 180,512 of NZ_JAHLQK010000006.1, forward strand.
GGAGCCAAGATTGCAGTAGAAACTATAATAAGCAGCTTTAGCGAAAGACCTAGTATGAAAAGTGGACTACTGAAGAGGCTTTTAAACCTTGCGAATAAAAAACTAATAGAGGAAAGTAAAAATTTTAGACTAAAGGTGTCTCTTACCATTGTTGTTACCGATTACGTAAAGGCAAGGTACGCTCTGGTAGGAAACACCAGGTTTTATTTACTTAGAGATGGATACATAAAGGATCAAAGTCAGGATCAATCCTTGACACAGCAACTAGTTGACCAAGAAAAAGTTCAGCTAGATAAGGTGGCACAGCATGAAGAGAGAAATAACCTATATTGTTACCTAGGGCAGGATGAAGTAATCATTCCCTATATTTCCTCAAAAATATCCATAAAAAAAGGAGATATTATTGCCCTAACTACAAAGGGCATATGGGAAAATATAGACGACGGGGAGCTGATAGATGGCATTGCTGATGCAAAGGAACCACAGGAGGCAATTGACAATATTGAAGATATGCTTCTGGTAAAGCAGCCTCAAAACTTAGAAAACTATACCCTAGCAGTTATATTCATTGAAAAAATTTATGAAAACCCCCAAAGAAGACAAAAAATAAAAAGAATTATATTCACATTAATTCCAATTATTTTGATTTTAGCAATCATTTTTTTAGCTTTTTATTATAAAAGAAAACAAAAAATTCATCAAATTAATGAAATGAATTATTATATAGAAAATGCACAGGTATATGCAGAAAGCAATAATTTTATAAGAGCAAATGAAGAATATAAAAATGCTCTAAGTATAGCTCAAAAGCTAAGACTAATGGATGATAGAGATCGGATAGACAAATTTTATAAAACAACAGAAGCAATTATTAATGCGGATGAGCTGCTTCAACAGGAGAATTATCAGAAGGCATTAGAAGAATACCTATTAGCAAAAGAAAAATCCTATTATGCAGATAACCTAGGAAGAAGCTATATAGACAACCAGTTAAATTATGCCAATGATCACATGAAGGTACTTCATTTAATGGAACTAGGGGATCGAAAACAAAACCTTGAAGATTTAGCAGGGGCTAAAGAAGATTATAGACTCGCAAGAGATTTAGCATATAATATATTTTTCACCGGTGCAAGACAAGAGGCACAAGATAAATTAAACCAGATCCATCAATTAGAAACAGAAAAAGAAAAAGAAGCAGAAGCTATGGCTAAAGAAGCAGAAGAAGAGAGAAAACAAGAAGAGCAGACAGAAGAGCAAGCAGCAAAGGAAAGACTCGAAGACCAGCTTAATGGAATAGAAACATCCAAAAAAGGAGATATAAGCTATAGCTTAGGAAACTACCATGATGCTAAGATGTACTATACAATAGCTAAGGAGCTATATCAAAAAGCACAAGCCTATAGCCTTGCAAATCAAATAGAAGAAAAAATTCAACTGACAGAGAAAAAAATACAAAATGAAGCAGACAGTAAAGCAAAAGCAGCAAGATACGAGAAGGATGCAAATGATCAATTTGAAGCAGGTAATTTAAACAATGCTAAAATGCTATACATGTTTGCTAGAGACATTTATCAAGAAATACAACTTCACAAGGATATAGAAAGAATGGATGAAAAAATAAAAGTAATAGATGACCTATTAAAGGAGAAAAATCAGTAATTGAAAGTACAAAGGAGAGCCAATGAAGGAAAAAATTTACTTTAAAATAAATCATATTGAAAACTTAAAGGATCGTGCTTTACTAAAGGAACTACTAAGCGAAGTTTTTATCCCCCTTTATGAGCATAGTGAAAGCATGTATCGTTCCTTGGAGCAAAGGATTTTTGATGAAATTGAATATACACAACAAAACTATAGCATTTATACAACAATTGTAAAAAAGCAGGACTATGATCCAATCCATTATTTTTTACATCCAATGCTAGAGGAAGACATAGAAGATCAAGAATACGATCTACAGTACATCTTAAATACCATGCTAGAAAAAACAGAAGTAAATATGTTTAAAGTTTTCCTAAAGTGCGATTACTTAGTTTACCAAGAGATACTGACAAAAAATATAAAATTTAAAGGAAAAATTAAAACTAACGAAAGAACCTATGATGCTTATTTTATAATCAAAGAAAATAAGCAATATTGGGATAAAATATACGGGCTGTATCAGATGTTTATTAGAAACAATATTCCTTGGAGCACCATTAATGCTCCCTATATTTCAAGAGTAGCAGATGTATTTATGGTTGAATATGAAGAAGGTATAACTAAGAAAGAAACGATTCAGGAAGTAAATGTAGATTTTGGCGAATATAGCAAATATGTAAAATATGATATCGTACCTGTTTGGAATATAGAAAAGCTAAATTTAGAAAGTACAGGATTTCCAATACCCTGTGAAGATAAAGTAAATTTTCAACATCAGATAGCATTAAAGGGAGAAGGCTCAGAGCACGGATACTTGGTAGAATACGAAAATGAAGAAATAAGAAATATAAGATGTGGAAGAGATACCCTATTCATTACAACAGAAACCAGTGACCTACAAGAATGGAGCGTCCTTAAGGTGATAAGACCAAAGGAATCGAAACTACAAAAATATAGTTACGAATTAGTATCCAACTCAAAAAAAATTAGTTTCATAGAGAAACTATCCAGTAAAAGCTATGTAAATATAAAAACAAAGGCAGAGCTTGTCAGAATGATAAATTCCTATGAAATTTCCAGATACTTAGAATTTAAAGATTTAAAAATAGTTGATCAAGAAGAAAATTCTAAAGAAGAAACCTATAGCATGAACTTTTTTATATTAGATGAAATAAGAGACAGGAATTATGGCAAGAAAATGATACTATACTTTACTCCTAGGGAGGAGAGTTTTATCATAAGAGACCTCCTAAGCTTCATTGTATCAGAAATACAGTTTTTTTATCCTGAATATAAATGCGAAGGAAGATTAATATGAATTATATATGGGATATACTGTTACAGGCCCATGGTCAAAATTTGGATCGAGAAAAGATTATATTCAAATGTGCAAAGTCATATAGTCCCTACATGGAGGTTTCATTTGAGGACCTTAATACGACTGAAATTGATGAAGCACCTATAGTAGAAATCAATCCATACTATCGTTTTTTTACCATATTTAAAAACATGTTTGATATAAACTACGAAGAAAGTCTACAGTTCAGGGAAGTTTTATTTGATATAATCATCCATCACCTAGGAGAACTTGACCTAAAACAAGGATTAACAAAAAAAGAGTATTATAAAAAGTTTATATTAAAGGATATTTTAAACAATATTTTTGATGAAAAAATAAAAAACCATATACAAATATTCAATAAAAGTGAGTTAGATATTGTATTAAATAACATGATAAGCCTATACGAGACGGGGACTTCAATAGAGCTGTTTAAGAGAGTGGTAAACAAAATTTTTAAGAAAAGTATCATATATATTAATCAGGATCATAAGAAAGAAATACTAATATACATTGGTGAACCCGAAACCCGTCAGCTAAGTTGTAAAATAGACGCTTTAATAGAGCTGTTTTTACATATGGAGTATGAAGTAAATATATATTGGCAATATCATTTTGGCCTACTAGGTATAGATGAAACGATGAAAATAGAAAAAATGGTACTATATTAGCTAGATTGTAGGAGATTGAAATATGGGATATTCATACAAATTATCTAAAAATAATAAAATTGAAGTCGACAATAAAGGCAGATATAAAGAAGATGAACTGAGGAAGATGACAACATTTCAACTAAGGGAAATATCTTCAAAGGAAAAGTTAGTAAGCAATACAATTAATCCATTAGATAAAGAAGCCCTAGTGAGACTTATTATGAGATATAGAGGAATAGAAGAAAATTTATTAATCAACACATATGATGAGGATGGTTTAGAAAGACTACAAACCTACTTAATTAATGTTGATAAGATCCTGGAGGATAAAATCATTAGCTCCCCTTCGAAGCTTGTATTATATGAAGGCTTAAGCATTGAAATTTTTGATGGCTATATAGTAACTCCAATGGATAATATAGACGAAGGCAATGTAATATTAGTTGATGAGAACTATAGTATTTGCACAATATTTAACCTGATTAAAGTTAATGAAGTTTACTATTTAGTAAAAAATGAAAGGATTAAAGCCAAAGAAACCACAAGCAAAAACTATAGCCTACTATATTTTGATAAAAAACAGTCAGAATTAATCTATGATATATACTATCGTAATATAAAATATATTCCTCAACACATTAAGCTTTATCCTATTCCTATTTTAGACTACAGCTTGAGGCAGCCTATGGACACAGATGCTCCTCTAGCTATAGATTTTGGAACCACTAATACAACAGCAGGGATATATATCAGCAAAGAATCTTTTAATTTCCTTAGTAAAACCACCGATGGTAATCCTCAAAATGATGGAATAAAGGCAGTGGAAGTTTTAAATACAATATTAGATCCAATAGAAATAACCCCATTAATCCCTAGTGTTGTAGGAATAAAAACCATTATAGATACAGAAGAAATTGAATATGTATTTGGCTATGATGCCATAAAACTTTCAAAACTTAGCTATGAAGATGATGGTATATGTTTATTCTATGACATAAAAAGGTGGATAAGGGATTATGAAAGGGAAGAAAAAATTACAGATGTAAGGGGACGGCAAACATATATTAAAAGAAAGCATATGATAAAAGCATTTCTACAATATATTATTAATCTTGCAAAACAGAGGTTTAAGACAAATTTTAAAAAGATCCATATATCCTGTCCATCAAAACAGAAATATAAGTTTTATAGAATGTTTCAAGAAATTCTTACAGAGTATGAAATAGAATATGAAAATATGCTGGATGAAGGAGCATCTGTGCTATTTAATACCATCACAGAATTAATCGAAAATAAAAGCTATATAGAAGGAGAATATTATAAGGCCCTTATTATTGATTGCGGAGGAGGAACCACAGATTTATCCTCCTGTGATTTTAAAATAGAAAACAATAGAGTTTCCTACAAGATTGATATAGAGACTTCATATGAAAATGGTGATACAGATTTTGGAGGCAATAATCTTACCTTTAGAATTATGCAGCTTATCAAAATCATCTTTGCTCATAAATTACAAAATAATGATAGGGTAAAAACCAGTTTACTAGAAGAATTTGATGTGGATCTATTTAGATATGTAGACAAATATGGAGTATTAAAAATATATAAAAAACTAGACTACGAATATAATCAAGTGGAGGAAATGATTCCTACAAAATTTAAAGCTTACGAAACTAGAAGTAGTGATGAATACTTTAAAGTAAAAAGTAATTTCTTTCTCTTGTTTGAATTAGCAGAGGAAATAAAAAAACAATTTTTTAATGATAACAATAGCCTAGAAATATTAATAACACCATACAATGAAGCCAGTAAAGACAAAATAACTGTAAACTATGACAAATGGAGAATTCATATATACAATGGGAAATTTTTAGAGCAGCTTAAAAATCCGTCAGAAATAACCTTAAGTATATTTGATATAACCACCCTAATAAAGGCGGACATATACAATATCATTAAAAAGTTTTTAGAAAGTATCTACCAACAGGACAAGCTACTGGAATATTCAATTATAAAGCTTACGGGACAATCATGTAAAATAGATACATTTAGAGAAGCAATAAAAGAATTTGTGCCGGGTAGAGTAATACAGTCAAGAAAGAGCAAGAAAGCTTCTAGCCATAACTATGACTTAAAACTAGACTGCTTAAAGGGATCATTAAAGTATCTAGAAGCCCAAAAGCTTGGTTATATGGATATCGATATACACACAAGGCTTCCAATATTACCCTATGTAATCAGTGCCTTTACCCACAGTGGTGAAGAAAAAATATTAATCCATAGCCTTGACAAGAGTAATACAAGTGGCAGCATATCAAGGTATATGGAAAGAATAACCCTTAAACTATATTTAAAGGATACTAATGGTATAGTTAGGTATCAATATGACTACGAAAACCAACCAGAAAACTTTATAGAAACAACCTTCCACGAAATAGAAGAAAAATATAAAGGTGTTATCCTACAGAATGAAACAGATAACATCACAAACAAAGAAGTAAAATTCTTCGTTTGGGCAAAAAGAGAAGAATGGGGTTTTTGTGTTGTGCCTGTTCTAAGAAATGACGAAAAATTATTTATAGGAAAAGAAGCCTTTTTCAATTTTGAAAATGATATTTGGGAAACAAACTTCTTCGACGGACAAAAATAATCATTCAATATAGAGGTGAGGTGAAACCTTGTTTTCGACTACATATCCTGTATTTGGTAAAGGGAGAATATTAAAGTTAGAAATGTTGGAAAATCTACGAGATTATCCTAAAGATATTTTAGACATACATTTGCAGGAATATGCCGATGGAATATTAACTGGCTGCAAATTACAAATATCTGACAACTATATTATCATAACACCAGGCATAATTTATTTCAAAGGAATTCCCTATATATTAAGGGACCCCTATAAACTGCCATATTTCCATACCAATGTAACCACACTACTTAAAATAAGCTTTTCAGAAAAAAGCGCAAACAATGACTTTATTAGCTATACGGCAAATGCCTTTATTGATGACAATATAGCCATAAGCGAAAACGAAATAGAATTATGCAGATTCAAATTAAAAGTAGGAGCAAAGCTGAGGACAGATTATACATCCTTTGAAGATTTAGAAACAGAATACAATACAGTAAATACAATACATGCACCTTATGCAGCATATAAAAAAAGTACCATATCGCCAGATATACTAAACTACTTTGCACAAGAAGCCTTTAAGCATAATCCTACAGAACCACTGGATATATCCTTTTGTATGATATGTATGGAAAATCAACAGGCAATAGGTAGAGAACTGATCACCAGTTATATCGCTTTAAGATTAAATATACAAAAACAAGATTATACAAATCAAACAATATACAAGTACTTAAATCAAATATTAAATAATATCTCAACCAGTAAGAAGACAGAAAAAAATATGGGATTTTCATCAAAAAGAATATTAATTGATTAATTACCTCTAAATTTTAATAAGATCCAGCTATAAAAAAATAAACGAGCAGAAGAAAATAGAACTAGACCCACAGCAGAGGGTTTACCTGTTAGGTCTTCTGCTTTTTTTAAAAGATAAAGAAATTACTTCGAGTATTTGTTTAGGGCTGATAGCATCAGTAATGATAGGAGGATGAAAACATGTTTTTAGATGAAAAGATAGCACTTTTAGAAAAAGCCAATAGACAGGCAAAAATGGAAGAAGCACAAAAGGAAGCATTACAAAATGAATTAAAATTAGAAGAGGAAGCAGTTAAGACAGAACCTACCTTAACATTAGAAGAAATAAGGGTACAAATCCAGCAAGGGCAAGCTCAGATAAAGGATGATACATTGGAATTTGAAATAAAAAGTTATTTTAACCATAAGCTAGTATTGCCAATAATGCCCCAATTCTTTGATGAAGTAAAAGAGGAAAAGGAAGCAGTACTTTTCGTTAACGATGAAAAAGGAATAAGTTTAATATGTACCTATTTACCAGAAGAAATGAAGGCCCAAACGATTGAAGAGGCCAAGAAAGAAATGGAGACTAATCTTACTAAATTAGGATTATATGCTGAATGCATTAAGGAAGAGAGCCTGCAAAACTTAAGTTATATTTGTTCCAATATGCCTACAGGAAAGGGAACCATCTATAATATTCTTTTTTGGATTCATAAAGATGAAAGAAGAATTGTAGGAAATTTAAATTGTTTAGAAAAAGATAAAGACATCTATGGTATTTTACTAGAGGCCATTGTGCAGGAAATCGATACACTGGTTTAATAGAAATTAGGGGGAGAGCAAATGAAGGAAAAAGGGATTACTTATCAAGAGCTTCGTTTATCAATTTCTTCTATTCTTTATATTAAAACCCTCAGGATCACTGAGAACATCAATAACCATGCCACTATGAAGGTTAGTGCCATGCTTACAGATGATATGAAAGAAGAAATTATACATGAGGCAGAAATGAACGTAAGTCTGTACTACATAGAAGAGGGTACAAGCCATACCCTTTTCACAGGAAGAGTAACTAAACTGGATCTAACAATAGAAGGAGATCTATATCAACTGGAAATAGAGGCAAATAGCTATACCTATGATATGGATATTAACAAGCGGAGTCGATCCTTTCAAGACATTAACATGTTATCACATGAAGTAATAAAAAGTGTTATGAAACATTATAAAGATAGTGATTGCTTATTAAAAATTCCTAATGAGCCTATAGGCCAATTGGTTGTCCAGTATGAAGAAACCGACTGGCAATTTATAAAGCGGTTTGTTTCTCGTTATAACGAAGGCTTATATCCAGAGGCAAGTTTTTCACAGCTAAGATATTATATAGGAGTTCCACCTACAGAGCAGGAGGTTAATTGGGATCATTTACCTTATACCATTTCAAAAAATATTAAGGATTATAGTTGCATGAAAAAAAATGCCTTACCTATGATAAAAGAGGTTGATTATGTAGTCTATAGGGTACAAGCCTATGATTATGCGCCACTAGGAGCAACTATTGTTTATCAGAAGAAAAACTTTACCATAAGCAAAATCCAAAGAGAATTAATAGATGGGCAGTTAATGAGTACTTATCAAATACAATTAAAAAACGGACTATTACAACCCAAAATTTATAACGAGGCGATTACAGGTGTTTCTATAGATGGCAATATTATTGAAGTTAGCAGAAATAAAGTAAAGGCACAGCTTGCAGTTGATGAAGTACAAGAAAAGAAAAAGGCATATTGGTTTCCCTATGCTACAATGTCTGCCTCAAAGGATGGTAGTGGCTGGCATTGTATGCCAGAAATAGGTGAAAGCATTAGAGCCTACTTTCCTACCCATGACGAAAAGGAAGGCTATGTTATTACTAATATAAAGGCCCATAGACCGGATACCCCTTCGAAAGAAGATAGCATGAGTAATCCAACAAACAAAAGCTTAAGTACTCCCCATAATAAGGCAGTACATTTTACAGAAGAAGGAGTATTAATCATTGCTGATGATGGTGCAGGACAAGTTTTACTGGGGATAGATGGTACAGTGACAGTATCTGGTGTAGAAAAAATTTCACTTAATGCCAATGAAGATATTACTATACGGGCAGAAAAAGAAATTGTATTGACAGCTGATAATATAGTAGATCTGTTGTGTGAAAAAGATGGACAAATTCAAATTTTACCTGGTGGAACCATGAACATTAAATCAAAAGAAATTATTGAAAACTAAAGGAGGGGAGAGAAGAAATGGCTTTGACTTATGAGAATTTAAGAATAGCAGGTTATGATGTAGAAAAAATATTAGCCTGCCACATACAAGGAGAGGTAAATAACCATACCCAGCTTCAGTTAGAAGCAATCCTCAAAGAAAAGCAAAAAGATGAAGTGATTCATACGACACAAGAAGCCCATCCCATAGAAGTCTATGGGATAGAAGAAGGAGAAAAAATAACCTTATTTTACGGGGTGGTTACTGCAATTAATATTCATGTGCAGGATCAGGTGTATATCCTTCAAGTTGAGGCTAAAAGCTATACGTATTTAATGGATATTGAAAAAAAATCAAGATCATTTCAAAATCTGAAAATGACCTATCATCAAGTAATAAAAGAAATAGTGACTGCCTATTCTGATGCAAATTATAGCTTGCAAATCCCTAATGAGCCTATAGGAGAACTATTGGTTCAATACGAAGAAACCGATTGGGAATTTATTAAACGTATTGCATCCCAATGTTATGAAGGATTATACCCAGCTACAGAATATGAAGGTATTCACTTTTATGTAGGATTGCCACAAATACCAGAAAGTACCATGGACTTAAAAGAAATAAGAGTGAAAAAAGATTTAAAAGCCTATTATGAAATGAAGGCAGAAGGATTAAAAACAGTTAGACAACTAGATTATATAGTTTATTTTACAAAAACCGAAGAAGTAGCAAGATTGGGCCACTATATTGAAACAGAGGGTAGAAAACTATATGTAAAAAATTTTAAATATCAACTAGAAAAAAGTGTTCTAAAATATACTTACGAATTAGGAATGATGAATGGATTAAAGCAGAAAAAAAGATATCCAATGCATTTAATAGGTGTATCTTTAGAGGGGAAAATTTTAGAGCCACAAGGAGACAAAGTAAAAATCCACTTAAAAATAGATAAAAAACAAGATAAAGAAAAGTCCTATTGGTTTCCCTACTCAACTATGGCAGCCTCAAAGGATGGTAGTGGCTGGTATTGTATGCCAGAGGTAGGGGATACAGTAAGAGTATATTTTCCAACAAAATATACAAAGGAAGCTTTTGCTATCAGCTCTGTTAGCGTCTACGACTTACCTCAAGATGGCGTCGATCGTATGGGTAATCCAGACGTAAAATATTTACGAACAATCCATGATAAAGAAGTTAGATTAGCACCAGAGGGCATTTTGATTGCTAGTAATGGCAATCAAGCTGTTATGAAGGTTAATCGAGATGGTAGCATTTCCCTTTATGCAAACAAGAATATAAAAATAGTAGCAGAAGAAGACCTTCATATGAAGGCTACAGAAGATTTTATCATGACAGCAACCGACAAAATTGAGCTAGCCTGTGATAAAGGCGGCAAATTAGTATTAGACGAAGCAGGAAACATTGTATTAAGAGGAACAGAAGTTAAAGTAGATTAAAATTACAGCATATTTAAAAAAGAAGGAGGTACAACGTGATAAGACAAGAAGCATTAGAAACCTTTGAAAAATATAAAAATACTTTGCTACAAGATCATAAACGTAAATTTTGGGAGCATCTTCAAAAAAATATTGATCCTTTGAAAGAGGCGGTTAATGAAAGTATAAGGGAGCTAAAGGAGAAGGCACTCCATAAAAAAGACATTGCGTATTTCCAGTTTTCATTATTAAGAATAGATATGCTTACTAGAAACTATACAGTACTTTTACATGCCTATGACAATATGTGGTATTTAGATGAAGACCCAGTTAGTGTTACCCTAAAGATTAACTTTCTATTCGATACATTTAATGAAGTGTGGGATCAACTGAAAAGTGAGAGTAAACGTTATGTAGGCAAAATCAATCAATATGATGTAGAAAATACCATGTTTCAAGAAGCTATCTATTACAATGGTCTAATTGCCCACAGCCTACGTTTCATTATAAAGGATATTGAAAAGAATGAAGACTTTATGGCTATTTCTAAAGCAGACCTTTGGGTGATAAGGTGGGGAGAATATAGAGATAAAAGTGAAATTGTTATACAAAGAGATAGAAGGAAAAAAGACCAAAAAGACTGGGATAAAGCATTAAATACACTAAAGGAAAAAGAAGACCACCTTGTGGCTAGTTATTGGTATCAAGTGGATATAAAGGACGGAGAGTGCAAAGAAAGCCAGCTTTATTTTATAGGCTTTGAAAAATCACATCTTACAGATATAGACTTTACACAGGCTAGTTTACTAGGTGGACAGTTTAACGAGTGTGAAATAAAAAGGTGTCAGTTTAAAGGGGCTATCCTTAGAGAGGCGGATTTTAGAGGTAGTCATTTTGAAGAGGTGAATTTTGAAGAGGCAGATTTAACAAATGCTATCTTTTCGCAGGAGAAAGTTCCCTACTTAAACCTTTCACCAGAGCAATTACAACAGATTATAATAGAAGATCAGATGTAGAAAGGAGCTAATATGCGATATTTTATCATAAAACAAGACCAAAATTTACCCCATAGTATTAAATTAAGAGATTTTAACATGGCTGGAGCCCACAAAATTCTTTATAAAGAAGAGGCAGATCAGCTTAATGATATGTCTATGCTGTATGTGTTAGGAAATGCTGATTACATATATCCCGATTTTATAGAAAATCCTGTATATCTTATATCAGAAAGAATACAAAAAGTTTTTGATATGTATCAAGATGATTTAGTATTTAAAAAAGTTATTTTAACAAATAAAGAGGAACAGACTCAACAACTCTACTATAATCTTTTAACAGATCATGTGGAGGCTTTAAGTGAAAAAACACAATTTTATCCTGACGGTAGAGCAAAAGAACTTATTTTAGATAGCAATAAAATTAGAGAATATAAAATTTTTCAATTAGAACAAAGTCTGAGCAATTACTTAATAGTCAATTTAGATGTTGTAGAAAGTTTTTTAAGAAGAGAGGTTATAGGAATACAGTTTCGTGAATTGGAGGTAGTATAAATGAAGTCACATTTAGAACTGATGGCGGATTTAGCTTTAAAAAGTGTTTCAAATGCAATGGAAGAACTACAAGGTCCACAATATGTAGTCCATGGGGCAATTACAGCTTGTTCTTGTGGATTACGGGAAAGTCATGTAGTAATACCTGAAAGTCATGGGGTGTATATTCATGGACTACCACAGCTTACTGTAGCAGATAATGAACCAACCATCAATATTCAAACCTTTGGAGGGTGCACAAGTCCAGAAAATCGATCGGTACAGGATGCTGCAAAAGAAATTGTAAAAGAGGTACAACAACAGCCAAAGTCCTTTACAGAAAAGATAATCGGCATTTTTTTTAAACCCAAAACTGAAGCAGACGAGAGCTTTATTAGCACTTGTGCAGGACAGTGTACACCTGTTTTTGCACGACCTTGGGAAAATGGAAAAGATATTGTTGAAATAGATGGACATCCTGCACTGTTAGATACAGGTATATTAAATTGTATTTATAATGGGCAGGTCAGTATAGTACATCCAGGGCAACCTGAATAAAAAGCAAATAGCGGGGGATCGAATCATGCAATTACCATATAGAGGTTTAAAAATAGAGTTACCTATAGAAGCTTTACAAATAGAATATTTTTCCCTTCAAGAAGCTTTAAATGAACATGCTAGATTAGTATTACACTTATTAATAGAAGAAGAAAAAATATCAAAAGTAACAGAAGAAATAGATGAAAAAACCTGCATAACTGTCTATGAGCCCCATAGAGAAACAAAAAAAGACATACCGATCTTTAAGGGGAAGGTAATAAATATAGAAATGATGGAAAAAGGACAGTTGAATCATTTAGTTTTAGAATGTATTTCTTACACATACGAATGGGATTTAGAAAAGAAAAGTAGGACATTTTGTGATTTAGACCTTACCTATAAACAAGTGATTGAAAACATATTAGGAGACTACAGTAAAGGAGACTTTCAAGATACAATCACAAAAAACAAAAAAATACCACATTTTCTTCTACAATATGAAGAAACTGATTGGACATTCTTAAGAAGGTTGGCAACTCACTTTGAAACTTTTTTATTATCAGATCCAACGGAGAATTACGGAAGAGTCTACTTTGGTTTTCCTAGGTTACAGTATCAGACAGAGCTTAACCAGCAGGACTATACTATAACCAAAGACTTAGAGAAATACTATTTTTTCAATAAATTAGAAACATATTTCCCACAAGAGGCTATTACATGGAACATACAAACACCAAAAAGATTATATATAGGAGAAGAAGTTTTATTCAAAAAAATTGATACACAAGTTACAAAGGTTACTTTAAATACAGAAAGAGACGAATTGGTATATCGCTACGAACTTAGCCGATTAAAAGGAGTCCGTACACCCTATCAGAATAACCCTAACATTTATGGAATGAGCATTCCAGCAATGGTAAAAGAAAGAAAAGGCAATTGTATAAGGGTTCATTTTGCGATCGATCCAGTTTATGAATCAAAGCCACAAAATCAATATTTTACCTATGCAATAGAAAGTAGCAGCTGGTACTGTATGCCGGAAGAAGGCAGTAAAGTGCATATTTATTTTCCTGGCCACAATGAAAAAGAAGCCATAGCAGTACATGCTATCCGCAGTACAGATAGTGATGGGAAATACACAGAAAAATCTCAAAATCCTGATAATAAATCTTTTTCAAATGTAACAGGATCAGAAATGCAGCTAACGCCTTCTACAATTAGTTTTGCAGCCGATGAAGCAAAAAAAATTAGTGTTACCTTAGATCAAAATGGTAACATAGATTTATTAGGAAAAACCCTTAGTTTTAAAAGCGATAAAAGTATCACTATTGGAGAAAGAGAAGCACCCCCCGATCCAAAGCTACCCCATGTAAGGCCTAAAACAATAAATATAGCAGCAAAAGAAAGACTAACATTAGTAAGAGAAGAAGATAATAGCCAAGGATTTACTTTAGAAGAGGATAACTTAGTAATGGCAACTTTTCTTAAAAAAGAAGCCACCGATAAAAAACCATCTGTACCATCATCTGATACCTTTGATCAAAGTGCCAATGATAATGAACTAATTAAACAACATAATGCCATGGCAAAAAAGGGATTAGAAGATAAAAGAGATAAAGCACTTGGCAGTATTAAAAAAGGACTAGCTAGTATAGCGAAAGTAGCTGCTGTGGGAGTTTTAGTAGCTGCAACAGGAGGTCTTGCAGCAGGACCAATAGCAACAGTACTATTAGTAGGAGGAGCAACTGCCAAAGTTGCTATGTCCGCTAGCGATATAATAGAAGGGGTGCAGGACTACAACAAATCTCAATCAGGAGATTTAACTAAATCTTGGAATCCTGTTCGGGACGAACTCTTTGGAGGAAATGAAGAATTATATCGAGCTTTCCAAGAAGGAGTAGACCTAGTCTTTGGTATTGTTTCCAGTGTGGTATTAACGGGAAATATGGCAAACTTAGGTCAAGCTGCTAATTGTGGACAGATAAAAAAAGCGGGGATACAGCTTCTTATTCGTTCTAAAGATATGATTATAGATGATTTGATACATGATGGGAAAATAGATATAAAGAAGCTTGGCTTTAACCTAACTTTCAGCTATTTATCGGGGAAAGTGACAAGTGGAGTAAGCCAAAATCTGACAGGAAAGATTTTTGATAAAGTACCAGAATTACTAGATAGTAAGATAGGGCGGAAAGCAACAAAAATAGTTACTGAAACTGGAGTAGATACAGCAATGGAGTGGGGTATGTCACTCCTTACAGGAAGTGAATTTGATTTAGGTAAGAGTCTAAAAACTAACGCTTTTGCTAATTTTTTAGCTGAGGTTGTTGGTGATCCTATAGACACGGCAACAGGCAGTCTTATTGTTACCTCTACAGACTTTATAATGGCAGACATACAAAAACAATTTACCATTGAAAGACGATATAATTCTATAGATAATGATGTGGGTATATTAGGGAGAGGATGGAGCTTTAACTACGATAGCCGGATATTTAGAGACGAAGAGAAAGTCCACCTCCACAGTGTAACAGGCCATATGTTATGCTTTGAAAGGGTAGCGGGAGAATGGCAAAATATAGAAGGCGAAAAAACTAGATTCAACTTAAAACAAGAAACCGTACCTTATCAATGGATACTAGAAGACTGCCATACCCGACAAAAATATATCTATAATCAAACAGGGAAATTGAGCACCATTGTAAATAAAAATGGTCAAAAAACAATATTAAGCTACAATGGAGAAAAACTGGCAAAAATAAAAACTAGCTTAGGCTATGAACTTACATTTACCTTTAAAGACAACAAACTAATACAAATTACTGATGATATAGGTAGAACAATACAATATAAATATGAAGGGGAACTGCTAACCCATGTGGTCCATGTAGACACAGGAATTACCCAGTATACCTATAGCGAAGAAGGATACATAGAAACCATAAAAGACCAAAACGGAACAATCTATAGTAAAAACACCTATGATCAAGAAGGTAGGGTAATATTACAAGAACTAAGTAATGGAGATACCTACAAAGTAACCTATGACACAACAAACCGAAGAAACATATTTGAATATGGCAATAGCAAAAAAATAGAAGTCTACCATTATGATGAAAACTATATGTTAACCCAAATAGACTATGAAGACGGAAGTAATAAACAATATAAGTACGATGAATATAAAAATAGAAACTACGTAAAAAACAGATTAGGCTATATTACAGAAAGTATATACAGCCCTTATGGATACATATTACAAGAAAAACTACCAAATGGTTGCTTAACAACCTATAAATATGATGAAAACCATCAATTAATACAAAAAAAAGATAATGGAGAAAGAGAAAGTCTCTATAGCTACGATACAAAAGGAAACCTAATAGAAGAAAAACATAAAATAACCACAGGGAAATGGCAAAAATACAGCTATAAGTATGACAATAGGGGAAGACTGCTGGAAACAGAAGATAGCTTGAAATCAGTCACTAGTTATAGCTACCAAGAAGACCAAAAAGGGCCAAGTAGCGTCAAAAGTCCATTAGGGGACTATACTTATTATCAATATGACAAAGTAGGTCGAAGAATGAGTATAGAAAACCAAAACGGAATTATAGAATTTACTTATAATAACCTAAACTACATCACTCAAGAAAAAGATCCACAAGGCCATACAACCCATAGAATTTATGACAGAATGGGGAACCTAATCTCCTACTATTCAGCAAAAGCCTGGGCAAACAAAGAAAGAGGATATACCTATAAATATGATTTCCTAGACCGACTAGTAGAAGTTATAGACCCATTAGAAAACCATTTTAAACAAATAGTAGATACAGAAGGAAATATTACAAAAGCTATTCATCCCAATAGCTATAGCCACTATACAAGAGAAGGAGAAGGAACAGAATATATCTATAACCATGACAATTACTGCATTAAAAAAATAAACATAGACGGAGGAATAGAACGCTTCTACTATGACAGCGAAGGAAATCTAATAAAACACATACTACCAGAATATTACGATCCAAACAAAGACGATGGCATAGGCTACAGTTATCGCTACAACCCAATGAACCAATTGACACAAATTATTACACCAGAAGGTACACTAGAAAAAACCTATACCTACGACTATTACGGTAACATCATACAAGAAACTGATGCTGAAGGTTTTAGCATCCTTTACCAATACGACCTAAAAGGAAACCTGACAGAAAAAAGAGAACCAATCAAAAAAGAAGGAGAAAAAATCCAATACAAACTAACCGTCTATGAATATGACACAGAAGGCAATAAAATAGCAGAAAGATATGCAAAAGACTACGTAGAAGAAAAAAATTACCCAGTAAGCTACCATAGCCTAACCTTTTACTACGATAAAAACCATCGACTGATCCAGGTAAAAGATGACTACGGAGCAGAAATTAATTATAGGTACAATAGCCTAGGACAAAAAACTTACGAAGAAAGAAAAATAAATCAGCAAAGCCACCAATGCATACATTACATCTACAATAAATCGGGCTGGCTTATAGAGAAAAAAGAAGAAGTAGACAGTAGCATATTAGGAGAAAAAGAAAGAAGAGGCCTATGGGCAATTACAAAATATCAATACGACCCAAATGGCAATATAACAGAAGTTGAAACACCAAGAGGCTATAAAATAAAAAGAAAATATGATCTTTGTGATAGACTTATAGAAGAAGAAATTATAGATAAAGAAAACGGAATCAATCGAATCACTAGCTATACCTATGATGCAGTAGGAAACATTATTAAAGTAATAGAGAAGGCAAAAGGTCAGGAAGATACAGAATATGGTTATACTTACGACTTAAAAGACAGATTGACCCATATAAAAACACCAGAAGGAGGAACAATAAGATATAAATACGACAAAAATGATCGACTCATAAAAGAAATATTACCAGAAAACTATAACCCAGAAACCGACGATGGTCTAGGAACAAGCTATACCTATAATTATAAAAGATCAGTAGAAACCATAACCAATAGTCTAGGAGAAAAAACACAACAAAATATCTATGACCCAGTAGGAAACCTAAAGACACAAAAAGATGCTCTAGGAAATCCAATCAACTACACCTATACTCCAGACAACCAAATACAGTATATTACCAGTAGTCAAGAAGAAAAACCATTACAAAGCTACGACTATAATGCGAGAGGACAAATTATAGGAGTAAAAGATGGAAACCAACAACAAACCCAATATAAAGTAGATGGATGGGGAAGAATTACAGAAATAACAGGAGCAGATGGAAGTATAGAAAAATACACCTACGATTACGCTGGCAATATAACCAGCACAACGGATGGCAATGGCAACACGATTACCTACCGTTACAACAGCTATAATAAAGTAAGCGAAGTTATAGATCAAGAAGGAAAAAGCGAATATTACTACTATGATGAAGAAAAAAGACTAAAAATCCATATAGACCGTAACGGAAATAGAAAAGAAATTAGCTACAACATAGATGGTAACATAACAGAAGAAAAAATTGCAGATAAAAAAGAGAAAAGCATCATTAGAAGAACCTATACTTACGACAGTAAAGGAAGACTAGAAACAGCGAAAACAGGAGGCTTTGCCTACAAATATACTTATACCATTGAAGGTAGATTACAAAGCAAATCCACCTGTGGAAAAAAACTAATAGAATACACCTATAATAAAAATGGACAAATTGCTACAATAAAAGATATAACAGGAAAAACAACAAAATATATTTACGATCAAAATAACAGACTAAAACAAATACTAGACGAGAAAAATAACATAATAGCCCACTACAGCTACACAGCCCGTGGGGAAATAGAAAACATCACCTACAAAAACGGCTTAAAGACTAAATACAGCTATGATAAGTACTACAACATAAGTCGAATATTAACAAAAACAAGCACAGGAGAAGACCTAATAGACCAGAGCTACAAATATGACCAAAACGGCAACCGGCTAGAAAAAATAGGCCCAAAATACCAAGTGCAATACAGTTACGACCCATTAAACCGACTAAAAGAAGCCAGCTATAACGGAAGAAAAGAAAGCTATACTTACGATAAGGCGGGTAACAGAATAAGTAAAACAATGGAAAAAGAAACAGAAAAATACACTTATAATAGTAAAAATCAGATAATACAATGGCATCAAGCCTCAGGAACTACTACCTTTACATACGATGACCAAGGGAATATAATAGAAGAAAAAGGACCAAAAGGAACAACAACATATGGATACAACCCATTAAATCAACAAACAAAAGTAATAACCCATCAAGGTCATATACAAGTTAATCGATACGATGCAGAAGGCCTAAGGGCAGAAATAGAAGAGAATGAAAGGTTAACGAAGTTCATCTTTCATAAAGAAAATGTTGTAGTAGAAACAGATAAAGAAGATAATGTTGTAGCAAGGTTAATTAGGGGATATGAGGTAGTAGCAAGTGATCTTACCAATGTTTTGGAAGAAAACAAAATAGAGAAAAACACCTCAGAAAAATGCAAAATGAATTACTACTACTATAGTCAAGATGAACAAGGAAGTACCCTGTATATAACCAATGAAGAGCAGGTAATTGAAAATGCCTATACCTACGATGCATTTGGAAATATACTAACAAAACAAGAAAATATACATAACCGAATAACCTATACAGGACAACAGTACGATGCTATTACTCAGCAATATTACCTAAGAGCAAGATACTACAACCCAATTATAGGAAGATTTACCCAAGAAGACGTCTATAGAGGAGACGGACTAAACCTGTATGCCTATTGTGCTAACAACCCAGTTAATTATTATGATCCTAGTGGGTATGAAAAACTTAAGGGAGGGATATGTGACCCAAAAGAGCAGACTATGTCTAATCCTGCGAATGATAGTAATAAGGATTCGGGAGGCGCTGTTAAGGGTGGGGACGAAACACTTAATCCAAAGGATATCCACTTTATGCAGAGCTCTATAAAGAATCAGACAGGAAGTCATACTGTTTTAGATAATATTGATGCATTGAAAAATGGCACCCTTAAGCCTGAAGATCTCCCTACAATCAAGGTGTGGAAAGATGAAACTGGAAAAATATGGACATTAGATCATAGGCGACTTGCAGGTTTTAAAGGAGCTGAATTGGATAATATTCCTGTTCAATGGGCAACTCCGCAAGAAGTTGCTGACCAAATGTGGAAGATGACTACTAAAAATGGTGGAACATCAATCAAATTAAAATTGGGTAATGGACAAAGTACTACAATAAAATAAACTTTGGAGGATAGAAGATGAATGAGATTTTGAAGAATGTCAAAAATAAAGAGGATTTTATTGAATTTATCAACGTGCTTCTAAAAGATATTAACGAGAATCCAGATGATTGGGAAGATAAACATGTCTTTTCGTATCTTGAATCAATACAATCATGGGTTGAAGATATGGAAGGTTATTATAGCAACACAAAACAGGAGATTCCTAAAGATATCAACTGGAATTTTATTGCCACATTGCTCTACGTTGGGAAAATATACGAGTAACATCTGCTTGTAGCTACCCAAATAGCACCTATTGGGGATGTGGTGAAGATGGAACAGGAAAAAATATGTTGGGAAAAATATTAATGAAGACTAGAGAACTTTTACATAAAAATCAATAGTATCTTTAATAAAAGTTAAAATACTTAGTGCAATGAAGTAGACAAATTAAATACAAAATTATATAACAGTTTTTTGGGGTTGATTAATTTTGTTAGGCTGTATGTTAAAATTTTGAGGATAAGTAAACTCATAATATTAATAATGCAGTGAATAGGGTGTGCGGGGAGAAGTGTGGTAGATAAAATTTAAAAAGTAATTTAAAATTGATGAAACTAAAAATACTTTTTAAAAGATATTTACCACCTTAGCCACTTTTGACACTAATTTAAAAGAAAATATAGGTTTAACTGAAATCTCAATACTACAGCAGTGTTGAGATTTTGTGTTTTAATAGGAGGTATAAAAGGATTGAAATATTTTTTAATAGATATTGTATTAAGATACATAGGTTTTGAAAGATATAGATTATAGTTAACAACAACTCCATATTTTATTGGACAATAAATTGTGAGATAATGTTTCTATCCTCCTATATCCCGAAGGGAGAGAACAACGTAGAAACCTTCAGTGTAAAAAACTAATAAAACTGAACTAAACTCAAGAAACAACAATTTTTACATACAACGACCAAGGGGATATAATAGAAGAAAAAGGACCAAAAGGAACAACAACATATGAATATAGCCCATTAAATCAACAAACAAAGGTAATAACCCATCAAAGAAATATACAAGTTAATCGATATGATGCATAAGGACTAAGAGCAAAAATAGAAGAAAATGAAAGATTAACTAAATTCATCTTCCTTAAAGAAAATGTTCTAGTAGAGACAGATAAAGAAGATAATGTTATAGCAAGGCTGATTAGGAGATATGAGGTAGTAGCAAGTGATCTATCTATCAACCCTTCAGAGGAAAATAAAACAAATCACTATTATTATAGTCAAGATGAACAAGGAAGTACCCTGTATATAACCGATGAAAACCAAACAATA
Organism: Alkaliphilus flagellatus; assembly: GCF_018919215.1. Taxonomy (NCBI): domain Bacteria; kingdom Bacillati; phylum Bacillota; class Clostridia; order Peptostreptococcales; family Natronincolaceae; genus Alkaliphilus; species Alkaliphilus flagellatus. The sequence continues at coordinate 201,953 of NZ_JAHLQK010000006.1, forward strand.
GAAAATGCCTATACCTATGATGCATTTGGAAATGTACTAACAAAACAAGAAAATATACATAACCGAATAACCTATACAGGACAACAGTACGATGCTATTACTCAGCAATACTACCTAAGAGCAAGATATTACAACCCAATTATAGGAAGATTTACCCAAGAAGACGTCTATAGAGGAGATGGACTAAATCTATATGCCTATTGTGCTAACAATCCAGTTAATTATTATGATCCTAGTGGATATAACGGATGTGAGTAAAAAGAGCAGCTGATGGATAGTGCTGGGAATGATAGTAATGTACAAAATGAGGGGACGGATGAAGCTAAATATCAAGTCGGTGCATATGAAGATATTAGAGGAGTAGAAGGTCTTGATGCACATCATGTAGGTCAAAAAGCGGCAATGAAAAATTTAGTTGAAGACTATGACCCTATGACTGCACCAGCGATAAACGTTCCTAAAGTAGGACATACAATCAAAGGAGAAAATGGTATAGTATCAAGAAGTACAAAAGGAATAACTAGTGCAAGACAATTACTTGCAAGAGATATAAAAGAATTAAGGAGGGTTTATCCAGATATTCCAAACTCAAAATTACAAGAGTTAATTGAAATGAATAAAAAATTGTATCCGGAAATGAGGAAGTAAAATGAATGAAATTTTTATCAAAAGTATTTATAAAAGTGTAGTAGAAGAAAATAAAAAGCTATATAAAAATTTATTTGATAACACCAACATAGATAAGGCAAGTGATGAATATTGGAAACAATCATTAAAATTTTATAATAGTTTATCAGAAGAAAATAAAGAGGTTTTGATTAATATTATTGAGCAAACAATGATAGATACAATCTCAAATATACTAGGTATAATTGATGGAAGTAGTACACTTAATGGATGTGCTGTTGAGCCAAAATTATTTTTAGATGATAATGATACTGATAGTGAGTTACAAGATTTATTTTTAGAATATGTAGAAGAGATTAAAGAATAAGATATATTAAATTAAAGTAGATGCAAAATAAATAAAAAATATACTGCAAAAAACTATATGTTGAAAGATACTAATAAAATCAATAAAAGTAGCAGTAAGATACAATGCATAATCTAAATAATGTAGTGAGTAGGGGGCAAGGGGAGGAAGATTGGTAGATAAATTTAAAAAGTAAATCAATGTTGATTAAACTAAAAATATTTTTAAAAAAACTATCTACATTATCCCCTTTCCCTTAAATTAAAAGAAAATATCGTTGTAACTGAAATATCGATACTGCAATAGTGTCGATATTTTCTGTTTTAATAGAAGAGGATATGGAATTAAAACTTTTTAGTAGTTCAACAGATACAAGTATCTGATAAAGAAAATCCTAACTAATCAATACTAATACCCTTAGGAGCAAGTAAAATAAGGATAAAAGGGATGTGTAACTTGATAAGCTATGAATACCTAGGCTCAATAATTCGACTTAAAATTTAATGGAATTCATAATAATATATGTGTAAGGTAAAATCTTAGAAATAGATAAATAAATTTATAAATAAAAAGGATGTAAAAAGTGGAACGTATAAATAAGATAGCTGAGTAGAGAAAAAAGGAAAGAGGAAAAAGTTTACAGGGATAGGGAGCATAAGGCTGATAAGAAAAATAAAAGATTGAAATAGATAATAAATCTATTTCAGTAAAATAAATATTATTACAACATTAAACTAATCAAGATAGATAACAAATATATCAGTAATAGATGTAACTGTAAATAAAAATACTCAAAAAATAACAAGAATACTTCATAAAGAGAAAATCTCATATATTGAAGATAAGAATGTACCAATTAGAAATACGCTAAAAATATATACAGATTAAAAGAAGTAGTTGACATTGTAATACTTGAATATCAATAGAAATTTTAGATAGATATAACATAATAGATAAGCAATCAAAGAAGATAACAGCTACACCAGAAGAAAAGAAAGCTTTACTTATAACAAAACGGCAACCAACTAACCAAAACAACAGAAAAAGAAATAGAAAAATATATTTACAACAGCAAAAATCAGATAATACAATTGTACCAAACCTAAGGAACAACAACCTTTACATACGATGCCCAAGGGAATATAATAGAACAAAAAGGGCCAAAAAGAACAACAACGTATGAATATAACCCATTAAATCAACAAACAAAAGTAATAACCCATCAAAGTCATATACAAGTTAACCGATACGATGCAGAAGGCTTAAGAGCAGAAATAGAAGAAAATGAACGCTTAACTAAATTTATATTCCACAAAGAAAATATTCTAGTAGAGACCGACCAAGAAGACAATGTTATAACAAGACTAATTAGAGGATATGAAGTAGTAGCAAGCGATCGTACTGTGATTATGGTTTCCTGCTTGCACTTCGGACAAAATAGAGGAAAGTTTTCAAGTATTGTATCTTCTCGAATTTTCAACTGCGTCTTATTTTGACAAACTGGACACATTACCCATTCATCAGTCATCAGTCATAGAGCCACCTCATTTCACTTAAATTAACTGTCTGATAGATAATACTGTAAATGGGAGATACACAAATAGCAGGCATAGTCTTTGCCATATTCCCTCGTTTTCTATAAACGCACCTAAAAATCTTGTTTTATCGGCCATTATAAAGAGGGCAAAACTTCTTACCGCAAGGAAAAAGCATAATAACGCAATTACAGCAAATGTTACATCACGCATCTTAAACAGCATACAAGAAAGAATGAGCGGCGCAAAAAGCAAAACAAAAAAGCCAATTACAGAGCCATAGCCATGAATTTTTTCCGGCATTGTCATTAATTTTTTTGTTATTCCAACAGAAAATAATCCAGACAAAATACATGCACCAATGGCATAAACTGCGAGTGATACTGTTAAACAGATAGCAAGTGTTTTCGATATAGGGGCAAATAGTATATATAGGTTTACAGCACTAAGTAAAAATAAAATCCCCGCTAACACAAGCCAAATATTATAGATAATGTGTAGAGGATAATTCTTATTACCTAATAGGCTCATTACCATTTTACTTGGATTATATCCTGTGCAAAAAGGAGCAAGAAGACAAGAAGTATCTTATTACTAAAGCGTTGAGATAGCGTTAAGTGAGAGTAAAATTTATTTATTGACCTTTTAGGTAAATGGCGGTATAATGATATTGACCTAACAGGTAAATACCAAGTTAGATTGTCAAAGGAGTATTAAATATGCCTACAAAATTATTGGATTTAGAACATCAAAGACGCGACGCTATTTTGAATGCGGCGTTGAAAGAATTTGTACTAAGAGGATTTGACAATGCTTCAACAAATGTAATTGCAAAAGAAGCAGGGATCTCTAAAGCCCTGATGTTTCATTATGTAAACAATAAACAGGAACTTTTTCTGCTTGTGTATGACTACTTCACCGAACTTCTTAATAAAGAATACTTTATGCGAATGGATTTTACCGAAAAAGACATTTTTGATAGGCTACGTCAATCGTATCTTCTTCAAATTGAATTGATAAAACAGTATCCTTGGATTTTTGAGTTTAACAAACTTTCTATTGCAACTGACTCTGAGGAAATAAACAAAGAACTTGAGGAAAGAGCTAGCAAAAAGCAATCTTCATGCGGTACTGAAATATTTGACATGATAGATGAATCTAAATTTAGAGCAGGGTTGAATATTGAAAAGTGCAAACAATTTATCTTTTGGGCTAATGTTGGATTTACTAATGAAATATTGGATGATATTAGAAATTCTGAAGCTTCAAATCTGGATTATGAGCGTATTGTTTCAACACTTGACGAATACTTTGACGAACTTAGGAAAATTTTCTATACGTCAAGCAATGAATGAGGGGTTTGGAAATGCGAGTTTCAATGTGGAATGGGAAAAAGCCCATGTCTGCGCGTATTAGTATCGTACTGGCACTTGCCTTAGTAGCACTTGTTATTTTGAATAATGTAGATAAAGAATGGGCGGATGGGAGCAATGAGATGATTGAAGCGCGTGAGCCGATAATTGTAGAGTTTCCTTTGAGGGGAGAATGGCTCTCTCCTAACACCCCAGGGACAAAAATTCCAAGCCACGGAACAGACCAGTTAGGAACAAGATATGCTTATGATTTTATACAAGTGGATTGGGCAAGAACGGGCTGGCCCGCCTATCGCGTTAGCTTGCCGCAATATCTTCTTTTTGGGGTTCTCTTAAGTGATTATTACTGTTGGGGCCAAGATGTATATGCACCTTGCGACGGGATCGTTGTCCGAGCAGAGGATGGTTATAAAGAACGAGCACGAACGAATTTGCTTTCAGATATGTCTAACGCCTATAAAAATGCTCATTATTTCGATCCAAAAAAAGATGACGTACAATCAGTTGCTGGCAACTACATCATTATGGAATGTGGCGACAATGTATATGCTGCCTTAGTCCATCTTCAAACAGGGTCTATTCAGGTTACAGTTGGTCAGAGTGTAAAAAAAGGTGAGGTTATTGGTAGAGTGGGACATTCCGGTAATTCCTTTGCCCCGCATTTGCATTTTCAGCTTATGGATAGCAGCGATATAGCTACTGCAAACGGATTGCCCTGCGCTTTTGAACAATATGAAGTATTCCAAAATGGTGAATGGCAGGAAGTAGTGAATGGTATTCCCACAGATAAAGATAGGATAAGGTTTTATGTTGAGTTACCAAAATGGTAACAAGTTATAAATTGGTAAAGTCAAGCGACTTGGGGCCAAGTTGGCCCCAAGTCCGCTACAACAAATGCCCCATGATACGGCTTCGGGAAAGAAGGTTCGTAATAAAAGGTGCGAATAAATGGAATCTTTGAATCGCTCGATATAGGTATCTCTGTCTGTCATGCGGTTCTCGCTATGTTCCTTTATTACTTATTTTATTTTCCTCCTACCCGATTATTGCTTTAGTCTTTGCCTTTGTCTTCTATAAGAATTTATTGAAAGTACTATTACTAATGCACCAGCAATTGATACAGATATTAAAAGCGCTTCAGTACCGTGATTAGCAGCCAGGTCAAATCTTCTATCTACAATGGAACGCATTGTGTTATATAGACCAAATCCAGGGACCAATGGAATAATTCCTGGGATGATATATACAGTAATAGGATTTTTATCTATAATTGCGAAGATCTCACCTATTATTGCTATTACCAGAGAAGCTACAAAAGTAGCTCCGACAATAGATCCAGATAAATTTTTAGTAAAGATATAAATAACCCAACCTAATCCACCAGCGAATCCAGATTTAATAAATGAAGACTTAGGAACATTAAACAATACTGCAAAGCCTATAGTAGAAAGATAAGCATATATAAAGTTTGTTATATATTCCATCATAATAAACTACCTCCAAGTACAATTTGCCAAAGCTTTAAAATAAAACCCACGCCAACAGCAATTGAAGTAGCAATAATTACTGCCTCTGCTGCTCTAGCAAGACCTGATACAAGATCGCCAGCAATTGAGTCCCGCACTGCATTTGTAATAGCAACTCCAGGAACCATTACCATAATAGCGCCTGTTATTACTATATCTACATCTAAATTTACATTTATTAAAGAACTAATATAAGAAAGTATAATAGCCACTAAAGCTGCTACAGAACCTCCACAAATATTTGATAAAAATGGTGGAAACTCAGTTTTTGCTAAATTAGATAAAGTATAGATTACAATACTACCAGCTATAAAAGCACCTAAGAATGCTGGTAGGTTCCCGCCGAATAGTAGTGCAAAAAACGCTCCAGATAATCCTCCACCTAGTAGGGCGTCCACATGCTGTGAGAAAGGTTTTAAATTATCAATTGCTTTTAATGTTGCCAATGCTTCATCTAGGGGCATATTGCTTTCAACAAAACGTCTTGAAAAGTTATTTACTTCAGCAACTTTATTTAAGTTAATGCCCCTAGACTTTATACGTTTAATATAGGTTACAATTTCATCCTGAGATTCTCCTTTACTGTCTACGGATACAAAAATACCTGTAGGAGTAACGTAAGCCTCTACGTATGGAAAATTTCTTGATTTACATAATCTAGTTATTGTATCCTCTACTCTATATGTTTCAGCTCCATTTTTAAGCATTATTTCTCCTGCATATAGAGCCATTATTAATGTTTTTTTGCGATTAACAGAAACCATAACGTCACCTCCAAGAGCAATATTATACCAGATTGTAATTAGAAATGTAAGGGCATTGTTGATAAATAAAAGATTATTAATTATTGTGAAAAAGGGTAGTATATAATAGTAAAATATATAGAGTAAATTAAGTATTAGAATATCTTGTAAAATATATGTAAAAAAACTATAATAGAAAGTGAAATTAAGAATATTTCAAAAACGAAAGGAGAAGGACTAATGAATTTTAACATGTTAAAGGTCAGTGATCCAGAAATTTATGAGGTAATTCAAAAAGAAACACAAAGACAAAGAAATAACATAGAATTAATTGCATCAGAGAACTTTGTTACAGAAGCAGTAATGGAAGCTATGGGAAGCCAATTAACAAATAAATATGCTGAAGGATATCCAGCAAAAAGATACTATGGTGGTTGTGAAGAAGTAGACGTTGCTGAAGATTTAGCAAGAGATAGACTAAAAAAACTATTTAATGCTGATCATGCTAACGTACAACCTCATTCAGGAGCTAATGCCAATATCGGTGTATATTTTGCTATACTAAAACCTGGTGATACAGTTTTAGGTATGAATCTATCCCATGGTGGACACTTAACTCATGGTAGTCCAGTTAATATTTCTGGTACATATTATAACTTCGTTGATTACGGAGTTGATGAAAAAACTCATTTAATTAATTATGATGAGGTAAGAAGAATTGCTAATGAAATTAAGCCAAAACTTATTGTGGCTGGCGCTAGTGCATATCCTAGAAAGATTGATTTTAAGAAATTTAGAGAGATTGCTGATGAAGTAGGAGCATATCTAATGGTAGATATGGCTCATATTGCAGGTTTAGTTGCTGCTGGATTACATGAAAATCCTTGTGAATACGCGGATTTTGTTACTACAACTACACATAAAACTTTAAGAGGCCCAAGAGGCGGAGCTATTTTATGTAAAGAGGAACATGCTAAGATGATTGATAAAGCAATTTTCCCAGGGTTACAAGGTGGTCCACTAATGCATGTTATAGCTGCCAAAGCCGTTGCTTTTAAAGAGGCATTATCTCCAGAGTTTAACGAATATCAACAACAAGTCATTAAAAATGCTAATAAACTTGCAGAAGAGTTGATGAAGAGAGGATTTAATCTTGTATCTGGTGGTACAGATAATCATTTACTATTGCTTGACTTAAGAAATAAAAATATTACTGGTAAAGATGCTGAAAAGTTATTAGACGAAGTAGGTGTTACAGTTAATAAAAATACTATACCGTACGATCCTCAAAGTCCATTTGTAACAAGTGGTGTTCGTATTGGAACTCCTGCTGTTACTACAAGAGGAATGAAAGAAGAAGATATGGCAACTATTGCAGACATTATAGGTACTATTATAGACAATCCAGAAAAAATAGACGAAGTTTCTCAAATGGTAAAAAATCTTTGCCAAAGATTTAAATTATACGAGTAAATTTTAAAAAAATTAATACTTAGACTTATTATATAACTAAGCGCAAATATATTTGCATGTACTGCAAGAATATTTGCGCTTTTTTAAAGATCATGTTATAAAAATAAAATAAATATACTGCAAGACTGTTGAAAAATGCAGATTGATGTTTTTTATTTAAAATTGGCTCGTATTTTGCATATATTTAAAGTTGACTAATAATTCGAAAAATGGAGGGATCATTTTGGAAAATATCAAAGTAATAATTTGGGGTTTTGGAGCAATGGGTAGTGGTATGGCTAAAATGTTAGTAAATAAAAAAGGTGTAGAAATTGTAGGAGTATGCGATAAAGCTGAACATAGAGTAGGAAAAGATATGTATGAAGTGATCGGTGTTAAAAGTGAAGGGGATAAGCCTGTAATTATTAAAGATAATATTGAGGAAATAGTTAAAAATACAAAAGCCGATGTTGCATTACTTGCAACTGACTCTTTTACAAGAGGTGCTTTCGATAAAATAAAATTTATTCTAGAAAATAAAATTAATGTAATATCTACAGCAGAAGAAATGGCATATCCTGAGGCACAAGAACCAGAGCTTGCCAAAGAACTAGATAGAATTGCTAAGGAAAATGGAGTAACAGTTTTAGGTACTGGTATTAATCCTGGATTTGTATTAGACTTATTGATTTTGGCATTAACGGGAACATGTGAAAATGTTGAACATATTAAAGCAGCTAGAGTAAACGACTTATCTCCGTTTGGGCATGCCGTAATGGTAGAGCAAGGTGTTGGTTTAACAGTTAAGGACTTTGAAGAAGGTGTAAAAAACGGCAAAGTAGCTGGTCATGTTGGTTTTCCAGAATCTATTAGAATGGTAGCTGATGGTATTGGTTGGGAAGTAGAAAAAATCGATCAAACAAGGGAAGCTATAGTATCAAATGTTTACCGTGAAACACCTTATGCAAAGGTAGAGCCAGGAAATGTAGCAGGATGCCGCCAATGTGGATATGCTTATGTTGATGGAGAGATGAAAATTGAAATGGAGCATCCACAACAAATTTTACCTGAAAAAGAAAACCTAGAAACAGGAGATTATATTTGGATTAAAGGTACACCTAATATATCTATGGAAATTAAACCAGAAATTCCTGGTGGTATTGGTACTATATCTATGTGCGTAAATATGATTCCGCATGTAATCAATGCAAGACCTGGACTCAAAACAATGTTAGATTTACCTGTTCCAAGAGCTATAATGGGTGACATGAGAGATATTATAGAAAGGTAGGAGTTTTTTTATGGTAGTAAAAAAAGGAGCTTGGGTAAGAATACACTATATTGTTCTTATGCCTAATGATAGAGCAACAAACTTACCTGAAGATACAAAAGAAGTACCACTAGAAATGTGGACCAAGGGTTTTTTAATGGAAGATGGAGAAATAGGAAAAACAGTAGAAATTAAAACTATAACAGGTCGTTACGTTAAAGGTACTTTAATAGAAGTAAATCCACACTATGACCATGATTTTGGGAAGTTTGTACCTGAAATTCTGCAAATTGGACTCCAATTAAAAGAAGTACTTTGGGGAGGTGCAGATAATGAATAAAGATATGAGTTACGAAGCAGTTATGTCGAGACGTAGTGAAATTATGAAAAAATCTGTAGGGATAGATTATGCTACTTTTGAATCTGGCGGAATAGCCTTTGATTATGAGAAAATGATGAAAGAGACAGGATATACTCTTGAAGAGATGCAAGAGATTCAAGGAAGCACTGGAGTAGGTAATACCCCTTTACTAGAACTTAAAAATTTAACAGCTCTTGCTAGAAAATTTGCTCCTAAAGGAAATGGTGCAAGAATTTTTATTAAAGATGAAGCTTCTAATCCTTCAGGTAGCTTTAAAGCTAGAAGAGCAGCTAATGCTGTATATCATGCTAAAAAATTAGGATACAAGGGTGTAATCGCGGCAACCAGCGGTAATTATGGTGCTGCAGTTGCAAGTCAAGCTGCAATGCATGGCTTAAAATGTATTATAGTTCAAGAGTGTTATGATAGCACCGGGAAAGGGCAACCTGAAATTATTGAAAAAGCAAGAAAATGTGAAGCATATGGAGCAGAAGTAGTACAGCTGACTGTAGGTCCAGAACTTTTTTATACATTCTTAAAACTGCTTGAAGAAACAGGTTATTTTAATGCATCATTATACACTCCTTTTGGAATTGCAGGAGTAGAAACTTTAGGATATGAACTAGCAATGCAGTTTAGAGAAAGAGAAGGACGTGACCCTGATGTGGTAGTTTGTACTAACGCTGGGGGCGGAAACTTAACTGGTACTGCAAGAGGATTAATAAAGGCAGGAGCTGAAAAAACACAAGTAGTGGGAGCTAGTGTTAATTTGAAAGGGCTTCATATGGCCAGTGATCAGTTATTTAATAAAAAATCTTTTACAACTGGTCATACAGGCTTTGGAATACCTTTTTCAACATGGCCGGATCGTTCTGATGTTCCTCGTTCTGCTGCAAGACCTTTAAGATATATGGATAGATACGTTCTTGTAAACCAAGGAGAAGTATTCTACATGACAGAAGCATTAGCACAATTAGAGGGACTCGAGAGAGGGCCAGCAGGTAACACTTCTTTAGCCGCTGCATTTAGTCTAGCCCAAGAGCTAAAAGAAGATCAAATTATTGTAGTACAAGAAACTGAATATACTGGAGCTGGAAAACATATTCAGCCACAATTATCATTTGCAAGAGAAAATGGAATAGAGATTTTCTTTGGCAACCCACAAGATGAGGTACAAGGTAAGAATATAATTTTACCATCTCATCCATCACAAATTAAAGCTAATGAAATTGATTTAAATAAACTAAGAACTTCTTATATTAGAAATTGTATAGATCAAAAGCAAGTTAAAGAAATTAGCGGTGAAGATGTTAAATTCATTATGGAAGATTGTAAGGCTTCCAAAGAGTTTGTAGAAAAGACACTTAATAATCTTGGAGTAAATATAAAAGAGTAGTTAAATTTTGGAGGTGCAATAATTAATGAAAAGAGCTGATGATTTTAAGGTGCGTAGTGCACATTTAAAAGATTTAACAGATGAACAACTAGAGCAAAAATTTTGGCAGTTAGCAGAACAAATAGTAGATCCATTAATCGACCTTGCTACAAAGAACACATCCCCATCAATTGAAAGATCTGTTTTACTAAGAATGGGATTTTCAAGTATAGAAGCCAAAGCTATTGTTGAAGGAGTTATAGACAGAGGACTAATGGGAAAAGGTGCAGGACATGTTGTATATAAAGTAGCAAAAGATAAAAATATAGATGTAAGAGAAGCTGGTCTTGCTTTAGCAGAAGGTAAGTACTGGGATGATGCTGTTAATCTTTTTAAAGGAGGGGATAAATAATGGAGTTAAAGCCAAATGAAAAATTAGATGTTAAAAATATACTTAAAGATTTAGATAAATATACACCTAAAAGACGTGGATGGGTTTGGAGAAAAAAAGAAAAAGATTTAAAAATGGGTCCTTTCACATTCAATGATGCATCTACTCCATTAAAAAACAGTATTCCCCTTCCATCAGCAAAATACTTTGGAGATATAGATCCTCAACCAAATAATGTTATTACAACTGAAATTGCTTCAGGAAGATTTGAAGACGATATAAGAAGAATGAGAATGGCGGCTTGGCATGGAGCAGATCATATAATGGTAATTAGAACTGCCGGACAAAGTCACTTCGATGGATTAGTTGAAGGAACACCTCAAGGTATTGGTGGTATTCCAATTACTAGAAAACAAGTTAGAGCTCAAAGAAAGGCATTGGATTTTATTGAAGAAGAAGTTGGAAGACCGATTAATTATCATTCATATATTAGTGGTGTAGCGGGACCTGAAATTGCTGTTATGTTTGCAGAAGAAGGAGTAAATGGTGCTCACCAGGACCCTCAATACAACGTGCTTTACAGAAATGTTAACATGATAAGATCTTTTGTTGATGCTGCTGAAGCTAAGAGGTTAATGGTTTGGGCCGATATTGCACAAATTGACGGCGCTCACAATGCTAACGCTACAGCAAGAGAAGCTTGGAAGGTTATGCCAGAGTTAATGGTTCAACACGCATTAAACTCTATGTACTCTGCAAAGGTAGGAATGAAAAAAGAAAATATTTGTCTATCTACAGTACCACCTACTGCACCTCCAGCAAACTGTTTAAAATTAGACCTACCTTATGCTGTTGCATTAAGGGAAGTATTTAAAGATTATAAAATGAGAGCTCAAATGAATACAAAGTATATGGAATCTTCTACAAGAGAAGCTACAGTAACCCATGTACTTAACCTTTTAATTTCAAGACTTACAAGAGCTGAAATTCAATCTACAATCACTCCTGATGAAGGTAGAAATGTTCCATGGCATATTTACAATATGGAAGCAATAGATACGGCTAAACAAGCATTAGTTGGTATGGATGGACTAATGGAAATGATTGAATTAAAAGATGAAGGTTTCTTACGAGATAAAGTTAGGGAGCTAAAGGAAAGAGCAGTTCTATTTATGGAAGAAGTATTAGAAGTAGGTGGATTCTTTAAAGCTGTTGAAGAAGGCTTCTTCGTAGATTCTGGTCAATATCCAGAGAGAAATGGAGATGGAATAGCTAGAAAGATCGATGGAGGAGTTGGTGCTGGTACAGTATTTGAAAGAGATGAAGATTACTTTGCTCCAGTTACAGCTCACTTTGGATATAATAATGTGGAGCAATACAGTGGAGATAAAGAAGATCCATCTAAATTAATAGGTGGAAGTACCTTAGAAGTACCTGAAAAAATTGTATATATAGATGAACTGGATGAGACAGACAATGTTAATGTTAGATTAGAAGAAATTAAAGCATTAAGAGAGACAACTGAAATTAAACCAGAAGTAGAGTGGGCAGGGGATGGCTATATTATGATGAACCTATTTATGCCTACTACTAGAAGAGTTGCTGAGTTTGCTGCTATTGAAATGGCTAAAAAAATGGGACTTGAAGATGTAGAAGTTATTCATAAAGAGGTTATGCATCCAGCAGAAGGAACAAGGATAGAACTAAAGGGTAGAGTACCATTTACTATTGATACAGCTTCTTTAGTTATTCCTCCAGAGCCAGAAATTATGTCAGATGAACAAATAAGAGAAAATATAGAAAAGAAACCTATGAAAATAGTTGCAGGAACAGTAGGGGAAGATGAGCACTCTGTAGGGCTTAGAGAAATAATAGATATTAAACATGGTGGTATCGAAAAATATGGTATTGAATGTGAATATCTTGGAACTTCTGTCCCAATTGAAAAACTAGTAGATGCTGCTATAGAATTAAATGCAGATGCCATTTTAGCTTCAACTATAATTAGTCATGATGAAATTCACTATAAAAACATGAGACGTATTCATGAACTATGCATAGAAAAAGGAATCCGTGATAGAATAATGATACTTTGTGGGGGTACTCAAGTTACTCCAGAGCTTGCTGTAAAACAAGGTGTAGATGCTGGATTTGGAAGGGGTTCAAAAGGCATTCATGTTGCTACATTCTTGGTAAAGAAAAGAAGTGAGATGGAAAATGAAGATTAATGTATTAGTAGCTGAAATAGGTAGTACTACTACTGTTGTTAATGGATTTGAAAATATAAATACACCCTGTCCAAGGTTTGTTGGGCAGGGTCAAGCTCCAACTTCAGTTTTAGAAGGAGATGTTAATATTGGTCTTCAGGAAGCCATTGAAGACTTAAGAAAAAACTTAAATGTAGATAATATTGAATATGATGAAATGTTAGCTACTAGCAGTGCAGCTGGCGGATTAAAGATGACTGTCCATGGATTAGTTTATGACATGACTGTTCGTGCTGCAAGGGAAGCTGCATTAGGTGCAGGTGCTAATATTCATTTGGTCACCGGAGGAAAGTTAAAAAGAACGGATCTAAAAAAAATAAAAGAAGTTAACCCAAATATTATTCTAATTGCTGGTGGCGTAGATTACGGAGAAAGAGATACAGCTCTTTATAATGCAGAATTAATTGCAGATCTAGATTTGGATGTGCCAGTAATATATGCAGGCAATATAGAAAATCAAGAAGAGATAAAAGAAATTTTTTCAGATAAAAAAAATAAGTTGTATATAGTTGAAAATGTATATCCTAAAATTGATCAATTGAATATTGAACCTACAAGAAGGGCCATACAAGATGTATTTGAGGAGCATATTGTTCATGCACCTGGAATGCAGAAGGTAAGAAGTATGATAACAGGACCTATAATTCCGACTCCAGGGGCAGTAATGGAAGCATCTATGCTGTTTAAAGAAAACTTAGGGGACTCAATTACTTTTGATGTTGGCGGTGCTACTACAGATCTACACTCCGTAACTGAGGGAAGCGAGGAAATAAACCGTATTTTGCTTAGTCCAGAACCAATTGCCAAAAGAACGGTTGAAGGTGATCTAGGAGTTTACGTAAATATGGCCAATATTGTAGAAAAGATTGGAAAAGATAAGCTATCTAAAGAATTAGGAATTGATATAGAAAAACTAGTAATAGATAAAAAACCCATTCCTAGAACGGCTGATGAAATTAAATTTGTTGAAAGATTAACTTTAGAAGCGGTATTAGTTGCGCTAGAAAGACATGTAGGAAAGCTGAGAAACTTATATGGACCAGGTGGAAAAACCACTGTAGCAGAGGGAAAAGATCTTTCAAATGTAAGGTGTGTTGTAGGAACTGGTGGTGCTTTAACCCGATTACCAAATGGAATAAACATATTAAAAGAAGCTATTAGAAGAAACAGTTCTCAACTGTTATTACCCAAAGAAGAGGTTGACATTTTTATAGATAACCATTATATTATGGCCTCCTTAGGTGTGCTTTCAAAACGATATCCAGGTGCAGCTCTTTGCTTAATGAAGCAAAGTATGGATATTAAATAGGAGTGATTATATGAATCCAAGGATAGATATATCTTTAAATAAGCTTAAACATAATACAAAAGTAATTTCTGATATGTGTAAAGAAAAAGGGATTCAAATTGCGGCAGTTACAAAGGCATTTTGTGGTATACCAGAAATTGCCCAAGTATTTATAGATGGCGGTGCAAAATATTTAGCGGATTCACGAATAGAGAATTTAAAAAAGCTAAACAACATACCTGTGGAAAAAATAATGCTTAGACTACCTATGATTAGTCAAGCAAAAGAAACAGCTGAATACGCAGATATTAGTTTGAACTCTGAGATTGAAACAATTATAGCTCTAAATGATGCTACTGAAAAACTAAATAAAGTGCATAAAATCATTCTAATGGTAGATTTAGGTGATTTAAGAGAAGGTTTTTTTGATAATAAAGAACTTGAGAGCGCTTTATTGATATTAAAAGATCTTAAAAACATTAAAGTTGTAGGTATAGGATCTAACTTAACTTGCTATGGTGGAGTTATCCCTAATAAAACTAATTTAGGAAAACTTGTTGAATATGGGGAAACTATCGAGCGAGTGTTAGATACCACTCTTGAGATTATTAGTGGAGGTAATTCTAGCAGTATTTACTTATTGGAAGAAGATAGAATACCCGAAAGAATTAATAATTTGCGCTTAGGAGAATCCTTATTATTAGGTAGAGAAAGTGCCTATGGTAATTTTATTACTAATACGTATAATGATGCTTTTAGATTAGTGGCAGAGATCATAGAAATTAAAAACAAGCCATCTATGCCAATAGGGGAAATAGGTATGGACGCATTTGGAAATACACCTATTTTTGAAGATAAAGGTATAAGGAAAAGAGCTATTTTAGCAATAGGAAGACAAGATATAGGAAGCAATAGCATTGAACCTGTAGATGAAAAAATTGAAGTAATAGGGGCAAGTAGTGATCACTTAATTATTGATATTACTGATTGTAATATCAGCTATAAGGTTGGAGATGAAATAACCTTTAACATTGGGTATGGAGCACTTCTATCCTTAATGACAAGTGAGTATATTCATAAAAATATAATTTCCTATTAAAATAAAAAAACATAAGTATATCTAAGTGATATCCTTATGTTTTTTTTATTTGTTTATTCAAAGTATAGTTTAAGACTTTAAAAGAAGTAGTAGTTTAGAAATATTTCAGGTGCGATAGTCTCAGACGACTTTTATGTAATAAAAGTAATTATTTTTAAATACTATTGTAGAAAGGGGGGAGAGTATGATAAAAAATATAGAGATTCAAGTAAAAGATGAAACTTATGAAAGGCTGAAAAGAGAGTCGATTAATTATGATATGGACTTACAAAGCTATATATCAATGCTTATTGAACAAGATTACCATAACATAAGGCAGAACCATAATTATATTGAAGAAAAAGTAAAAAAACCACTTCAGAAAATACTTACTGATCTAGAAACTTCAAATACTTATCATAAAGAAAACAGTAACTTATTTAACAAAGTACTACTACTTCCTTTGAGAAAATATAATAAAGCTTTATCAAAAGAATTTAGTAGAATAATTGAGTATTATAAGAGTAGAGATTTGTATGATGAGGAAAATTTCTATTTAATTACAGATGGAAAACGCATTTTAGGATATATGGGTCTAAATATTAGTGAAGAAGATGCTCCATATGGTAGATATATATTTATTTATGCTTTAAGTTTATATAGAGAGTATCAAAGTATAGGTAATCTTAAATATATTGTAAATTTTGTTCAATCAATTGGAAGACAGAGCCAGTGTTATAGTATAGATATTTTGCTTGAAAATTCTAATGTTACCTATAATCAATTAAATGATTTAGGATTTTTACTTTTTACATCTACAGATATAATAAAAATTAAAGTAGAAACTGATAAAGCTGAAGTTAGTATTTGTAATTTAAAAACAGAGGCCACGGATATTGAAGATTTAGGGGACTTTTTACCTATATGCAGAACAGAACCTTTAAAATCAATGATTAGCCAATGGCAATCAAAAAAAGAAATGATAGAAGTGCATAGAGCTATTTATGAGGATGAAGAAGAAATAGAATTTATATATGTTAGAGAAGATAAAAGTTTTAATAAAACTATGTACAATTGCTTTACATTATTTGTTAGGCCTAAATATTTGTATGATGATAAATATATACATAAAGTTTTATCCGTCTTAGAATTAATTATTTCCGAAAATATAGATAAATATACCAGATCTATAGTTGTGATTCCAAGAACTCTTAATAAAAATTCATCTATTTATAATGAGGATGATGTATTAGATACATTAAATTGGTTAAGAAAAAATAATAGTTAAAACAATAAAGATGAAAAATTAACCGTAAAGGTAGAAATAGGTTAATTTTTCATCTTTTTACTCGAAAACATTTTAAATATTAGCAAGGATTTTTCTATATGATAACTAGTATCATCATTAGAACATAAAGTAGCTGAGTGTGCTCTCTTTGTGCGGTAAGCTCTTCTTGTAATTTAATATTTTCTTCTTGGATCTTTATTATATTATTATTTAGTGTTTCTATCTGAGTACAATCACTTTTATTTTTTTTATCCTTAAGATCCTTAATTTCCTCTTCAAGGTTAACAATAAGATTATTATAAGAATGAATTTCTTGTGTTTTTGATTCTATTTTTTTTTCTAATTCACTTACTTTATTTTTATATTCATCAATTTTTGATAATAATTCTTCATTTTCTTTCGAAGTTATCAAGTTAGCTTCTAGAGCCACCTGCTTATTTAAATATGGTTGTTCATCTTTAGATTTAGGTAGAAATGTACTATTAACTTGTTGGTATGTCATCATCAGTCTCACCTCCAAATCCTAAAAACTTTATATTTGGATATAGACTTCCAAAAACAACATCGCATAATATACTTTCTAGATCATTACTGGAATTTGATATATATCGATAACGCTTAAAATTAAGTTTTCTACTATCTTCATGGATAAAAGACTCAGACCAATTTTTCCCCATATCAATGGAATAACAGGAAACTATTTTACCCACCTCTGTCCAAATAGCCCATAAGATTTCTTTATAATAAACTAATGTTGGAAATGAGCAACTTGATTGATTTGATAATGAAATAGGATTCAAGTCCTCTGATTTAATATCTAATTTATTTGTATCTATGTTTAGATATTGAACAACTAAATGTTCTTCGTCATATTTACTCCAAATAATATGCAAGGTTTTATTATTATCTAATAATCCGTCTATATATATTTTTTTATCTTTAGAATGTGAAAGACTTATAGAATTATCTAACTTCCCAGTTGAAATATTTAGTTTAGTTATAAATATTTGGTCGACACCATTCACTACAGATCCATATAATATAAGGATTTCGTCATCTTTGCTAAAAATTTTAAAAGGATTAAGATAGGAGTGTGAATATACTGTAGTAATATGGTTAGTTTTATAATTTTTATTATCAAAGCTTAGATGAAGCAAATATGCTTTATTCTTTTCACTTGTATATAGTAAATAATAAAATATATGAATTTGATTATTTACATACTTAATCGTTGGATACAAAATTACTTGCTCTGATACTGGATATTGTGCAATTAAATGATTTTGCCACTGTTTATTATTATATTGACTGTAATATAAATTACCATTACTATGGAAGCTAATAATATGTATATTATCTTTATCATCTATCTCTACATAAAAATTCTCGGTTAATTCTGTAATAACTACATATTTTTCTTTCCACTTACCTTTATTATCAGACACTATATATTCAATATGCTTTTGTTCATTTAAATAAAAATCAAAAATTATTCCAAGTTTATTTTTAATTATAAATTCATAACCTGGTATAAAAGCCATAATATCACTTCCTTTAAAATTTTTATTTCAATAGTATGAAAGACAAAATAACACATATATAAAGACTTTTTCATTAAAATATATGCTAAATTACAATAAAAATTACTGTTTACTAGCACCTAAATTAATCCTCCTTCATATTGTACATTAAGTAGGAATTTAAATGTTTTATTTGTTCTTATGAATAATAAGTAAAAGGAGTGAAGATAATGGCAAACAATGAAGATTTAAACAATGGCGTATTACAGATAGATGATGCTTGCTATACAAAAATGCTACTGCAATAGATCAATAGCAAAGCTATTCCCATCCCATACAATTTCATTCACAATTGCTTTTATCATATTTTTTCTTAAATCGTATGGTACATCATCAATAGTGTTTCTGAAATGTATTAATGAATCTCTAAATATCTCAAGATTAAGAGTATCAGCAGCAGTAGTATCCTTTTCAAGTTCTGTTTTCAGTTTATTGTTTTCTTTTTCTAACTTTTCCATTTCAGCTATAATATATTTTGTAATTGTACTACTTTCATTTTCAGATAGCTGCTTAACTAAGTTGTCTATTGATCTTTGATTCTTTTCTATTTGCTTTTCTATAGTCTTGCTTTGTGATTTTCTATTAGATAGTTGTTTTTTCTGTTTATCTATTGACTGTAGTAGTCCGTTATCTATAATATTTTTTAAATCATCAATAATCTGTTCATCTGTTTTTTCTCCGTTGAGATTTTTGCATTGGCACTTTGACCTTTTGGAAATTTGTTTCAAACTACAAGTGTAATAGTAAAGCTTCTCACCAGTATCTTTATTAGTCCGTCCATATTTAATATGCATAGGAGAACCACAAAAACCGCACTTTAATATTCCGGAAAGCATAGCACTTCTGGAAGTTCCGTTTCTTGGTGCTTTTTCTCTATTCTTCTCCATTAACTTTTGCACTTTAATCCAATCCTTACCATCGATAATTCCTTTATGTTTTCCTAAAGATACAATCCATTCGGAGTGGTCTTTATTTCTTATATGGCGATTTTTTTTAATCAACCTTTTATTATATGCCATTATACCTTTAGTACCGTTCCACTTATCTTTGGAAGTGGCTATATTAGCTTCTAAGCTCTCAAAATAATCATACATATATTTATCTCCTTTAGCATAAACAGGGTTTGTTAGAAGGAATTTAAGAGCAGTTTTACCTAAATATTTTCCATTTTTACTCATGAGATCTTCTTGGAATGAATATGCTTCAACTTTAGCAAGGGATTGTAATTCTAAGTATTTTTCAAATACGTGTTTTACAATTTCAAGTTCTCCAGGGATTGCTTTTAGAGTATACATTTTTCTTTCTTTCATATGTTCATCAATATATACAATAGGCTCTGAATCAAATCCAGTAGGAGAATTGCCTCCTAACCATCTTCCAGTGCGTGCTAATTGGTACATATTATCCTTGATTCTTTCTGCGATGGTTTCACGTTCTAATTGTGCGAATACAGATGCAATATATAACATAGCTCTACCCATTGGTGTTGATGTATCAAATTGTTCCCTAACGGATACAAAAGATATATTTTTTTCTTCTAACATTTCTATTGTATTAGCAAAGTCAGATATATTTCTGCTTATACGATCTAATCTGTAGCATATAAGCAAGTTGAACTTACTATTTTCAGCATCTTTGATTAGTTTTTGAAATTGTGGTCTATCAGTATCTCCACCTGAGAACCCTTCATCTTCATATACAAGTATCTCAGAGTTAGGAAAATGATTGTTTATGTACTCTTTGCAAACGGTGATCTGATTTTCTACAGATTCACCTGTACCTGTAAATTTAGATTTTCTTGAATAAATTGCTACTATCATAAAATACCCCCTTATACTAAAAAAGCCCCTTGGGGCTTACTAAAACTTCTCTAAAACAATTAAAGGTTCGAAATAAACTATGTAATTATCTATTGTGTGGCATAGACCGTAAATACCTTTAAAATGGTCAATTGCCATGTCGATAAATTCTTCCGTCACTTCTAAAAATTCAGCTAATTCGTGACGATTCCTAACACCAGCTTTAAAGGCATCTATAAATTGCTCAACTCTAATTAATTTATCTACTGCCCAACGTCTTGCTTTCAGTTCTTGTTTTCTATTTTCTATTTTAGTCTGATCGATTATATTACCAATAGTTGTGTAATGGTGGCCAAGCTCTTCGGCCAGAATGCACGTTTTTTCAGCTACCTTTAAATTTCTATCAATTATTACTTTCCCATTCTTATACAGCCCTTTAAATCCATATTCTAGTGATTTCTCTTTAATTTTCACTTCATATTCTGATTCTATCATTAATCTTTCGTATGTCATCCCCCTTAGGCCTCCTCTAATCGTCATCTTCATCAAATAGCGCATCTATATATTGTTCAAGTAATTTTACTTTCTTAGGGGTTAGGTTCTTTCCTTCTAAGTGTGCTGCTACAGTATCTATTACATGTCTTGTGTTTGAATCGTCCTCTTGGTCTTTTGCTAATGCTTTTTTAAAATCTTCGTATGCTTTGATGTCACCATCAAAGTGTGATGGGATAACCTCATTATATAAATTATAAATATCTAAAAATTCAACAAATGAGTCCATGTTAAATGCCTCGGCTATTTTTTCTTCTAATCTATCATCATCTGGTATACCATTTGTTTCATATTCTAGAACGTCCTTTAACGTTACTCCTAAACTTTCAGCAAGATCTTTTACACTAAGTCCTTGTTTTTCTCTTTCTTCTTTTATAGCTGAGCCTATTTCGTTATTTTCTATTCCCAAAAGGGTATCTGACGATACTCCAAAATAGTTTGCAATTTTAATAATTGTGTTTATATCAGGTTCGCTTGCCCCTGTCTCATACTGTGTATATGTAGTACGGGCAACGCCTAAATAATCTGCTACTTCTTTTTGAGTTACTTTTTTTTCTGTTCTCAATAATTTTAGGTTTTCCATGATTGACCTCCTTATAGTATCTATATATTTATTATATTGTCAAAAAAGTTGACATGCAATAGAATTGTAAAAAATATATGTTTATTATCTTGACATTAATAATAAAATACATTACAATTAAGTCAAGAAATATGACATGAAGGGAGTTGAGAGTCAAGATGAATAACATTAAAGCTTTAAGAATACAGTCTAACTTAACTCAAGAAGATTTAGCTTTAAAACTAAATATATCAAGATCTACTGTTAGTATGTGGGAAACCGGAGAATCACTACCTAGAAGCAGTAAATTACAAGAACTAGCAAAAATTTTAAATTGTAGTATTGATGAGCTTTTTAAAATGAAATAGATAGTACCGGACCAGATGTGTTTTTTCCTGGGAAATTTATTCTAGAGCATGTACATATTGATAAATAGATTACTGAACAACAGTAATAGGACATTCTTTAAAAATCATAAATTAAAACATGGGGGTGTTAGTATGACAAAGTTCACAGTAGGGGGAGTTCCTTGGGAAGAGTTAACGGAGGAACAACGATTACAAGCAAGACAAAGAGCAACTAAAGTAGTGAGTGAGATAGTTACACAGCACGTGCAAAACATGATTGATGAAGGTAAATCTATTGAGGAAATTAAGAAATTTCTAAAAATTGACGAAGAGGATAATTATAAAAATTGATATCTAGTTAGGGGGGCTAAATATGTTTAAATTATCCCGCAGGAAAAGAGGACAAGTGTGCACTTTGATCCGTACTGATGGAATGGAGGCTAGGAAGCATATATTTAGCATCTTAGTTATGGGTGCTGAAAGGTTGACACCAGATGCCTAGACGAAAGAAAAACGCTAGAAAAGTGTACAGGCCTAGGAAATTTAAGAATGTACCAAGGGCAGTAATATTGCCGTTACATAGACATAAAGATGATGGCATTAGTCCAGGTAGATTAGTAGCTATAGCAGAATGGAGGTGTAGTTAGTGATAGAAGAGTACAACCAAGCATTAGAAGATTTAAAAGTAAAGCAATCTATGTAAGGGTTAGCTAGTAAAGAGTATGAAGCTGTAGCTTATCATGAGATGAAAGCAGCAGAGGAAAGAGTAAGAGTGATTATAAGACAAATTAAAGGAGGTGAAAGGTTTGAGAGTAGCAGCTTTTAGTGGTAATATTAAGGATTTTAGATTGTATTTATTAGCAAGAAAAATATATTTAGGGATAGAAAAAGCCCCATTGGCGGCAACCAAGTAGGGGCACATAAAAAACTATTCGATTTTATTATAACACAGAAAGCGAGGTTTTAAACAGTGGAAGATAAAATAGTTGTTACATATTGCGATCATTGTAGTAAGGAAATATATAAAGGTGAGCAAGTAAAACTTTGTGATGGTGGTCATATCGTTCATGAGAAATGTTTACAAGCTTTTGCAATAGAACTAGTGTGTTCAATTACTATTACTGTAGAAGAATTAAAGGAGGATAAATAAATGAATATTACTGTAAATATCAATATTCCAGCTTTAACAGATTTAGCAAAAGCAATTGAAGTCTTAGCTAGTTCCTTAGGAGGAAAAGCAATAGAATTACCAATTAAGAGAGAAACACCAGAGGCTAAAGCTACTAAAACAGAAGTTAAAGAATCTAAAGCAGAGGAAACAAAACCTAAAATAGAAGAGTTAGCAGAAGAAGCAGGAGTAGAAATTTCAGATACTGATATGGCTGACATACCAACAGTAGTAGACCTTAGAGCTAAGGCCCAGGAAAAAGGAAAGACGGCAGAAGGTAAAAAAGCAATAAAAGCTTTACTTGATAAATATGATAGTAAATCAATATCTAATGTTCCTGAAGAAGTGCGAGCAGCATTTATGGCAGATTTAGAGGCCCTATAATGGCAGGTGGACATGCTCTTCTAGGAGCTTCAAAAGCAGATCAGTGGATTAACTGTCCACCTAGTGCAAGACTACAGGAGTCTATACCGGATACTAAAAGTGAATATGCAGAGGAAGGGACAGTAGCCCATGAACTAGCAGAGATTAAGCTTAGTAGAAGTATTACAATCTGTGATTCCAAAGAGAGAAAAAGGCTTGATGCAGAACTTAAAAAGGTCCACAAGAATAGCTTTTATAATACTGAAATGGAGAACTCCATTCAAGAGTATGTGGAATTTGTTGAAGAGCGATTTATGGAAGCTAAATCTAGATCAGAAGATGCAGTAGTGTTATTAGAGGAGAGATTAGATTTTAGCGAATGGGTGCCAGAAGGCTATGGCACAGGAGACGTAGTTATAATATCCGATGGAATCCTAGAAGTTATAGATTTAAAGTATGGTAAAGGTGTTCCTGTTAGTGCAGTAGATAACCCTCAGATTAGACTATATGGACTCGGTGCCTGGGCTAACTATAACTACTTATACGATATACAAGAGATTAGAATGACTATTATGCAGCCTAGACTAGACAATATTAGTAGTGACAGTATTACTGTAGATAACCTTTTAACTTGGGCAGATACAGTTGTAGTTCCAGCTGCTGAGTTAGCTTTTAATGGTGAAGGTGAATATAAAGCAGGTAGCCATTGTCGTTGGTGTAAAGTAAAAGGTAATTGTAGGGCAAGATCTGAGGAGAATATGAAGGCTCTAGAATATGAATTTAAAGACCCAGCGCTACTTTCAAGCGAGGAAATAGGCTCTATTCTTTTTATCGCTGAACAACTAAAAGCTTGGGCTAAAGACGTAGAAGATTATGCCCATAATCAAGCCTTAAATGGTGAGAAAATCCCACAATGGAAGTTAGTTGAGGGTAGAAGTAATCGCAGTCTTACAGATAAGGAAGCTGCTAAAGAAATTCTTAAAGAATCTGGATACAAGGAAGAACAATATCTAAAACCTCAAGACTTACTTAGCTTAGGTGATTTAGAAAAATTAGTAGGTAAAAAGAATTTTAGCACTGTTATGGGTAATCTGATTATAAAACCACCAGGCAAACCTACATTGGTGCCTGAAACAGATAAAAGACCTGAATTAAATAGTATAGAACAAGATTTTGAAAATATTGATATGGAGGAGATATAAATGGCAGATAACAACACAACTAAAGTAATTACAGGAAAGGTGAGACTTTCTTATACAAACATTTTTCAGCCACAATCTATTGATGGTGGAGATGAGAAATATAGCACAGCTATTCTAATACCAAAAAGTGATAAAGAAACTTTAAGAAAAATTAAAGCAGCAGTTGATGCAGCTAAAGAAATCGGAAAAGGTAAATGGGGAGGTAAAATCCCTGCTAACTGCAAAACACCTTTAAGGGACGGAGACGAAGAAAAACCTGAAGATGACGCTTATGCAGGTCATTATTTCTTAAATGCTACTTCAAGAAATAAACCTGGTATCGCAAAGCCAATCGGAAAAGGTGCAGATGGTAAAACTAAATTTCAGGAAATCACAGACAGTACAGAAGTATATAGTGGTTGCTATGCAAAGGTATCGATTAATTTCTATCCATTTGATGCAAAAGGAAATAGGGGTATAGCTGCAGGCTTAACAATGTAGTTAAAGTTCAAGACGGAGAGTTCTTAGGTGGTAGATCTAATGTAAACGATGAGTTTGCAGATGAAGATTTTGATTTAGATGATGATTACGGAGACGATGATGATTTTATGAGTTAAGTAATTGTAAGGGGCATTTAGCCCCTTGATTTTTCAAAGGGGGGAAAAAGTATGACTGTCTTGCAAATAGACTTAGAGACGTATTCTAGTGTAGATCTTATTAAAAGTGGAGTTTATAGATACGTAGAGGCACCGGACTTTGAGATATTGCTGTTTGGCTATGCCTATGATGATGAACCTGTAAAGGTAGTAGATTTAACTGCATTTGAAGATTTACCGGATCGTGTGTTATCTGACCTAGTAAATCCTGATGTTATTAAAACAGCATATAATGCAAACTTTGAACGGACTTGTATTTCTAAGCATTTTGGAATTAAATGCGATCCATCACAATGGCAATGTACATCTGTATGGGCATTAACTTTAGGATTACCTGGGAATCTATCTGATGTAGCAAAAGTATTAAAACTTGATGCTCAAAAGGATATGCGAGGTAAAAACTTAATTAAATATTTTTCTGTGCCTTGTAAACCAACTAAGACTAACGGAAAAAGAACTAGGAACTACCCACACCATGATCCTGAGAAATGGCAACAGTACATAGAGTATAATCTTCAGGACGTTGTGGTAGAAAGAGAAATTAGATGTAAATTAGAGAGATTTCCAGTACCAAAACACGAGTGGAATCTTTGGGCATTGGACCAAAAGATAAATGATTTAGGCGTTAGGCTTGACCCTGTATTAGTTAAACAAGCAATTGCATGTGACGAACAGTATAAGAGTCTACTAATACAAGAAGCTAAAGAATTGACAGGGCTAGATAATCCAAATAGTGACACTCAACTTAAGAATTGGCTAGCGATTCAGGGATTGGAAACTCCTGAAGGTTTAGGAAAAGATATTGTACCTAGCTTATTGGATCAAGCACCTAATGAGGAAGTAAAGAAAATGTTGGAACTTAGAAGAGAAATGGGAAAAACAAGTGTAAGTAAATATAATGCTATGGAGCGGAGTGTATGTGAAGATAGTCGAATAAAAGGTGTATTTCAATTTTGTGGTGCTAATCGTACTTGGAGATGGGCTGGGCGTATTTTTCAACCACAAAACCTACCTCAGAATAAAATTGAAGATTTAGAAATAGCCAGAGAAACTTTGCGTAATGGAGATTTTGATTTATTGGAAATGATGTATGGATCACCACTCTTTATTCTTTCACAGCTTATCAGGACTGCTTTAATTCCATCAGACGGGTGTAGGTTCATAGTATCAGATTTTAGTGCAATAGAGGCTCGTGTTATTGCATGGTTGGCTGATGAAAAATGGGTGTTAGATGTATTTAAAGGTCATGGAAAAATCTATGAGGCTACAGCTGCACAAATGTTTAAGGTACCTATTGAAACTATTGTAAAAGGACATGAAAATTATTCTCTACGTGCTAAAGGAAAAGTAGCTACATTAGCCTGTGGTTATTCAGGCGGACCGCCAGCATTAATAGCCATGGGGGCATTGAAAAGTGGTATACCTGAAGAAGATTTACCAGGCATAATTAAGCAATGGCGTAATGCCAATCCAAACATCGTTAAATTGTGGTATGCTGCTGAAAATGCTGCTATTGAGGCAATACAAAGTAAAACCACAGTGAAGTTAGCACATGGGGTTCAATATAGATTTGAAGCGGGGATTTTATTTGCAGATTTACCTAGTGGGAGAAGTTTAGCCTATGTTAACCCAAGATTAAAATATGACTCCAAATTTAATAAAGACGGAATTGTATTCGATGGTATGGAACAAACAAAGAAAAAGTGGTCTGCAAACCGTACTTATGGCGGCCGACTAGTGGAGAACCTTATCCAAGCAATAGCTAGGGACTGTTTAGCAGAGAGCTTAACTAGGCTAGATAAGGAAGGATATAAGATAGTAATGCATGTACATGACGAGGTAGTACTTGATGTACCTATAGGTACTGGTTCTGTTGAACACGTGACTGCTATTATGGGACAAGAAATAGATTGGGCTAAAGCATTACCACTTAAAGCAGCAGGGTTTGAGTGTGATTTTTATCAGAAAGATTAAAATTTATAATGAATTACCCAAGTGGCAGACACGCTATCTCAAGGGGGTGTGCCTGCCTATATGGAAAGGAGGCTTTAAAATGCACGATATAAAATTGCCAGTACTAGAAAAGAATGATAGATGGTCAGAACACGTTTTGAAATTAACAGAAGAATATAATGAGTTGCTTTGTGCATTCCTTAAAGAAGATAGTATACGGTTTGAAGATGTTATAGAAGAAACATTAGATTTAATTCAAGTTTGTATTGGGATTTTAGACAAGCTTGATACAGATAGACCTGGAATTGTTAGATTATCAGCAATGAAACACATTGAAAAATTACACTCTAGAGGCTGGAAATTTAAGAAATGGCTCTATATAAACGAAGATTAGTGCTGCTAGGAGTCGAAAAGAGGTGAGTATATATGCAAGAATTAGATATAAGCTTTGGAAAACATCGGGCAGATACTAACTGGAAACCCCAATACCTAACATGGGATGAATTTATAGAACTTCTACGAAAAGTACGTAGGACTAATGAAACTATGGCTCAATACGATAAGATGCACAATATTGGTAGAGGGAAAATAAAAGATGGGCCTGCATTTGTAGGTGGATTAGTACGAGGCGGTAGAAGGAAAAAAGAAAATATAGATACACGAAGCCTGATAACACTTGATGCAGATCACGCTGACGAAGATTTCCTATTCGCTGTAGAATTGGTGCTAGGAGGGTCAGCTTATGCTGTCTACTCCACCCACAGCCATAGATCTGATAAGCCTAAATACAGACTGATTATACCTACAGATCGTGCTATGAGTCCTGACGAGTATGCTGCAGTTAGTAGAAAGGTAGCAGAAAATATAAGTATGGAGTACTTCGATAAAACTACTTTTGATGTTCACAGGCTTATGTATTTACCAAGCTGTAGTAAAGATGCGGAGCCTTTACTTGAGATATCAGAAGGAGATTATTTAGAAGTAGATAGTATTTTAGGAGAGTATGATGATTGGCAAGATCCATTATCGTGGCCACGACATGAAAGCGATAAAGTACAAAGACAAACATCTAAACGCATGGAAGATCCTAGAGCTAAAAATGGAGTAGTAGGGGCATTTTGTAGATGTTATTCCATTAGTGAGGCAATAGAGAAGTTTCTCCCAGGTATATATGAGCCTGTAGATGATAGTTTAAATAGATATACCTATGTAGGCGCTAGTAGCCACGGAGGATTAGTTATTTACGATGAAGATACTTTTGCCTATAGTCACCATGAGAGTGATCCCTGTGGAGGTAGGGAGGTAAATTCATTCGATTTAGTTAGGCTTCATAAGTTTGGTAAATTGGATGATAAAGCTAGTGAGAAAACTAATATTACTAAACTACCTAGTTATGTAGCTATGTTAGCTTTTGCATCTAGCGATGGAAAAGTAAAGCGGAATAGATTATCAGAGTTATCTGAGGACTTTGCTGATATTGAAACTGATGAAGAAGAGGAAGACGATTGGATAAGTAAACTTAAAGTAAATGAGAAAACGGGTCTACCTTTGTCTACTTCAAAGAATGCAGAAATAATTTTAAGTCATGGCCCTTTTAAAGGGGTATTAGCTTATGATGCCTTTGGTAACACAGAGGTTATAAGAGACGATTTGCCCTGGCGAAAGAGGGAAAGGCCTTATGAGGATTATGAGCCTTGGCTTGGAGCAGACGATAGGAGAATGGAACACTATTTTGGTAAAAACTATGAATTTAAATCAAGTAGTACGATAAAAAATGCTTTTACAGAAGTAGCGCACATGAATAAATTTCATCCAATTATTGATTATTTAGAAGCTCAGCAGTGGGACGGAATTTCAAGATTAGAGTCTTTATTTATAGATTATCTAGGAGCTGAAGATTCTCTTTATATAAGAGAAGTTACTAGAAAAATGTTTGTAGCAGCTGTTAAAAGATTATATGAGCCTGGTTGTAAGTTTGACTATATGATGGTACTAGTTGGGCCACAAGGCTGCGGTAAAAGTACAATTATTCAAATGTTAGCAAGGAATTGGTTCAGTGATTCTCTAAAAACCTTTGATACTAAAGATGCTGGAGAGCATTTACAGTCAGCTTGGATTTTTGAATTTGGTGAATTAGCAGGAATGACAAAAACAGAAGTTGATGAGATTAAACAGTTTATTACAAAAAGATCTGATAAATATAGAGTTGCCTATGACCGGGTGGTTACAGATTTTCCTAGAAAATGCGTTTTCTTTGGAACTACAAACAACTGGAACTTCTTAAAGGACCCTACAGGGAATCGTAGGTTTTGGCCCGTAAATGTTGATCCTGCAAAAAGGACGAAAAGTATTTTTGAAGATTTAACAGAATACGATATTGGCCAGATGTGGGCGGAAACTTTAGAGGCATATAAAGCTGGAGAAAGCCTAATTTTATCCCCTGAGGTAGACAAGGAAGCAGCTAAAATACAAGGATTGCATATGGAAGATGATCCTAGGGTAGGATTGATACAAGAATGGCTAGAAACTCCAATAGAAGACGATATGGGCCAAAGTACAGGGCAATTAAGAACTAGAGTATGTGCATCTCAAGTATGGGCCGAGTGTCTTCACAATAAAACGAGTTCTATTAGACCTTGGGAAGCAAGAGAAATCAGTGATATTCTACGTAGAATTCCAGGATGGAAAGAACGTAAAACTAGAGCGAGAATACCTGGTTATGGAGCGCAAAATGTATTTGAAAGAGTGTAGCAGAAAGAGAATTTTTACTAGCACACGTCTAACACATCAAACACACCGCTGTGTTTAATGTTGCAGTACATGTAGCAGTAAATGGCATATGGTTAAACACAGACCATGTGTAGTAATACCAAAGTATATAGTGCTGTTGTGTTTAATGTGTTAGTAAAATTACTATTAAAGATAAATAGTAAATAGCATAGGGAATATAAAAAAAGTAATTTGTATGCTAGTGTATGCTAAATAGAAATAATCTTAATACGCATGCGTGTGAGGAACATTAGCACAAATTTAAATTGTGAGGTAAGAATAAAAATGCGAGAATCTAGAATTGAAAAAGAGTTAGTAAATAGAGTTAAAGCTATAGGTGGACTAGCATGGAAATTTGTTTCACCTGGTACGTCAGGAGTGCCGGATAGGATTGTGATACTTCCAGACGGACAAACGATATACGTAGAACTAAAACGACCAGGAGCTAAACCAGAACCATTACAGTTAAAACGTCATAAAGAACTAAGAAATAGAGGGCATAAAGTCTTTGTTATAGATAGCCTTGAAGGCGTAAAAAGTTTTATTCAGGAGGTGATGCCAAAATGAAGTTCATTCCACACCAATACCAGGAATACGCCACACAGCGTATCCTGGATACAAATTACATAGCCTTGTTGCTGGAAATGGGCTTAGGTTGACAAAACCGTAAGTACTCTAACAGCCATAGACCTTTTACTTAACGATTATTTTGATGCTTCTAAGGTATTAGTAATTGCACCATTAAGAGTGGCAGATGATACTTGGGCCAGAGAAGTAGAGAAATGGGATCATCTTAAACATTTAAAGATTAGTAAGGTTTTGGGAAGTGCTACAACCAGAAGAAAAGCCTTAAAAGCTGAAGCTGATATATACGTGATAAATAGGGAAAATGTAGAATGGCTTGTCAGTGAATATGGCAGTGAGTGGCCCTTCGATACAGTAGTAATCGATGAACTTTCAAGTTTTAAAAATCATCAGTCAAAGCGATTTAGAGCACTTCGACGAGTTAGGCCAATGATGAAAAGAGTAATCGGACTTACAGGAACACCGGCACCAAATGGGCTTATAGACTTATGGCCACAAATATACCTGTTAGACCAGGGTGAAAGATTAGGCAAAACAATTACAAGCTATAGGGATCGATATTTTGTACCAGGAGAAAGAGACGGCTACGTAGTTTACAAGTGGAAACAGAAACAAGAATCAGAGCAGCGAATCTACGAAGCTATTTCAGATATAGCGGTATCTATGAAAGCTGAAGATTGGCTTGACCTTCCAGAGAGGATAGACCATACAGTGCATGTTAAATTAAATGATAAAGCAAAAGAGCAATATAAAAAACTTGAAAAAGAGTTGCTGCTTCCATTCCAGGACGCAGACGTAGTAGCTTCTACAGCAGCAGTACTATCTAATAAATTACTTCAAATGGCCAGTGGAGCTGTATATGACGAAGAGAGAGGCGTGAAGCTAATCCACGACGCAAAACTTGATGCGTTGGAAGATATTATAGAGGCTGCCAATGGAAAACCGGTAATGGTATTTTATAATTTCAAACATAGTTTATCACGGATTCAAGAACGTTTTCCGAAAGCTAGAATACTGAGAAAAGGCAAAGATGGGAACGAAGATATTAGGACTTGGAATAATGACGAGATCCCAATTCTACTACTTCATCCAAAATCAGCCGGCCATGGGCTAAATCTTCAAGAATCTAGCTGCCAGACAGTAGTATGGTACGATCAGATATGGAGCTTAGAAGAAGATCAACAAGCTAATGCAAGAGTACACAGACAAGGACAGAAACACCGTATATTTATTATGAGATTGGTAGCTGAAGGAACTATGGACGAAGAAGCAGTAGCAGCACTAGATCGAAAAGCATCAGGACAAGATGCATTAATGGTAGCAGTAAAAGCTAGAATAGAGAAACTTAAAAAGGGGGCATAAAGGTGAAAAATTCAGAAATGACTAAATTAGTAAAAGAAGCTATAAAAGAATTTAAGATAGAGAATCAAAAGCAAGAGAAAAAACAAGTTTACCATAATACTAGATTGCTACTTAGGCATTACAATGATTTACAAGAGCATATACTAGACGCTGTAGACAATATAAATCAAATGGAATGTGATATAGATATCCATGAGTTAAACGAGGACGACCTATATATTTTAAGTATTAAACAGTCAAAAGTAAAAACATTAATTATGTTAGCACATATTGATGTATCGTTAGAGAAATTAAAGCAGAAACAGATAAAATTAGGTACTGTTGAAAAGTATCGAGCATTAGAAATGTTTTATTTTCAAGGTAAAACTTACGAACAAATTCAAGAGGAATTGCATTGTGGTTTAGGTACACCTGGAAGATGGGTAAATCAAATGGTTAATCAACTTAGTATTTATTTATTTGGGATTGATGGATTAAAGCAGATGCTAAAATAGTGCTAAAAAGATGCTATTTTTATACTAAGGTAAATGTGTTAATATGGTACTAAGGAAAACTATATAAAGCAGCCATGATTACGAGAGAACCTCCTTTCAAGATTATTAGAAAACCCTATTAGGTGCGAAATCCTGCTAGGGTTTTTATGTTTGATAATGTTATTTCATTATGATTGCATAAAAAGTAATCAAAATGTAATCAAAAAGACATCAAAAAGTAACTAAAATGTAAGTCAAACCTAGTATAATGGCATTATAGAAAATTATAACTTAGAAAGAAAATGTTTCCTCCCCTTTATTTAACCTCACTGGGACTCGCTCAGTGGGGTTTTTTATTACTCAAAATTAAGGCTAATAAGAGAGCATAAAACAACATTTAAGGTGGGACGAACTACTATCTAACAATCACCATATGGTAAAAAATATCATATTCGACATAATCAGTCTGTTTTTGCTATGGACAAAAAGTTTTACTTGCATTACCATAGTATATATAAAGTATTTACAAATATACCATAATGATATATATTTGTAAAAATTTTATAATTGTGTACTTGTCATTTAAGTGATATTTATCACCTAAATAAACTAACCCTCAAATCAATGCATCTCTGGACAAGCTGACATTGACTCGAGGGTAGAGCACCTTTACACAAAATGGCAAAAGTTATCTCTATTATATACCATATTAGGATATTTGTGAAGGTAGCATTAATAAAAGGGGGATAGAAGAAGTTATTTTCATGTCCTAAAATAATAATAATATGAGGTGAAATTATGAAAAAAAGATTAATGATTACGACTTTTATTGTTTTAATATGTGGATTAACATTCGCATCAGCAGCTAGTATCAAATGGAGTGAATCTGGAGAATGGGTTGATGCAAATTCAATTAACGATACTATGCCAGCTTTTTTATTTGATGCAACAGGTCATGGATTTGATATTTTTGGTGTATGTTCTTCAGTAGATAAAGAAGACTGGTATCAAATTAGAACAGAAGTAAATGGCATATTTAATATTGAATTAGATTTGGCGGATACTAATTTAGACGCAGATGTGTACCTTGTTCGTCCAGATGGAACAGTTATGTATCCAGGATATCCTAGTGGAACTAGTAAATTGTTAACAAATATATATATACCTACAAATCAGAATTGGATGATTAAGGTAGTTTATAAAAGTGGAATACCTAAAAAACCATATGAATTGTGGGTTGGATTGAGTCCAGCTTCTTATAAATCATATTCAGAAGTTATAAATTTAGAAGATGTACCACAAAATCTATTGCCTGTAAAATAATAGAATAATAGATAGCAAGTCTATGAATGACTTTATGTTTTACAATACATAATAAATTTTATTTGCTCAAAAAATATAATAAGAAAATAACTCAACTAAAGAGTTAGTAAAATATAGATATAATTATAAGAATTAAGAGCCAACAGGCTCTTTTCTTTTGCACAAAATAAAAGAATAGTTGTTATATATTGTCGAAACTTGACACACGAAATATGTAGGATTTAAGAACCTTTTGCCGAATGAGTAGGTGAGAGGGAGTGGTCGAAATGAGTGAAAATATAGCAAATGAAATTATTAAAGAAGTGGCTGTTTGGGGAGTACCTCAAATGATTGATTTGATTATAACTACTTATGTAAAACCTAAATTAAAAAAGAATACTAAAGATAGTAATTCGATTCTCGAGGAAAAGTTAAGTGAATATTTAAGAAGAAGCTATAATAAATATTTATATATGAATACTATAGTATTTAAAAATCAACAAAAAACAATAGATGATTTATATATTCCTTTAACTGTATCAAAACGTAATATAAAACCTAAAGTTGGTTATGCTAATATACTTATTAATAAATTTCCAGATAATTTCATTCCTTTATATACAAAGGTTCTATTAATTGATAATGCAGGTATGGGTAAATCGACAATAATAAAATATTTGTATTTAGAAGCGATAAAACAAAACAAAGGAATTCCTATACTTATAGAATTAAGAAGATTAGGTCAAGATGACGTTATTATTGATTTTATAACAAATGAAATAAGTAATATAAGGAAAAAGTTTGATAATGATGATGTATATAATTTAATAGAGGGCGGTGAGTTTATATTTTTCTTTGATGGATATGATGAAATAGTTGAGGAATCTAAAGGAAAAATAACGGATGCTTTACGAGAATTCATTTCAAAGGCTGAAAAGAATATGTTTATAATATCTTCAAGAGAGGAAAGTTCACTTAGCTGTTTTGGGGATTTTCAAAGATTCGATATAAAGCCATTGAGAAAGGAAGAAGCATATGATTTAATATGTAAATATGATAATAATGGCGAGTTATCAAAACAACTGATAACTAAACTTGAAAATGAGGAAAATCTTAAAATAATTAATGAATTCTTAACAAATCCATTAATGGTATCTTTACTATATAAAGCATTTGAATATAAGTCAAATGTTCCTTACAAAAAGAGTATTTTTTATAGACAAGTATATGACGCACTATTTGAAGATCATGATAGAAGTAAAGGGGGAGCATATGTTCATCCTAAAAAAAGTAATTTAGATATAGAGGATTTTTATAGAATACTTAGGATATTAGGGTTTTTAACTTTGAAAGAAGGTATAACCTATTCTAAAGAAAAGCTTATTGAAATATTAAAGAGATCAAAACAATATGCAACTGGAATTGAATTTAAAGAAAATGATTTTATTTATGATATCACCTATTCAGTACCTTTATTACTTAAAGAAGGCACTGAGTATAAATGGATTCATAAATCATTTCAAGAATACTTTGCTGCAAGTTACATCTGCATTGATGCTAAAGAAAATCAAAGTAAGTATTTATCTCAAATGATAAGTAATAAGAAAATGGATAGATATTATAATATATTAGATTTCTGCTATGATATTGATTATAAAGAGTTTAGGAAAGTTATAATTTATCCAACTATAAAAAAATTTATAGAGTATTATGAGAATTCATATACTGATGAACCGTATGAAAATTATAATGCAGAAGATTTAGATGTTAGAAAAAATTTGAATTTTATATATGAAAATACATATATAATAAAAATAGATAAAGCAGTACCTAGTATAGATGAGCAATTAAAATATACGAAGGAGAAATTCAAGGAAATTTTTAGAGGATGGAAGTATGTGTCGGATAAAAATGCAGCTATGTTGATTAGCAATACTGGAATTTGTGTTGGGTATCTTAAGGGATATACAAATAGAATTCTATTGAAGTTGTTAAGCAGTAAACAATCACCTATTATCAAAAAAGATATACATACAAAATCAAAACGATATTCAGAAAATATATTTAACCAGCTTGTTGAAGGAGAACATCTCATAAATGAAAATCCAGCCAATATACTAAATAATCATGAAATATTTGGCGAAGTTAATAGATTCCTAATTGAATATTTGCCTCAAGGAGATGGTACTAATTTAATATTTGATTATGCTGAATGCGTAAAATTTAAAAAAGAAATAGAAGAAGAAATTAAATTTGAAAAAGAAAATAAGTTATTTTTATAGAGCCAACCGGCTCTTTTTTCATGCAACAAAACAAACGAATAGCAACTAGCAATGGGGTGGTGGTAATGAAGAAAAGAGAAGCAACAAGACAACAAAAATTGTTTGTAGATGAGTTTTTAAGGTTGAGGAAAAAAAATCAAGGTCAAGCTGCAATCAATGCAGGATATAGTAAAAAATCAGCAGATAGTCAAGCTTACCAACTCCTACAAAATCCTATAGTTTTAGAATATTTACATGAACGAGAAAATGAGATAAAACAAGAGCTACAAGAGGAATTCATATTTGATGCTATAGAGGCTAGAAAAGAAATGTATAAGATATTAAAAAATCCAAAGGCAAGAGATATAGATAAAATAACTATAGCTAAAGATTTCTTAGATAGGGCAGGATTTAAGCCTACAGATAAATTAGAACATAATGGAGCTATAGCTAATGAGGTTAATATAGTAATAGATGGTGATGAGTTTGATTAACATTCAAATTAACTCAAATGTATTTAATCCTATCTATCTCAAACACCAATTAAAGAACCAAAACAGATATCAGATTTACTACGGAGGATCATCCAGTGGTAAATCTTTTTCTTTGGCTCAAAGGACTGTTTTAGATGTGCTTAATGGTAAAAGAAACTATCTTATAGTTAGAAA
The DNA here is from genome assembly GCF_018919215.1 of Alkaliphilus flagellatus. NCBI lineage: Bacteria > Bacillati > Bacillota > Clostridia > Peptostreptococcales > Natronincolaceae > Alkaliphilus > Alkaliphilus flagellatus. Next base: position 238,454 of record NZ_JAHLQK010000006.1, read on the forward strand.
TGTTCAAAACACCATTAGAAGGTCATGTCTAAATGAGATTACAAAGGCTATTAGTAGTTTTAAAGTAGCAGACTACTTCGATATAAACAAAACAGATTTAACTATTACTTGTAAATTAAATAAGAAACAAATTCTATTTGCGGGATTAGATGATCCAGAGAAGATTAAATCTATTACACCTATAGATGGAGTTATAACAGATATATGGGTGGAGGAAGCTACAGAGTGTGACTATAAGGCAATAAAGCAGCTAGATAAGAGACTTAGAGGAAGGTCTAAAGCTAAGAAAAGGTTGACGTTAAGCTTTAACCCGATACTTAGAGATCATTGGCTTTATAAAGAATATTTCTCTATATGGGAAGATAATAAGAAGTATGTAGAAAAAGAAGATGTTAGCATATTAAAGACTACATACAAAGATAATCAATTCCTAACTGATGATGATATAAAAGCATTAGAGAATGAAACGGATCCATATTACTATGAAGTTTATACTTTAGGTAACTGGGGAATCCTTGGGGCTGTTATCTTTAAGAATTGGAAGGTTAAGGATTTTAGTGATATAGAAAGTACCTTTAATAACTTTAGAAACGGAGTTGACTGGGGATTTGGTAGCGACCCGTTTGCTTTTATAAGGGCACATTATGATAAGTCTAGGAAGAAGCTTTATTTATGTGATGAAATATATGCTACTGAATTAGAGAATGAGGATAGTGCTAATTTAGTAAAGGAAAAAGTTAATAACGAGATAGTTATATGCGATAGTGCTGAACCTAAATCTATTAGAGATTTTAAGAAATATAGAGTTAGGTCAGTAGCAGCTAAGAAGGGTCCAGGTTCTATTGAGTATGGTATTAAATTCTTACAAAGTTTAGAAATAATAATACATCCAAGATGCCAAAATGCTAGGAATGAGTTTAGTAAATATAAGTGGAAAGAAGATAAGATGGGTAATGTACTACCTATTCCAATTGATAAAGATAACCACATTATAGATGCTCTTAGATATGCAATGGAGGGCGAAGGTAAAGGCGGACTAAAGATAATGAAATAGGAGGTGACAACTTGTTTCAGTTTAAAAACATGTTTAGAAACAATGTAAATATAATGACTACTGAGGAAATTCTTTTTAACGAAATAGAGGAATTTAATAACTCAGATAAACGTAAATGGATGGTTACAGGAGATAAATATTATAGGGTAGAGAATGACATCTTCAATAGAAAAATGCTAAGACATACGGAAGATGGAGCTGTAGAGGAAAAGTCTAAAGCTAATAATAAATTGGCTCATGGGTTTGCTAAGAACCTTACTGATGAAAAGATTGGATATTTACTTACTAAGGATTATTCCCTAGACTGTGATAACAAAGAGTATATTGAGAAAGTCAAGAATGTATTAGGGAAGTATTTTCAATATACATTGACTAATTTAGGTACTGAAACATCTAATAAGGGTATTGCATGGTTACAGGTCTATATAGACGAGCAAGGGCAATTTAAGACAATGATTATTCCTGCTGAACAATGTATACCTATATGGACAGATAATACCCATACAGAATTACAGGCCATGATTAGATATTATGTTCAGACTGTCTATGAGGGCAGAGATAAAAAGGAGATAACCAGAGTTGAATATTATACTCCAGAGCAAATAGACTTCTATGTGTTAGATGGAAAACAGCTCATTAGAGATATAGAAAATAACGAGGGCGGTCCAGTGCTTCACTATAGAAAAGGTGAAGAATGGAAGTCATGGGGCAAAGTGCCCTTTATACCATGGAAAAATAACAGATTAGAATATCCGGATATAAGGTTTATAAAGTCTTTAATAGATAATTATGATTTATCCAGGAGTGATATAGCTAACTTCATTGAGGATACTAAGAACCTTATTTATGTACTAAAGGGTTATGGTGGAGAAGATTTAGGAGAGTTCATGAGGGACTTAAACTACTATAGGGCAATTAAGATTGATGATCCCCAAGATGGTGGAGTTGATACTCTGAATCCTACTATAGATATTCAAGCAGCTAAGGAGCATTTTGAACAACTCAAAAGAGATATTAAAGAGTTTGGCCAAAGTGTTAATATGGACCTAGATAAGTTTGGTAGTTCTCCAAGTGGAATTGCTCTTAAATTTCTTTATAGTGGATTAGACTTAAAGTGTAACCATCTAGAGGTAGAATTTAAGAGGGCCTTTGAACAACTACTACACTTTGTAAATATCTATTTAGCAGAAACTAGCCAAGGAAATTATCAAAACATAGATGTAGATATTATATTCAATAGAGACATTCAGATTAACGAGACAGAGGCTATTGATAACTGTATTAATTCACAAGACGTTATTTCTGAGGAAACTATAATTGCTAATCATCCATGGGTTAAAGATGTTGAAGCTGAACAAAAAAGGCTTGCAGAAGAAAGAAAAGAAAAAGCTAATAGAAATGCTCAAATGTTTGATTTGCCGTTTTCTAAGTCGGTGATGGATGATGAAGAGTAATCAGTACTGGAAGCAAAGATCTATTGAAAGGATGGCAAAGTACCATAAAGATAGTGAAGAAACTATTAATCTTATATCTAATGCCTATAGTAAAGCACTACATGACATCGAGGAAGATATACGAAAGATAGTAGGTACATATGCTACTAATGGAAAATTAACCTCAGCACAAGCAAGAAAGTATTTAAATCAAAAGATACCTAATTTTATTTTAGATATAATACGAAATCTGTATCCTAAAGTAAAAAATGAAAGTCTACAACAATGGATGTTATCAATACTTAATGCACCGGCTTACAAAGCTAGAATAACAAGACTTGAAGCACTAAAACAAAGTATATATCTAAGGACAAAACTAGTAGCTGATATAGAAACTCAACTAGCCACAAGTCAATACTTAGATACTATTAATCCAGCTTACTATAGAAATATGTTTGATATTCAAAAAGGTATAAGTATGGGGTTCGATGTCGCCCAAATGCCAACTAACGTAATTAAAACTGTATTAAATAATCCTTGGAGTGGAAAACATTTTTCAAGTCGTATATGGAACAACACTGATGCATTAGCCGAAAAACTAATTGAAGTTATAACTAGCGGATTTATGAGTGGTAAAAGCATAGATAGAATGGTTAAGGAGATAGAAGAATTAACCGATTATGGTAAGTTTGCAGCCACCAGATTAGTCAGAACAGAAACTACTTTTATGGCAAATGCAGCAGAGATGGAAAGCTATAAAGAAGCAGGAATTGATAAATATATTTATGTGGCCACACTAGATATGAGAACATCGGATATATGTCAGAAGCTAGATAGACAAATATTTAATGTTAAAGATGCAGAACCAGGAAAGAATCTTCCACCAATGCACCCTTATTGTAGAAGTACGACAAGGGCTTATTTAGGAGAGGATACATTAAAAGGTATTCAAAGACGTGCAAGGGATCCAAAGACAGGTAAGACTTATCTGGTGCCAGCTGATATGAGTTATAAAGAATGGTATAAGAAATATGTAGTAGATGAATATGGCCAAGATCAAGCTCAGGCTATGAAAAATAAGATAGTAAACAAATCAAGTGATAAGGAGCAACATAATAGATACAAAGATATTTTAGGCAAAGAAGTTCCTAAATCCTTTGATAAATTTCAAGAATTGAAATATAATAATAGTGAGGAATGGAAAGGTCTACAACAGTTATATCGCGATACAAATAGTGGTAAAGTTTGGCAAAATGCTGAGTTTTCTACAGAAAAATTATTTAATAAGCATTATGATAAACACTTAAGTGAGTATGGAAATATAACCAAAGAGGAATACCTAAATATGGCTAGAGATTTATTAGCTTCACCTGTTAAAGGAGATATTGAAGGATTTAAGAGTGGAATTGGATTTGTATTTAGGTATAACAAAACAACAAATGATTTTGCTATTGGTAGAGCTGATGGATACATATCGACGTTATATAAGCCAATAGATGGATATGAACATTATCTTGAGCAGGTAGAAAAATATATGGAGGAATAATAATGGACTATGAAATTAATTGTCCTTGCTGTACTTCTAAAGTAGAGATGTTTGATATTTGCGAAGTATGCGGATGGCAAAACAGTGGACCAGATGAAAATGAAGATGATCCTAAAGGCCCTAATAAGATGAGTTTGAAGGAAGCTAAGGAAGCCTATCTAAAAGGCAATGAAATAATTTAACTAAGCACTTACTGAGTAAAAATAGTAGGTGCTTTTATTATGCTTATAATTAGGAGGTGTAAATTTATGATATTGGATACAGTCATCAAGGCATTTACTTCTATATTGATATTACTTTACTTAATTAAGTCCTTTAGAGAGAAAAACAAAGGCAATACGTTAAATAGCATATATGGAATGTTATGGGCTATATTTATGATGATGGTATTAAAGCTTTAGAAATAAGGCTTTTTTTATTGCCCTTTTTTAGTATTGTTAGGGCATAAAGAAACAAGAACCTAAAACTGGCACTGACCAGTATAAAAAAGTATGGAGGTATGAAATATGGATTGGTTAAAAGAGTTGCTTAAAAATGCAGGGATTGAAGATATAAAGGTAGATGAAATAGTAGCAAATGCAAATAAAGAAGTCCCTAAGTATCTAATTCCAAAAGACAAGTATAACGAAGTATCAGAAGCTAAGAAACAATTAGAGTCTGATATTAAAGAGAGAGACAAACAGCTTAAGAATTTAGGAGACAAGGTAAAAGGTAATGAAGAATTAGAAAAGCAGATTAAAGACCTTCAAGAAACTAATAAAAAGGCTGCTGGAGATTATGAAACTAAGATTAAGAACATTACCTTAGATAATGCCATTAAGCTTAAATTAAAGGACAGTAAAGCAAAGTATGAGGACATTCTAATGGGTAAGTTTGATAGGGAAAAATTAAACATTAAAGAAGATGGTACTATTGAAGGCTTAGACGAGCAATTCAATAGTATTAAAGAAGGCTACAAGGATTTATTTGAACAACCCATTACTGGAAATACACCTAATAATAATGGTGGTAGCAAGGGCGAAGTAGATCCATTTTTAGCAGGATTTAATTCATAAAAAATATAAGGAGATGATTATAGTATGGCAACGATAGATTATGCAGTAAAGTATTCAGGTGCAGTAGATGAAAGATTCAAAGTAGAGGCAAAATCAGAACGAGTAATTAATAAGGATTATGATTTTGTAGGAGCTAAAACAGTAAAAGTATATAATATTTCAACGGCTCCTATGGGAGATTATACTAGGAGTGGATTATCAAGATACGGTACTCCAGAGGAATTAGATGCAACTACTCAAGAAATGACTATGACCCAAGATAGATCATTTACATTCACAATTGACAAAATGAACGAAGATGAAACTATGGGGGCATTAAATGCAGGAAAAGCATTAGCAAGACAATTAAGAGAAGTAGTAATTCCAGAAGTCGACACCTATAGATTTACCAAGATGGCTACAGGAGCAGGAACTAAAGCAGAAGCAGTAGCAATTACAAAAGATAATATCTACGATCTTGTTACAACTGGAACAGAAACACTAGACGATAAAGAAGTACCTACAGAAGGTAGATTTATCGTAGTTACTCCTGCAACTTACAAAGCAATGAAAGGTTCTAAAGACATTGTATTAGAAACGGAAATAGGGCAAGATATGAGACTTAGGGGTGTTGTAGCAATGTTAGACAACATGCCTGTAATTAAAGTACCTTCTAGTAGACTACCAGCAAAAGCAGGATTTTTAATAGGACATTCTGTAGCAACTACAGCACCTGTTAAGTTAGCAGAGTATAAAGTACATACAGATGTACCTGGTATTAGTGGTAGCTTAGTAGAGGGAAGGGTTTACTATGATGCATTTGTACTAAACAACAAGAAAGATGCTCTATACTTCCAACCAATATTATAGGAGGGATAAAGTGATTAAATTTAAAAATAAGATAGATGGCTCTGTATTCTTTGTAGAGCCTAATACTATTCAATTTACTGTATTAAACAATGATAGTAATTACGAAGTTATCGAAGAAGAATTAGAAGAAAAGAAAGAAACTACTAAGAAAAAGGCTGCTAAATAGTGGCCTTCTTTACTTTAGGTAGGTGATTATATGGAGCAATTAGAAAGACTCAAGATTAAGTTAGGTATATCTTTAGAAGATGTGACTCAAGACGAATTATTAAATCTGTATTTAGAAGATTCAAAGGATACTATGTTAGAACTTACACACCTTAAAGAGCTACCTACAAGCCTAAATTCAAGTCAAATAGACCTAGCTATAGTTTACTATAACAAGCAAGGAATAGAGGGGCAAACAAGCCATAGTGAAGGTGGAATAAGCAGAAGTTTTGAAGAAGATATACCTAAAGACATAATGAAGAAGATTAGATCAGCAAGAAGATTGCCGAGGTGATTATATGAGACTAAGGCAGAGGGACTTAAAACCATATCAGCTTAAAAAACATGGTAAGTTTAAAGATGGTGATGCAACTACCTATACAGGATATGAAAAAGAAGGTCGAGAAATCAAGGCTAAAATCCAACCTGCAGGGGGTAAAACCCTATCTGAAATGTACGGACTAAAACTTGCTAATATGCAGATTATGATTTTAGAGGATACTCCTATAGCCAAGGAAATAGACAAAGATTTTAATAGCCAAAAGCAACAATACGGAGTATGTGTCTATAGAAATAAAGACCAAGAACCCGACTATAAAATAGTTGCTATAAGACCTTGGAGTGGGCATTTAGTCGTAGATTTGGAGAGGGTATAAATGAGTATAGAAGGTTTTGATAGCTTAATGAGAAAGCTAGATAGTTTAGGTGGTAGTACTACAAAAGCAGTAGCTAAAGGTGTAGGATTAGCAGCTAAAAAAGTACAAGGCGATGCTAAAGACTTGGCACCTGTAGATACAGGACAGCTAAGAAATAGTATAAGTACCAACATAGAAGAAAAAGACAATGTGATAGTAGGCAAGGTATTTACTAACAATGACCATGCAGCATATGTTGAATTTGGTACAGGACAACGGGGTAAAGCTTCGGATATAGAGTCTAAAAAGGAAATGAATATTTCTTATAAGGAAGATTGGACAGGTATGGCAGCACAACCATTTATGTATCCAGCTATGAAACAGAACGAGGGATATATTAAGGATACTATTAAAGGTGCTATACAAATGGAAATAAAGAAGGTGAGTAAGTAATGTATGATATTAAACCTACTATAAATAAATTACTTGAAGAAATTGTAGGAGAAGATAGTGTATCAGATGCTTACCCAGAAGATTTTAATAATCTGCCACACATATCTTTTTATGAGCAAAGCAATAATGATTATCTGAAAAAAGGCCCCGAACTCTTAACAGAAATAGTTATTCAAATTGATATTTGGCATAACAGGAGCACAGGAGCATTGGCACAACAAGTTAATAATAAAATGAACTCCATAGGTTTTAGACGTGAGTTTATGAGGGACATACCAGACCCTAATGTAAAGCATAAAACTATGAGGTTTAAAGGCATAGTAGATAAAAGAAGTTTATTAGTATATCAATAAAGAAGGAGTGAAGATAATGTTTAAGATAGATTTACAGTTATTTGCAGGAACAAGCTTTAACGAAACAAAAATCTCTTATAAAGAAGGTTCAATGACTGATTTTACAGAGATTGAATTATTAATGGAAGTACCTGAACTTGGAGGGGATCCAGAGAAGATAGATGTAACTACATTGAAAGATAAACATAAAAAGTCTATTCCAGGTATTACAGATTTAGGTGATTTAGCTTTTGTATTTCTATATGACAATAGCAGTTCTACATCTAATTATAGAGTTTTAAAGAAATTACAAGATGATAAGAAGATAGCTACATTTAAGCTAGAGTATCCAGATGGAACAGGTCACGAATTTGATGCCTATGTAAATGTAAAGATTGCAGGTGGTGGAGTTAATACAGCAGCAACATTTACTGCAAGTATGAGTTTACAGAGTGATATAAACACTACTAATCCAGCATAGCGTATTGAAAATCCTTCCATGGTATGGTATCCTAAAAATGTTATAATATACTAATAGAGGAGGATTTTCTCATGAGTGAAAAGAAGAACAAGAAACCTTTATTTAAAAGATGGTGGTTTTGGGTTATAGTAGTGATTGTAGCAGGTGGAGTTATAGGTTCTAATGGCAGCAAGAATACGCCTAAAGCAGGGTCTGATGTACCTACATCTAACCAAGAAAAAACAGAAGAAAAATGGGAAGAAGTAATAAGGTTTGAAGGAAAAAGTATTAAAGATACTGAAACTTTTAAAATCTCATCTAAAGAATGGAGAATTGTGTGGGATACAAAGCCAGGCGATATGGGTGGCATGAATTTTCAAATATATGTATATAATGCTAATGGCTCTATGGAAAGTGTTGCTGCAAATGTAATTGGAGAGGCGAATGATACAAGCTATATGCGTGGTAAGGGTGAGTACTATTTTACAATTGTCACTGCTCAACCATATACAATCATTGTTGAGGAAAAGAAATAAATCATTTTAAAATTTAAATGAAAAGCACTTACTTATGTAGGTGCTTTTTTCATACTCAAAATAAAAAAAACGGAGGAATGAATAAATGAGATATACAGAATTTAAGGTTGGAGATAAGGAATATAAATTAAGATTAGCAGCTAGTGAAATGATAAATGTAGAAAAGAAAATTGGTGGGAATGTATTAGATATATTCATGAAAAAAGAACAGATACCTACAATGGAGGAATTACTTTTAACACTTCATGGATCACTACAGAAATTCCAGCACGGTATCGGTTTATCAGATACTTATAATATTTATGATGAATATGTAGATAATGGTGGAGCTTTTGAAGATTTAATAGAAGTAATTATGGACGTACTGGAGGTAAGTGGTTTTTTCAAGAAAGAGCAATTAGAGGAGGGGAAGGCCAAACTCAAGAAAACCAAGGAGCAAAAGAACGAATAAACAATTGCACAGAACTATTTGAAAAACTGTATCCAGTTGCTGTAGAAAGCGGTGTGGATGCAGTTTTTTATTGGGATATGACTTATTCAGAAATTATTGCTTCTATAGAAGGAGCACAAAGAAAAGCAAAATTAGAAATGCAATTCAATGCCAGTTTAGTTTATAAATTAGGTTCTCTTATAGGTGTTGCAGTAAATGACCCTAAGAAATATCCATCTACTTCAAAAGAAGCATTCCCTAAATTATTTGATGATTTAGTAGAAGATACATCTAAACAACAACCATGGCAAGTTATGAAAGAAAGATTGAATGATTATAATGCTTACCTTAAAAGGAAGAGAGGTGAGAATGCTTGACCATAGAAGAATTAAGGGTAATAATATCAGCTAAAACTGAAAAGTTACAAGAAGGTATTAATAAAGCTACGAGTAGACTTAACAGTTTTAGAGAATCAACAAATGAAACAAGTAACACTGTTAATCAAAATGTCCAAAGAATGAGAGAGCAGTATGATAGCCTTGTTAGAAAACTAGATATTGTAAATGCACAGGCAGAGACACAACAAAGGAAATTAAATGCTTTGCGTGAAAGATATAGTAGTGTTAGTGCTCTAAATAATGATAGTCCTGCTGCTCTAAGACTTCAAGAGCAGATAGTTAATACTGAAGCTAGATTAGAAAGGCTTGTTAATACTAGTGATAGAACAGCTAACTCTATACATCAACTAGAGGATAGTATGGCCAACACTAGTAATGCTACACAGAACGCTAATAGTGGAATTAGTAGTTTAAGGGATACAGTTAGTAATGCTAGTAATAGAGTTAGGCAGGCTACCAATAACACCAGAAGGCTTGGTAGGGAAATAAATACAACTGGTGAAAGAGCTAAACAATCTACTGGCAAAATAGCAGGCTTTGCAAAAATGATCGATAGTTCTTTTAGGAGAATACTTAAAAGGATATTTATTTATAATTTGATATACAAAGCCATAAGAGGTTTGATTGGTTATATGGGTGGAGCACTCAAAACTAATAACCAATTCGCTGATTCCATACAAACAATAAAGACTAATTTAAGGGTAGCATTTCAACCTATATATGATTTTATTCTCCCTGCTATTAATGCTTTAATGAATGCACTGGCGACTGTATCAACATACATAGCTAGTTTTACATCTGCTTTATTTGGAAAGACCTATAAACAGTCCTATGATGCTGCTAAAGGAATTGAAACAGCAAAAAAAGAAATGGATGGATACGGTAAGTCAGCTAAAAAGGCTAAAGGACAACTAGCAGGTTTTGACGAGGTAAATCAGTTAGATCTTAGTAAAGATGATGAAGGTTCTGGTGGTACTAATGAGTTTGAGATGTCTATGCCGGATATATCTAGTGTAGATATGAGCGGCATAGAAGAATTGAAGCAGAATTTATCAGAATTATTCCAGCCTTTTAAAGATGCTTGGGACAATGAAGGAGCAAGGACTATTGAGAGTGCTAAAAATGCTTTTAATAGTGTAAAGGCTTTAATATTAGAGATAGGTAAGAGTTTTAAAGAGGTTTGGACTGGTGGAAGTGGTCAGCAGATATTAGAAATACTTCAAAGAATATTACAAAATATATTTGATCTAGTAGGTAGAATAGCAGAAAATTTTAGAATAGCCTGGTCAGAAAATGAAACAGGAACTAAAATTATTCAAGGAATTGCAGATATATTTAATATAATACTTGGAGTCATCGAAAGTATAGGTGAATCTTTAAATAAAGTTTGGGGCGAAATAGGGCAAGATGTAGCTAATACTTTCATGAGTATTATTGAAGCTACCATTGAGGTTTTAAAAACACTAGCTGAAGGATTAAAGGCTGTATGGGACAATGGTGGACAACATCTATTTGAGAGTTTAATTAAATTAGGTGCTAAGGTGTTTGAATTAGCAGGATATATTTATACTGAGTTTGTTGCACCTTTTGTTAGTTGGTTTATAGAACTTATATCTCCTGCAATTAGTAAGGTACTAGATGTAGTTGCTGATTTATTAGATACATTTACTGAATTGATAGATTGGTTATTAAGTGATGGTAAACCTACATTAGATATAATTGTAACGGTTTTAGGAAGTATGGCAGCAGCTTTTGGAATAGTAAAAGGAGCGATTGCTGCAAAAGCAGCAGTAGTCACGGCTTATAATGCAGTTATGTTTATAGCTTCTAATGTCACAGGTATATTTGCTGGAGTTTTAGCATTTTTAACATCACCTATAACATTAGCAGTTGCAGCTATCGGAACTTTAATAGCTATAGGAGTGCTTCTATATAAAAATTGGGACGAGATATCTGTATGGATAAAAGACTTATGGGAAGGCATAAAAATTAAAGCTGAAGAAATATGGAGTAGTATAGCAATATTCTTCTCTGATACATGGAATGGTATTAAGACAACAACTCAAAACATATGGACAAATATAAAGTCTTTCATTCTAAATAAATGGAGTGAGATAAGACAAGGAATTACAAATATGAAGAGTAATCTAATAGATGCTATTAAGTCACCTTTTAACATTGCTAAAGATTGGATAGATGATTTAATTAAAGATGCTTTTGATTGGGGAAAAAATTTAATTGGTAATATTGTAGATGGTATCAAATCTATGGGAGGTAAGGTTAAAGAGTCAGTATCAGGTGTAGCTAATACTATAGGTGATTTCTTAGGATTTCATTCTCCATCTAAAAAGGGTCCAGGAGCTGACGCTGATAGATGGATGCCAAACCTTATGAACATGTTAGCTGATGGTATAGAGGATAATGTATATAAAGTAAGTGGGGCTGTTGATGTTACAGCGAATGCACTTAGAGGAATTGAGACTTCTAATAACTCAGATAGTATAGCTAGTGCTGTAGGTAGTGCGGTAATGGCTGCTATGCAATTTAATAACAGTCAGTCATCACAAGGTCAAGATGGGGATATGGTAATACAGATTGATGGTACAACATTAGCTAGAATAGTTAAGCCTTATTTAGAAAAAGAGCAACAAAGAATAGGTGGTAGTGCTATTCTACAAACAACATAGAAAGGAGTGGGGCCATGATTAAGATTAACGGAGTGGAACTACCCACTCCTTCTGATTACTCAGTTGGAATACAAGATATATCAAAAGCTGAAAGAAATGCTAATGGAACTATGATTATAGAAAGAGTAGCAACTAAAAGAAAACTAGATTTATCCTGGAAGTATTTAGAGAAATCAGAACTAAGCAGGGTGTTAAATTTAGTATCACCGATATTTTTTCAAGTAGAGTACATAGATCCACAGGATAATAGAAGAAAAACAGGCACATTTTATGCAGGAGATAGAACAGCAGGAGCTTTGGATTTTATAGATGGGAATATACAATACAAGGATATTAAGTTTAATATGATAGAAAGGTAGGTGTAGCATGATACAAGTAAGTGACAAATTTAAAACAGCTATATATGCACCTACTAGAAAAACTACAGCTAAAGTTACTTTTGAAATATTAGATGTTGGAGCTTTTGAAAACAATACTAAGACAGTAATAAGTCAAGCGGAGATAAGTAGATTGGATCAACTTACTAATAAAGTTAGGGGAATGACTTCTAAGTATGCTACTTATGAAAGAAATTATTTTAGATTAGATGGTTCTTTCGTTATTCCTCCTAAAACAACTGATGCAGGATTTGAGGTTGGTTGGTGGAGTGGAGATATATGTGATAGTGAAGGAGCCTTTAATCCATACCAAGTTATAGAAATCCTACTTGATGAAGAAAGCTCTAGTATAGGATTAACTATTTCTTTTGATATATTAGCGAATGAATATGCTACTGATTTTGATATTGCAGTTTATAAAGCAGATAATACCTTATTACATAGCCAATCTGTAATAGGAAATATAGAACCTGTATATGCTCTTACAAAACCATTAGATGATTACAAGAAGGTAATTGTAACTATTAAAAAATGGGGTAAAGGTTATCATAGAGCTAGAATAACAGAAATAGACTTTGGAGTCATAAGGGAGTACTCGGATAATAGTTTAATAAAACTAAATCTTTTAGAAGAAATAAACACTACTAGTGAAACACTTCCTGCAAGTGAATTGAAGTTTACAGTAGACAATAGCAATAAAGAGTTTAATATACTAAATCCGGAAGGCTTTTATAGATTCCTACAACAACGACAAGAGGCAGCCTTAGAATTAGGTGTTGAAATATCTCCAGATACATTCGAGTATGTTAAGATGGGAAATTTTTATTTAAGTGAATGGCAGAGTGATGAGGGAGCATTAACAACTACTTTTACAGCTAAAAATATAATAGATCTCTTAGATAATTATGATATGGAAAACTTGGTAGCTAAGAATACTAATTTATATGACTTAGCAGTTGAATTGTTTACTGTAGCTAAGATCACCAGATATGAAATTGATATAGCATTGAAAGGCATTACTACACAAGCCATATATAAGAAAGTGACATGTAGACAGTTATTACAGTGTATTTGTATAGCAGGAATGGCAGTAGCTTTTACAGATAGAGAGGGTAGGCTAATAGTAAAACAACTGACAAATAACACTCCTATAGATAATATAACCTTTGACAACATATATAAGGAACCACAGATAAAATTAGATAAGTTAGTATCTAGTGTAGAAGTTTCGATTTACGATAAGGGAGAGGTAACAAATATATATAAAGCGAATGGTACTATTACAGGCGGAGCAACTCTAAAAGTGGAAAACACTCTTATAAACAATATAGCTATAGCTCAATCGGTCGCAGAGTGGATATTATCAGAGTCTAATCTAAGGGCCTTATATGATGTAAACTGGCGACAAAATCCTGCCTTAGATTTGGGAGACATTATTACTTTAGAAGATAGTTACGGAGCTAATAAACCTTCCAGGATAATCAAACAAGAATTTGAGTATCAAGGGTATCTTTCAGGAAAAATAACAACTAAAGGAGGGGTTTAATATGCCTTGGTTAAATCCTAAGATTGATTGGAATGGAGACACTGATTATTACAACTTTGAAGATATGAACAGAGTTGAAAACAATACAGGAGTAATAAAAGAATTAATAGAGTTTCTACAAGGTAATTTTAGTTTAGAAAAATTAATAACTGATAGAAATATACTAAGTATAGATTTTGCAGATGATTTGAATAGAATTGAAACAAATATAGAAAAATTAAAGGATAATTTCTATAAGCCTTTAAATTGGGAGCCTGTTAAAACTAACTGGAAAGCAGGAGATCCTTTTAGCTATATAGATGCAAATAGACTAGAGAAAAATTTAAAACTACTTTATGACTTAGCTAAATGTACTACAGATAATTTAAAATACTGTGGTACTTTTTCATGTGGAGAAGAGGTGATTTAATGGCATACAATAAAACAATTTGGACAAATAGAGTTACCGAAAAAATACGTACATTTTTCAAACAGGATAATCCAGATGGTACTATCTCATTAACTCCAGATTACGGAGAAATAATTGAAGAGGGAACTCCTGTAACCGCAGCTAATATGAACAAAATAGAGCAAGGCATAGCAGATGCATTTACGGAGATAGGAAAAAAGGTAGATAAAGTCAATGCAGTAACAAGTGTTGCTGGAAAAACAGGGGCTGTTACTCTTGTTAAAGGAGATGTAGGTTTAGGCAGTGTCGAAAACTATAGTATATCAACAACAACAGAGGCACAGGCAGGAACAAGTAACGTAAAGTATATGACTCCCTTAAGAGTTAAAGAAGCAATAGCTACACTACCGGGTAAGCCTATTTTTGATTTTGACTTTAATTCTCGTTTTTCTAGACCTACACCAGAAGGTACTAATAGCACATCTATTTCTAATCTAGGTTCTCAAGAAATAACTGCTCAAGCTGTTGAATATACGTATAACATTAAGAGTGGTTATGCCATTACCAGCATACAAAATGGGAGAGCGTATTCTTTGAAGGTTACTAAATTTGCTATTGGATTTAATTTTCCGAGCAGTGGTACAAATGTTGCGGAAGGTAGATATGGTGTAAAGGTTGGTAATAAGGCAGAACAACTTTCACCTATAAGGACATTCACGTATACTTCTGGTAACCAAACTATGGAATTTCCAGACACTATGACTATACCTATCACAACATTAGGTGAGAGAATTACTATAACTATATATGGTAGAAAAGTTAGTGGTGGTGGCATGGGCACATATATTGATGTTGATGTCCATTATGTTATATCAGTTTACCAATTATAATGGAGGTGATAATATGAAAGCATTGATTTACAATAATGATACCTTAGTTTCAATTTGTGAGGATGATATCGAATTTGAAACTGATTGGATAAAAGACCTATACGGAGATGGTGAGTTATCAACACAGCATATAGACATGACAGTAGACCAATTTAAGAAACACCCACATAGTATTGTTGATGGTCAAGTTGTTGTTGATGTTGATACTATAATAGATATTCCAGAGTCAGCTATTCCAAAACCTACACCAGAAGAATTAAAAATTAAAGAATTAGAAACACAATTAGCAGGCTTACAATCTGCAATGGCTGAATTAACAATGATGATGACAACACCCTAGGAG
The DNA here is from genome assembly GCF_018919215.1 of Alkaliphilus flagellatus. NCBI lineage: Bacteria > Bacillati > Bacillota > Clostridia > Peptostreptococcales > Natronincolaceae > Alkaliphilus > Alkaliphilus flagellatus. The sequence goes on from NZ_JAHLQK010000006.1 coordinate 254,070, forward strand.
GTGTTATTTTTATGCTTAAAAAAGTACTGAATAAAATTAAAAGGAGAGTGTTAAGTATGTTTAAATTAACAAAAGAAAGTGGAATAGTAAAAAATGTATGGGTGCCTTTGATTTTGAATGGGACATATACGTTTGAACAATGTCCTAATCTATTCAATTTAAGGGAAGTAGTTGAGGAAGTGTTAATTGAAGTAGGATTTATAATAAAAGAACCTACTGCATAATTGGAACATTCTCCGATATAAAAATAAGTTAATTTAGCACCTAATAAGGGCGTGTTTTTATACCCATCTTTCCTCTATTGTGGTAAAATCTAGTAGAGGTGATTATATGATAGATAGCAAAACATGTATAATTTGCAGAAAAATCAAAAGCAAGCAAGATTTTAATATAGAACATATTATTCCTGAGTCTATTGGCAATAAGAAATTAATTATCCATTCAGTATGCAAAGATTGTAATAGTAGATTAGGAAAAAAAGTAGATTACGAAATAACCAATAATATAGTATCTGAGTTAGCAAGATTTTCTCACAAGATTAAAGGGAAATCAGGGAAGATTCCTAATCCTTTTAGAAAAGGCATTACAGCGAATGGAAGAATTGTATATTGTGATGAGGATATAAAACCTAGATTTGAACCAGAAGTTAAATTTAATGAAGAGACTGGCATGTGTAATATATCTGCAGGTTCATTAGAGGAAGCAATTAACATTGCAAATAAAAAACTTAAAAGGCTTGGAAAACCTATCTTGACTGAATCTCAGATTGATAACTTGCGTGACACAGTAAATATAAAAAAAGAGCAACCTGAAATAAAAATAACTACATCAGTAGATTTTTATAAAATACAAATGGCATTTATTAAGATTGCTTATGAATTCATGCACTATATTATTGGAGACAAGTACTTAGAAGATTCACACGGAAAAAGATTATCTAAGATATTATATGATTATATATATAATGATAAAAAGGCTAATCTTGATGGAATATTAGGTCAATTGCCAATAAAAGAATGTAAAAGAATAATAAATAATTTTAAATTCTTAGGTAAAGAAATTTTCAATAATGAGAATATACATTATGTTCAACTCTTAAAAAATAAAGATATTAGTATAGTGAATATAATAATATTCTCATCATTTAATTATTCGGTTGTAGTAAGTAATGGAAACTATGAATTTGTTAGTAATATGTATTTGATAAACCCTATAAGTGGAGAATATATTAAAGGTTAAAAAGAACTTGGTTATCCAGGTTCTTTTTATTTTTAGAAAGCAGGTGAAGTTATGAAGAAATATATAGTGGTTCTTGACCCAGGTCATGGCGGTACTGATCCAGGAGCAGTAGGACCTACTGGACTAAAAGAAAAAGATGTAGCATGGCGAATAGCATGTATGGTAGCAGATATCCTTATGAGATATGGCATAGAGATTATATTTACACGTGTAGGAGATGAAAGAGTCAGTTTAGATAAAAGAGTTCAGATAGCGAACAAATCTAAAGCTGATTTTTTTGTATCTATCCATATAAATAGTGCAGGTAATCCTTTGGCTACAGGAACAGAAACATATGCTTATAAGCAAGGTGTAGAAGGAGATAGGCTAGCTCATTCTATACAAAGTAATCTAGTACAGGCAATAGGATTATCAGATCGTGGAGTTAAATATAACAGTCTACATGTGACTAGACAAACTATTATGCCAGCTTGCCTAGTAGAAGTAGCTTTTATTAATAATCCAGTAGAGGAACAACTACTTAAAAATGATGAATTTTTAGAGAAGGCAGCTGTAGGAATTGCAAAAGGAATATTAGAACATGTAGGTATTGACTACATACCGAAGGAGGATAAACCTATGGAGACACCACAATGGAAAAAGGAAGGAATAGAATATCTAGCACAAAATAAATTAATGAGTGATCCGGAAGGGTGGCTAAAAAAAATAGAGGAACCTATGTCAGTATGGGCAGTAACAACTTTATTTATGAATATACATAAGGATTTGAAAGGAGATAAATAATGAACTATAAAACAGTTTGGAATAGTTTAGTTGCTTTTTTAGGTACATGGACGACATATCTTCTTGGAGGGTGGGATAGCACATTGAAAATACTAGCTATTTTAATGGCAGTAGATTACATAACAGGATTAATGAAAGGTTTCAAAAATAAGAACCTAGCAAGTGATATAGGCTTTAATGGACTCATGAAAAAAGGCGCCATATTCTTAGTAATTATTTTAGCCCATCAAATAGATTTAACCCTAGCTGTAGAAAATCCTATCTTTAGAACTATGGCGGTTTTATTCTATACAGCAAATGAAGGTATAAGTGTAACGGAAAATATAGCATTACTAGGTGTACCTTTACCTCCTGGTATATTAGATGCATTAAAGAAACTAAAGGATAATACAGAGAATAAAATGTTAGGGTAGAGCTTAGGCTCTACTCTTTTTTGTTTTTACTCAGATATATCACAATATATGGGTCATTTCATAATATATATTACAGCTACTAACAATTTTAAAATAGAAAGGCTGCATGTATAGTAGCAATTAAGATTGAAAAAGGTGGTGTAATACATGAGTGAAAACGTTGAAAATAAAGGTTTATTTGGAGGCTGTGGTTGTGGTGGTTTTTTCGGAGGTGGTTTAATTTCCTTCATCTTTATAATTATTATATTATGTTTTGTATTTGGACTATTTGGACGTGAACGTAGATGCGGATGTGGGTGTTAGTTCTGTAATTGTAAAAGACAAAGGAAAGGTGATTAGGGTAGAGCATAAGCTTTACCCTTTTTTATTTTGTATAGATATATCACAATATATAGGTTGTTTCATAATATATATTGCAACTAAGGATGAAGCCAATTTTATATTACACCTCACTCAGTTTCAAAAAGGTAGTGAAATATATGTTTTCTTTCATCTTTTTAATTATTATATTATGTTGTGCATATTGACGTGAACGTAGATGCGGACGTGAATTTTGTAATTGTAAAAGATAAAGGAAACATAATTAGGGTAGAGCTTAGGCTTTACCCCCCTCTTTTCATTTTTAACATGAAATATAGAACAGTTTATATGAAATTTCATAATATATATTACAGCTAAGTATACTCCTAAAAGATAAATTAAGTTGTGTATTTAGCAGTACTTAAAATAAAAAAAGGTAGGTGTCATAAATGGGCGAAATTTTTGGAAAGGGTGGAGGTTGCGACGGCGGTTTTGGTGGTATTTTTGGAAATCGAAGTAGTTTACTTTTCTTCTTTTTGATTTTAGTGATAATTTTCTGTAACTGTGGTATTTTTAAGGGATCAGGAGATAGCTTATTATTCTTCTTCCTATTACTTGTTGTACTATTTTGTGGATGTGGACGTGACGGATTCTTCTTCTAAAAAGATAGATTAACAGAATTTGGGTAGGGCTTAGGCTCTACCCTTTTTTTATGTCCATTTTTAAAAGAAAACACCTCACAGAATTAGCCACAATCAATTTTTCTATATTTTTCATGTTTAATTATTTGTCATTCCTAAAACTATATTATATATAGAAAGGAATGATTTGTTTGAAAAAAATAATATTCGTAGTCAGTTTATTAATTATATCATTTGTAAGTGGCTATTTTATTCATAAATATAGTTTTGAAATCAAGACACAATTAAGTCAAGATGCCATTCTACAAGGATCTAAACAAGAACTATATCAAGACATTTTTGTTACTTTACTTTTACCATTTATAGATAAAGCAGTAGAAGAGTATTATGGCTCATCATATAATGTTGCACCATATGATGTTGAAGTGCTAAGTATCGAAAGACCTAATGCGTATCGCACATTTGCCTTTAAAATAAAACTTAAAGTAATGCCATATATAGGTCCGCATCTATATGCAGGAGAGGATCATATTACAATTTCCTTGGAGTTAGATGAGGTTAGAATTATAGAATTTGAACATATTAAAGGTTATGAATTACCTCCACATTACAAACAAATACACCCCACTCAACATGCAGAATAACCACAATCAATTCTTTCAAACTTGTCGAAGTATTATATCCAATTGATAATAGAATTGCTTAAATTAAATTTTAAAGGATCATAAAATGCTAGGGTAGAGTTTAGGCTTTACCCTGTTTTTTTATGCATTTTTAAAATAAAACAAGCTATGTGATAGAGCAGGGCGAACCTGCTCTTCAATTTATTTATTTCGCATATAATATAACTATAAAAACAATGCTAATAAGTTGTCTTTTTGTACAGATAGATGAACCATGCTGTATTGCCAATACAGGTTGCTTCTTTGACGGTTGTCTAGATGATGTAGTTGGCGAATGTATATTTGTAGATAAGGTATATGATGCAGCAACATTTAATTTACAAGGATTACAGGCTGGAAACAGAGTACCATTTGGAACATTACCAACATCAAAATGTGGTCCGAAATCTAGAATTATAAGAGTAAGAGCTATAAGAGCTAAAAAATTTTTTAACCCTGATAATATTAATGATCCTAGAAATTTAACTATTACTCCTACAACAACCTTATCAGGAGCTCAGTTTGTTACTGATGAAAACGGAGATCCTGTTGTTGTTCCAGGCCCTGCTGGATTACTACAGTTTCTAATTTTTGCTGATACGTCTGAGTGCGATGAAATAACTAGAGGTACTCCTATATTTGGTTCACAGGAAATCTTAATTAGGGGTACAATTGCAGTAGAAATAGATGTTGACTTTATTGACAATCAAGGAAACACACAAACTACAACCCTTAGGGGGAGAGTACCAGTAAATCAAACAGTAACTAATTTCTTTGAATTATGTATGCCTTCAGTATTTGATTCAGCGTTCTTACCTCAATTTGCAGAGTTCTGTAACATTGCATTTAGTCCTAGATTGGCAACTCAAAGTATATCTAGGGATATTACATTTAATCCACAAACAGGTGAAGTTCTTGTTAACTTAATTATTGCTTTATGTATTACTTGCGAGAAGAAGATTAAAGTTCCAGTACAATTATGTGTACTAAGTACAGGTTTCTGCGAGCAAAACGTTAGTCCAAGACAAATTTGTCCAGATTTTCCACCATTATTCCCACCACAAGTAAACGTACCATTTATAGAGCTACGTGAAGGCGAACTTCAATAAAAAAGATATAGTCTGTTGAGTACTCAACAGACTATGATTTTTTAATATTTAACCTTTAATATTGTTCCAATAGGACTTCATGGATTGTTCAAATTTATTATTGCCGTGCTTATAATAAGTTTTGTTCTTAATATTTTCAGGCATATATTGTTGTTTTACATAACTATTGGGATAATCATGTGGATATAGGTATACAGCTTTATTTTTTATAGAAGAATTTGAATGACTATCACATAGATGATAAGGTATATGTCCTACATCAAATCTATCTAAATCATCTAATGCAGCATTAATTGCTTTATAGGCAGTATTGGACTTAGGAAGGGATGCAAGCAGTATTGTAGCTTGGGATAATGGTATTCTAGCTTCTGGTAAACCCAGCTGTAGAGCGGCATCAGTGCAAGATTTTACTATAGAAATTGCCTGTGGATAAGCAAGTCCTATATCTTCAGATGCAATAACTAGAAGTCTTCTACAAATAGAAGTCAAATCTCCACTTTTAATTAATCTAGCAAGGGCATGCACACTAGCTTGTTCATCTGATCCCCTTATGCTCTTTTGAAAAAAACTAAGTAGATTATAATGCCCATCTCCATCTCTATCATAATTAGTAATTTTACTTTGAGAGCATTCTACTGCCTTCTGTATATCTATATGTATCTCTTCAGGATTATAAATAGCATATGTATTTATTATTAGTTCCAATGTATTTAAAGATCTTCTTAAATCTCCGCCAGATACCTCTGCAATATAGTCTATTGCATTATCTTCGTATGCAATTTTGATATCTAGTCGTGTTTCTTCTAGAGAAATGGCTCTTTTTAATCCTTCGATTAAATCGTGAGCATTTAATGCTTTAAACTCGATAGTAGTGCATCTACTTAGTAGAGCATTAAATATGGAAAAATTAACATTTTCAGTAGTGCTTCCAATAAGAGTTATATCTCCATTCTCTATATATTCAAGTATAGACTGTTGTTGACGTTTAGTTAAATAATGTAACTCATCAATGTATAGTAAAATACCATTCATAGTATGTAGTGTTCCAATTTGAGATATTACATGTTTTATATCATCTATATTAGTATTAGTGCCGTTAATTTTATAAAATTTTTTATTAGAACTTTTTGCTATTATATTGGCTATTGTAGTTTTACCTGTTCCGGATGGTCCAAAAAAAATCATATTAGGAATTATTTTTGACTGGACTATTCTATTTAATAATTTACCCTCACCTATAATGTGATTTTGTCCTACTATTTCATTTAATTCTACAGGTCGTACTCTATCTGCTAAAGGTTTCATGATCAACCCTCCTAAAATTTTGTAATATAATCTATTATATCATTATAATAGATTCCTTCTTAATTCTTCTCCACTCATAGGAGATAAGTATCCTAATGGTACATCAAATACAGATATAGCACCAGTCTTGCCTTCTTGCCACAGCTTAAATACTGCTCTAGCATAGGCAACTAAAATTGATGAAGTAAATTCTGGGTTACTGTCGAGAGTAAGGTTAAACTCTATTTTTTGCTTATTGCCTTCTCCAGTAGTTCCAGTTCGAACAACTAATCCACCATGTGGCATTTTACTATGATTTTGTTTTAATTCTTCTTCGGATATGAAAAATACAGATGTATCATAGCCATAAAAATAATTAGGCATAGTTTTAATTTCATTCTCAATTCTAGCTAAATCTGCATTCTCTTCACAACATACATAGCAGATTCGTTTATGTCCTTCATTAGCCGGTATATCTATATTTTCATAATTCATGACTTTATCTAATGCCTCCCTAATAGGTATAGTATATTGGATCCCATTTTTTACACCTTTTATTCTTTTAATTGCATCAGAATGACCTTGACTTAATCCTTCTCCCCAGAAAGTATAGCTTTTACCATGGGGTAAAACGGAGATACCTAATAGTTTATTAAGAGAAAACAGTCCTGGGTCCCAACCTACAGATATAAGTCCTAATTTTCCTGATGATTTTGCTGATTGATTTATCTTTTCAAAGTATTCAGGAATTCTTTGATGATTATCAAAACTATCCACCGTGTTGAAGTGAGAAACTATCATAGGTCCTTGCTCATCTAGGTCCTTTGCAGAACCACCACATAGTATCATTACATCAATTTTATCCTTAAAATCTAATACTTGTGATATATGTACTACATTAGGTTTTGAATCTAGCAAATTGGGGTCTCTTCTTGTAAATATAGCAACAAGTTTAATATCAGGATTTTGAGATATTGCCAGTTCTGTCCCATGACCGAGATTTCCATAGCCTACTATACCAATTCTAATTTTATTATCCATAAGACCCTCCCATAATAAATTATAATAAGTACTTTAATACTAGAATTATATCACTTTAATAGCTATTTATAATATTTTATGAATAAAAAATGCAGAAAATTGATGATGTTTTAATATATTGAAAGAAATTAGTAAGAGCATTAGAGAAATACCCTAATGCCCTTTAACATATACAAATTATTTTTTGTTTATAAGTTGTTTTTCACCCATTTCTACCAAATCTCTTACTATTAGACCTGTATGTTTTGAAGCTAGGTGTCTAGGATCGTTTACTCCAAATTCATTTGCAATTTCCAACTTGAATTCTTCTAAAGCATGTCTAGCTTCTGGAACAAGCAGTCTCTTCTTGGACATTAATATCATCTCCTTTGAATTTAGATACCCCTTTAAATAGTATTTGAAAACAGTGTAATGTTATCCGTATCTAGGGAATCCAAATCATGTCAATTGAATTAAAAATAATCCTAAAAATAATACCTTGTAAAATAAAACGTCCTTAAAATGGGACGTTTTTGTATCTATATAAATAATAATGGTTCTTTTCGGAAATAAAAATTAACTAATATTGTACATTATATAGATACATAAAGGATTTTGCAATAATATTAAAAAATAATGTGCAATTAATGAATTATGGTATATCAATTGCATATATAATCAGTAAATTCAATCTATTATCTAACTAAGCTAGATATAAGGTTAAATATTAATTAGGGGGGAATAGAATGAGTAAGCAAGATGAACGGTGGGGAAGCAGATTAGGGGTTATTTTAGCTGCTATGGGGATGGCAGTAGGTACAGGAAATATTTGGAGATTTCCACGTATAGTTGGAAGCAATCATGGAGGTTCATTCATATTAGCCTATACTATTACTAATCTTATTTGGGTTGTTCCTTTACTTATTATGGAAATGGGAATAGGAAAAACTACGCGATTAGGAGCTATTGGATCTTTCAGAGATTTTTATGGTAAGAAGAAAACATGGCTTGGCGGGTGGATTACTTTTGTCTGCGCTGCAATAACATTTTACTATGCAGTAGTATTTGGGTATGCAATGAGGTATTTTGTTTATTCTGTACAAGGTGTTATCAAGCCTGGATTTAATTCTAGCGCTTTATGGGAAGGCTTTATTAGCTCTCCTAACGAAACTATATTATTTCATGGGGTTGCAGTATTTTTAACTGGATTTGTTATTTATAGGGGAGTAAAAGGTGGATTAGAAGCAATTGCAAAAATAACAATACCAACCTTATTTATTTCACTTATAATTGCAGCTATATGGGCGATTTCTCAAAAAGGATCTTCTTTAGGATTAAAATACTTATTTGTTCCAGACTGGTCTGCACTAGGCACTTCAAAATTATGGCTTAATGCACTTACACAGTCTGCTTGGTCGGCAGGAGCAGGCTGGGCTATGATGCTTACTTATTCTAATTATTTTAAAGAAAATGAAGATATAGGTGTTAATGCTTTTATGATTACTTTTGGGGATGCGCTAGGCGCGTTAATCGCTGCATTAGCTGTGTTGCCAGCAGTTTTTGCTCTTTCTGCTAGTGAAGGTGCAGCAGTTGAGGCACTATCATCTGGTAATTATGGTCTTACTTTTGTATATTTAGCCCAGCTATTTTCTAATATTCCTGGAGGTCAAATAATTTCAATTATTTTCTTCTTAGCACTATCCCTTGCAGCACTAACTTCAATTATACCTCAAACTGAAGTTTTAGTACGTAATTTTATTAACGCAGGATTTTCAAGAAAAAAGGCCACTTTGATAGTATCTGTTGCAGTATTTATATTAGGAATCCCTTCTGCTTACAGTATTGACATATTAAACAACCAAGACTGGGTATGGGGAATAGGTTTACTAGTGAGTGGACTCCTGTTTGCACTTGCTATATTTAAATATGGTGTTGATAGATTTAGAACAGAAATAGTAAATCCAAACAGTGATATTCATATTGGAAAATGGTTTAACTTTTTAGTAAAAACATTTCCTGTGTTATTAACTATAGTTGTAGGGTGGTGGATGTATCAATCTATTACATGGCATCCAGACAATTGGTGGAATCCTTTCGTAGTTGATAGTTTTGGAACTGTTGTAGTTCAATTTGTAATAGCTGGTATAGTATTTTATTTAGCTAACAATTGGTTAGCTAACTGGATTGATGAAAAAAACCCCGTATATGCTAAAGACGGTGAGTAAAGGAGGAATATAGATGAAAACATTATTTTGGATGGTGATATTCTTAGGTATAAACATTGGTGGATTTATTTACTTTGCAAATTTAGCAGCTAAAAAGGAGAAAATGAAGTCTTAATAATAAAGGATGATAAACTTGATAACAGGTACTATATTTAACATTCAAAAGTATTCTATTAATGATGGACCAGGTATAAGAACTACAGTGTTTTTTAAGGGGTGTCCACTTAAATGTACGTGGTGTCATAACCCCGAAAGTCAAAGCTACGAAAATGAACTTATTTTCTCAATAGAAAAATGTATATATTGTAATAGCTGTAATAATAGTTGTGTAGATAAGTGCATTACTTTTATTGATAGAGAATTGATAATAGACAAAGCAAAGTGCTCCTTATGCGGAGATTGTACAAAAAACTGTCCTACTAATGCTATAGAAATGGTCGGAATAAGTATGACAGTTAATGAGGTAATGAAGGAAATAGAAAAAGATATGGTATTTTATGAGGAGTCTGGTGGTGGAGTCACATTATCAGGTGGAGAGCCTTTAATGCAGTTTGAGTTTATTAATGCTATATTAAAAAAGTGTAAAGAAAAAGGCATACATACTGCAATAGATACATCGGGATATTCATCTTTGAGTAGTGTTTACGAATTATCTAAAAATGTAGATTTGTTTCTATATGATATTAAACATTTAGACGATGATAAACATATGGAGCTTACAGGAGTATCTAATAAACAAATATTAGATAACTTATCTAATATAGTAAAGATAGGAAATAATGTTTGGATTAGAGTTCCTATAATACCAGGAATTAATGATGATGATGAAAATATATTAGGCATAGGGCGCTTAATGAACATGTTAAAGCTAGCAGATATATCTATACTACCATATCATAATATCGCTACAGATAAATATAGAAAACTGGGAAAAACATATGATTTGTCTAATATCAAAACTCCATCAGATCAATATATGAATAAAATAGCAAGTAAGCTTAAAAATTTTGGATTAAATGTAAAAGTAGGAGGGTAATGTTATGAATGAAAGAGTAGCTAAACTAAGACAGCAAAGTGTAACTGCAATACCTAGTATATCAATTGAAAGAGCTGAATTAGTTACCCAGGTTTATGAAAAATATGCAGGGAAAGTTTCTACTCCTGTATTAAGAGCATTGACTTTTAAACATATATTGGAGAATAAAGAAATTTCTATTAATGAAGGTGAATTAATAGTAGGGGAGAGAGGTTCTGCTCCACAGGTAACACCAACCTATCCAGAACTATGCTGCCATACTATGGAAGATCTACAAATAATGAATGATAGGGAAAAAATTTCGTTTAAAGTGAGTGATGAAGTAAAGAAAGCTCATCAAGAAAGAATAATGCCATATTGGCAGGGAAGATCAATTAGAGATTTAATATTTGTCCAGATGACTGATGAATGGAAATATTGTTACGAAGCTGGGATCTTTACAGAATTTATGGAGCAAAGAGCACCAGGTCATACGGTACTAGATGATAAGGTATATAGAAAAGGATTTCTAGATTTTAAAAAAGATATACAAACATCGCTCAAAACTATAGACTATCATAATGATACTGAGGCTTACAAAAAGCAGGAGCAATTGAGTGCAATGCTTATTTGTTGTGATAGCATAATAACATTTGCGAATAGATATGCAGATAAAGCCTTAAAATTAGCGAGAAATGAGAAAAACGAGAATAGAAAAAGAGAATTATTAGAAATAGCAGATATATGCAAACGTGTGCCAGCAAATCCTCCTAGAAATTTTAGAGAGGCTCTACAGATGTATTGGTTTGTACATTTGGGAGTAATAATAGAATTAAATACTTGGGATTCCTTTTGTCCAGGTCGATTAGACCAACACTTATATCCATTCTATAAAAAAGAAATAGAAGAAGGAACATTAACTCGAGAAGAAGCAAAAGAATTATTAGAATGTTTTTGGATTAAGTTTAATAATCAACCTGCACCACCAAAAGTAGGCATAACTTTAGCAGAAAGTGGAACTTACACAGATTTTGCTAATATTAATATAGGTGGAGTAATGCCTAATGGTTCTGATGGTGTAAATGATGTTTCTTATTTATTGTTAGAAATTATTAAAGAGATGAGAATTTTACAACCAAGTACGAATGTACAAATAAGCAAGAGAAATCCAGATAGATTTATTATAAAAGCTGCAGAAGTTATTAGAGAAGGAATGGGATTCCCTTCAGTTTTTAACGCCGATGCAGTAATACAAGAACTATTAAGACAAGGTAAAAATATAATTGATGCTAGAAATGGTGGAACAAGTGGATGTGTAGAGGTTGGTGCCTTTGGTAAAGAAGCCTATATTTTAACAGGATATTTAAACTTAGTTAAAATATTAGAAATTACTTTGAATAATGGAATAGATATTAGAACTCAGAAATTTATAGGCATAGAAACTGGTGATCCTGTAGAATTTAAATCTTTAGATCAATTATTAGAAGCGTTTAAAAAACAACTGAATCATTTTATAGATATAAAGGTAAGAGGAAATAATGTTATTGAAAAGCTATATGCTGAATATATGCCTTCACCATTTATGTCTGTAGTTATTGACGATTGTATTAAAAATGCTAAAGATTATAATGCTGGAGGGGCAAGGTATAACTCCAGATATATACAAGGGGTCGGCATTGGAACTATTACGGATTGTTTATCATCTATTAAATACAATGTTTTTGACGAGAAAAGATTAACTATGAAAGAATTATTGAAAATATTGAAGGCTGACTTCGAAGGTTACGAAAAGGAACGTCAATTTTTATTAAATAAAACTCCAAAGTATGGTAATGATGACGATTATGCCGATGAATTAATGCTAGAAGTATTTGATATTTTTTATGATGCAGTTAATGGTAGACCTTCGATAACTGGTGGAACATATCGAATAGAAATGCTTCCAACCACTTGCCATGTTTATTTTGGATCTATAGTATTAGCTACACCAGATGGTAGAAAAGCTGGAGTACCATTGTCAGAAGGAATATCACCAGTGCAAGGAGCGGACAAATATGGGCCTACAGCAGTTATAAAGTCAGCATCTAAAATGGATCATTTAAGAACAGGTGGAACACTATTAAATCAAAAATTGAATCCTAGCATTGTTCAAAACGAAGATGGATTAGTAAAGATTAAGGATTTAATTAGATCATATTTTAAATTGGATGGTCATCATATACAGCTAAATATAGTGGATGGAAATACATTAAGAGATGCACAAAAAAATCCTAGTGAATATAATAATCTAATTGTTAGGGTTGCAGGATACAGTGACTACTTTAATAATTTGGGTAAAGCATTACAAGATGAAATTATTGCTAGAACAGAACATTCTAATTTTTAATTAATATTTTAAATGGACTAGACAATCATTATGATTGTAAGATATATTATATTTTTCCTCATACGAGTCATGCGGAGACGGTGGTTTTTTAACAAGGAAAAGAGTAGTAAATAACGAGGAAGTTAGGTGTAAAAATAAGCATATTAATGAAGGAGTACTTTTTAAAGCGTTTGTATAGTGTATTGGTTGAAAATAATGAACATTTTATAAAGAAGTAGAAAAATGTATAATTGAATAAGAAATAATAAATCAGCTGGTTGGGGGTGTTATAGTATGACCTTGGCCAGCTTTTTTTGTGTAAAAAAATTCAATTGTTATTGCAAATAAAAAAGAACAGTAGTAAAATTTATTTAACCGGGTTATATATTTATCGGGTTATGTAATTTTGTTTTAAGATATTAACTTTTTGAAAGGTGATTTTTATGAATAAGAAAAATAATGAAGGATATATACACGTAGTTGGAGCTAGAGAGAAAAATCTTAGAAATATTGATGTGAAAATTCCAAAGAAAAAAATAACTGTCTTCACCGGGGTTTCAGGCTCAGGGAAATCATCTCTAGTATTTGATACAATAGCAGCAGAATCACAAAGGCAGCTAAATGAAACTTATTCAAGTTTTATTCGTCATCGTTTACCACACTATGGTCAGCCGAAGGTGGATGCTATTGAAAATTTATCTGTTGCAATTGTTATCGATCAAAAACGCATTGGAGGAAATGCAAGGTCAACTGTTGGAACGATCACAGATATATACTCATTACTAAGATTATTGTTTTCTCGTATAGGGAAACCATTTGTTGGTTATTCCGATGTTTTTTCATTTAATAATCCCTCGGGAATGTGTCCAAAATGTGATGGGTTAGGAAGGATTGATATGATAGATATTGAACGGTTATTGGATAGAAATAAATCTCTCAATGAGGGTGCAATTTTATTTCCAACTTTTGAGCTGGGGGCATGGAGGTTAAAAAGATATATCCATTCGAGATTTTTTGACAACGATAAAAAAATAAAAGATTTTACAGATGACGAATTGAAATTGCTTTTATATAAATCAGATATTAAAGTAACTACCTCTGATCCAGAATGGCCCAAAACTTCACTCTATGAAGGTCTTATTCCAAGAATTGAAAGAAGCTTTCTAAAAAAGGAAGAGGGAGAATCAGTCAAATATAAAAAAGAAATAGATAGGATTGTTGGTAAAGAAACATGTCCTGTCTGTGGTGGTACTCGATTAAATCAAACCGTTTTGCAGTGTAAAATAAACAATAAAAATATAGCAGATTGCGGTGAAATGCAAATCACTGATTTAGTAGATTTTATTCGTGCTATTAAAGACCCAAAAGCTACGACTATCGTCATGGCTGTAGCCAATCGATTAGAACATTTAGTTTCAATTGGTTTAGGTTATTTAAGCTTAAATCGTGAAACATCAACTCTTTCAGGTGGTGAATCACAACGAATAAAAATGGTTCGACAGTTAGGAAGTAGTTTAACAGATCTTACTTATATTTTTGACGAACCGAGCATTGGATTACATCCTCATGATGTGAATAAGATTAATTCCCTATTAAAACTTTTACGTGATAAGGGGAATACCGTTCTGATAGTCGAGCACGATCCCGATGTAATCAAAATTGCAGACCATATCATTGATATGGGACCGCAAGCTGGAATAAATGGTGGCAAAATCATGTATCAAGGTACTTTAAATGGTTTGGCGCAATCAGAGACAATTACGGGAAAATATCTATGCACTCAAACACAGTTAAAAAAGAATATCAGAAACCCAGTTGAATGGTTATCTCTGAAAGATGCGAATTTGCATAACCTAAAAAATATTAATGTGATCATCCCTAAAGGGGTTATGACGGTAGTAACTGGAGTTGCAGGTTCAGGGAAAAGTACATTGATCAATCATGTGTTACCTAAATTTTATCCTGAAACGATTTTTATTGATCAGAAGCCAATTAAAACCTCAAAGCGCTCTAATATTGCTACTTTTACAGGAATATTTGATATAATAAGGGGACTGTTTTCAAAAGCAAATAATGTAAAACCTGCTTTATTCAGCTTTAATTCACAAGGAGCATGCCCAAACTGTAAAGGGTTGGGAGTAACATATACAGATTTGGCATTTATGGATACAGTGGTAAATGTATGTGAGGTTTGCCAAGGTGACAGATTTATAGATGAAGCATTAAGCTACAAATTACGTGGCAAAAATATAAGTGAAGTTTTAAACATGACAGTTGACGAAGCTTTAGATTTTTTCTATGAAAAAGAAATATCAACAACATTAAAAAAACTGGCAGATGTAGGAATAACTTATATTCCACTTGGACAGCCATTAAATACTTTGTCTGGTGGTGAACTGCAAAGAGTAAAGCTTGCCGATGAACTTGAAAGTAATGGGAATATCTATGTGTTAGACGAACCGACTACTGGACTTCATATGTCAGATATATCACAGCTTCTTAAAATTTTGGACCGCCTTGTTGAACAAGGTAGTACCGTAATTGTGATAGAACATAATTTAGATGTTATTAGTCAGGCAGATTGGATCATTGATTTAGGACCTTTGGCGGGACAGAATGGTGGTAAAGTTATGTTTGAGGGATTACCAAAGGATTTAATAAATTGCAATTCCTCTATTACAGGACAATATTTAAAGAAATATATTAAGTAAGGAGAATCTTTATGGGGAAAAAAGAATTAGAGGATTATTATATCCCTTTTCAATGTATGATTATAAGTAATATTAATCGCTTTAATATTGAGGGAGTGACAACAGCCCAGTATAATGTACTGGATATTTTATATAAGCAAGGCTCTAAAACTACTAAAGAGTTAGCCAAGATTCGCGGGATTTCACAGGCTGGAATGTCTAAGTTAACAAAAAGGCTTTTGGAGAAAAAATACATTATACAAAAACGGAAGGAAGCTGATCGGAGAGCTTATGATATTCTCATTACTCCTGCTGGTAAGGATTTTCTTTTAAGATCAGAAAAGTTCAGAAATGAAATCATGGATTTAATTGAAGATACGTTGACAGAAGAAGAACTGTATTGTTTTATAAAACTATGTAAGAAAATTACTGATTCATATGTGGAGAAGTAATTATATGAATTTGAGGACTTTAATTATCCTCTATACTTTTTGGATTAGGCTATTTCTTTTGTGGTAGCACCCATGATAATTAAATCTTTTTAATTGAAGGATAGGGGGATACTGATACGCAAAAATCCCTGTTTTTGTACACTAGTATCATTTCCTTGCCCCAACCCATGTTGAGTATGTTTCAAAGGTCATTAAGAGTTGGAAAATTAGAAGTTGAAAGGGTAGCAAACTACAATAACTAGTTGCTACCTTATCTTCTTTGATTTTGATTTTTTTCACAAGTTGAGAGAGTGCTTGTAAAAAGTTATTTTAGTAATATACCTCTTCTAAAAACAAGCCATGAGGTGGAAGTGTTTTACCAGCAATTGATCTGGTTTTGGTTTTTAGTATTTCATCAATATAGAAAATTTCTTTTTCTCTTATACCAATTTCTATCAAACTACCCATTATAATACGAATCATATTATATAGGAATCCATCTCCAATAAAACTAAATTTCAACATATTTCCTTCCTTAATAATGGTTATTTCTTCAATGGTCCGAATAGTGGACTTATTGGTCTTTTTAACTGAAGAGAAGCCAATAAAATCATGAGTTCCAACTAGCTTTTTTGATGCCTCCTCCATTAATCCAATGTCTAGAGTTTCAATAAAGTGATAACTATATTTTCGTTGAAAAGGTGATGGAATCCAATGATTCCAAATATAATAAGTATATTTTTTGCTTTTTGCATTATATCTACTATGAAATCTTTCTGATACTTCTATTACTTTCTTTACTACAATATCCTGTGGCAAATAATGATTAATGTATTTATGGATATCTTTTATTGGCATAGTAGAGTTAGTTTTAAAGTTAGCCACTTGCCCTCTAGCATGGACACCTGCATCGGTTCGTCCTGATCCAATAATTTCCACAGGTGAGGATACCATCTCACTGATAACACTTTCCAATTTTCCTTGAATTGTTTGATCAGAATTCTTTAGCCTTTGCCAACCACTATACTTGCTACCATCATATTCTATTATTAGCTTAATATTTCTCATAAGATCACTCCCTATTTATATATCATAACATGCTAAGATGGATATACACCATTATATAAACTTTATTTTGTAATAAAAAGAGTAATCTTATTTATATATTATTGACATAATATATAAATAAGATTATACTATAATTAGTAGTCTACTAATTTACTAATTTACTAATTAGTAAATAAAATAGGAGGAAAAATAATGAAAATACCAACTAATTTAAAGCATAAACCAGTCGTTGTATCTGAGAACTATGAAAATGTTGATGGTAGGTATGCATATAATACAGATGCAAAGGGACTTTCTTTAGGATTAGCTCAATGGAATGATAGAGGCAAGGTAGATATTTCAGCTAAAGTATGGAGACATACAGGAGAAAAATGGTCAAGACAGTCTGAAGAATTACCACTACATCGAGTGCTTGACCTTGCAATTCTTGTTTGTAGAACTAAACTTCATTTTCAGGATGCCTATAGATATGAAAAATTATATGATACAGAAAACCCTGTTATAGATAGAGTGGGATTACAGGGGGATGCCATGACAGTAGCTGTATGCACTGATAATGAAAAAATTGATGAAGATATTAAACTATTCAGCCAGGCGCTCAGTGATGATGGTGAGCTTATTGGAGAACGCTTGCGTACCTTGTCAAGAATATTAAAGGATATGGGGTATTAATCCATGGACAGAAGAAAAGAATTGAAGGAACAATACAAGCAGATGAAATCAGATATGGGTATATTTATTATACGTTCTAACTTCGATCAAAAGTGTTATATCCAAACAACTCAAGATTTGAAAGGAACTATCAATGGCACCAAATTTAAATTGGCAGCTGGGGCTCATCCTAACCGAGAGTTACAAAAGGAATGGAATGAGTATGGCGAAGGGAGCTTCACGATTGAGATACTTGAGAATCTCGAATACGAAAAAGATGAATCTAAAACCGATTACAGGGAAGATTTAGCTTTGCTGCAAATGATTTGGGAAGAAAAACTATCCCAAAAAAACATTGAGTTTTATAAAAAATAGAGATGTTATATTGTGAAAAAGAATGTAAATGACTGTAGATGGGTTTGTGTAAATTCGCAAACTTACTACAGTTTTTACTTTTTATTGAAGAATAAAATTCTATTGAATTGCCAAGATGACTAGGAATATTTCTATCATGCCTATTGTACATTACGTTATATGATTCAATAAAATAGAGAGGGATTAGAGAGTGGAATTTAAAATGGCTTCTTTTGGAATTTAATAAAATTTCAATATTAAAAAATAATTATTGACATGTATAGGTTACAAGTGTAGACTAAAATTAAGACTACATTTGTAACCTATAAGGAGAGATTAATATGAAATCATTAGTTTCAAAGATAACAGATTCAGAAGTTGAAGTAATGCGTGTATTATGGGAAGCTGGCTGTGAACTACCTATTGCAGATATTAGAAAACCACTTGAAAAATCAAGTGGTTGGGAAAGTTCTACTATTAAAACTCTACTTCGTAGACTTTGTAATAAGGGTGTAGTTCTATCGACTAAAAGAGATGTGTTTTATTATAAGCCTTTAGTTAGTGAGGCAGAATATAATGAATATACTACGCAAAATTTAATTGATCGTTTGTATGATGGAAGTGCAAAAAACCTTGTAGCATCTCTATTAGGAAGAAAAAAGCTGGATGATGCCGATATTGAAGAGTTACGTACTCTATTTAAAGTTGGTGAGAGTAATGAATGAAACAATTAAGCTAATATTATCATTATCTTTATCAGGTAGTATTCTGGCAGGGTTAATATTTGCTATTAAGCCCTTTATAAAGCATAAGTTATCAAAGTCTATACAGTACTACATATGGATAGTAGTGTTATTAAGACTTGTACTTCCGTTTTCATTTGAAAATAGTATTATGAACAAAGTGTTTTATAACAATCAGACATCTGTTGTAATAAGTTCCCAAGGTGAATATGATGAAGAACCTAGTACAAGTCAAAATATAAGCAATGTATCTAGTTTGTTTAATATTAAAGAAGATGTTGTTAATAGAATTTATGGTGATGATGTTGACCATAGTAGATTTTCTAGGGATTTATTTAATAAGTATATATTTTACATTTGGTTACTTGGCGCTATTTTGGTGGTTTTAGTCAACTTAACTAGTTATATAAGATTCACGAAAAAAATAAAATTGACTAATAAATTAGCTACTGATGAAGAAAATAGAGTATTAAATGATTTGTTAGATGGGCGACATAATGTGATTCTGTCGCGTAATGTTTGGGCACCCACACCAATGCTAATTGGAATCTTAAGACCAGCTATTATAATTCCAGACATTAGCTTTGATGAAAATCAGCTTAGATATATTTTGCTCCATGAGCTTACACATTTTAAACGTTTTGATATTGAAATAAAATGGTTAACAATGCTAGTTACATCATTACACTGGTTTAATCCATTTATGTATTTTATAAAAAAAGAAATTAATCATGCTTGTGAATTGGCTTGCGATGAAGCAGTTATCAAAAACCTTAATTCGCTAGAAAAACAAGCTTATGGTGATACATTAATATCTATAGTATCTAAGAAAAAATATTCTGCAGGAATATTGCAGGCTACTATGAGCGAAGATAAGAGTATTCTTAAGGAAAGGTTGATATCGATTATGAAGTATAGTAAAAAGTCAAAAACTATTATAATCACATCTGTAATATTATTTGTAGGTATTATAAGTAGCTCTATAATATTAGGAGCAGGTGTTGGAACTAGTAAAGAAAAGGCCGAATCAGAACTATATACACAAAATGCACAAAAAAAATCAGCATATAATTTAGCTGAAATTTCAAGATATAAGACACCATACATAGGGGATAATAGCAAGGTTTACGCTATTGTAAATCATCTGCCTGTGCCCGATAATTATTTCGATCAAAAGTATATTTCTATGAGAACTAGTGAAAAACCCTATAATCTTACTATATACTACGAAGCAGGATCAGATATTGAATATAAAGGGGAGTGGCCAGTTACAAAACCAGATTCTGCTATCGAACTAAATTCTGAGAAAAATGCATTAGTACTGTTTTCTATGATTGATAATCTTGACGAGGTAACTTTTGCATATCGTATTTCTCAATCTAGCGGAGAACTAGATTTTTCCAAATATGATACTACCTTTACATTCAAAAGGGCTACTTTTGAGGAGAAGTATGGTGATCTTTCTGCATTTGCAAAAAATTTAGACTTATTCAAAAATGTATTGACAGAAAAAATATCTATAATGTCTGAATAACTAGAAAAGGCATTTCTTGATGATAAAGTAAAAAGGACGTGATATATTACGTCCTTTTTATTTCTATATTACATAGTACAGCTCAAATAATGATATTTAACTCGAGCTGCATCTATATTTGCTGTAGCTTCTGTAATTAGTAGCTCTTGCTTAATGCTAGACACTGGCTTGTTTTTTATTTTAGTCATGTCTTTTTTAATACTAATATTTATATTAAAATGACTAAAGTTTATTAAAAAGTTCAGCATTGACATGTTTTCCAACCTCCTTTAATATAAACTATATTTATTAGGCTTACTAATAGTTTATATTAAAGAGTTATGTCTATATCAATAGAAACTTATTTGTTTTTATATGAAAAGTTACAAGAATCAGGAGTTAACACCATATTTAAAAAAATCTATAAAATACTATTTATGTTTATAATGGTACCTATTATTTTAATTGAACTTTTTACTTTTTTATTAAAGATGCTCTACTTATTTTCTCGAAACCATATTTGTTCCTTATTTTGTCCATTACCTCGTCAACTTTCTCATGTCTATCATCTTTATCTATATTGAAAAGGGATATTTGCTCTGATGAATAGTTCTCTTCAAATCCACCAAGGCTAATGCCTATTAATCGTACGGCTTTATAAGTATGTATATTCTTTTTAAGTAAATTATAACCAGCGTTGAATATATCATTTGTAAAGTAAGTAGGATATACTGTAGTTTGTCTAGTAATAACCTCAAAATCTGAAAATTTTAATATAATCTGAACAATGCGGCCTTTTTTATTATGCTTCCTTGCTGTCATTCCAACATCTTCAGATAATTTCATAAGAATATACTTTAACTTGTCTATATCAACTAGATCTTCAGGAAGGGTTGTAGATCGTCCGATAGATTTTATATCATCTTGAGCTTCTAATCTAACGGGTGAAAAATCTATACCATTGGCATATTGATGAAGTTCCATGCCAGATTTGCCAAGTATTTCTTGAATATAATTTTTATCAAATTTAGCTAGGTCACCTATGGTTTTGATTCCTAAGCTATTAAGCCTATCAGAAGTTTTCTCTCCTACTCTATACATAGCTCTGACTGGAAGTGGCCATAATTTATGTTCAATGTCCCTTTGCCAGAGTTCTGTGATACCTAGTGGTTTTTTCATATTAGATGCCATTTTAGAAAGAAATTTATTTTCAGATATTCCTATAGAACACCAAAGATCAAGATTTACTTTAATATCTTCCATAATTCTGCTTGCAGCTTCAAAAGGGGTTCCGAATAATCCTTCAGTTCCAGTCATATCAAGCCAAGCTTCATCAATGCTGTTTTTCTCCACAATAGGACTATAGTTAAATAATAGATTTATAACTTCATTTGATTTCTTCTGATAGAAGTTATGATCTGGAGGGACTAAAATCATATCAGGGCAGAGTTTTAAAGCCTTATGTAGAACCATAGCAGTTTTTACACCAAATTTCCTAGCTTCATAGTTAGCTGCTAGAACAATTCCTGTGCGTTTTTGTGGGTCTCCTGCTACCGCCGCTGGTTTTCCAAGAAGATTTGGGTTTCTTGTCATCTCACAGGATATAAAAAAAGCATTCATATCAACAAGAAATATAACTTTCTGCACTGTAATCGTTCCTTTCATATTTTTTACTTATTAATTATAGCTGGTGATATTTAATAAAGTCGTATACTGTTTAATAAACTTGCTCATTGATTAATAAACTTGCTAACTATTGCTGCAATTGTTGATGTGGAATAAAGTTAGAAAATAAAATTTATCGTCACAAAATCAAATTTTAAAATTCTTCACTGTAAAATAATAACATAACCAATAGTTTATATCAATTCGGATAACTATATAAAAAATTCATATTAAGATAAACAGCCAAAATTATTTTATAACTTGATAGGTAAAATTAGTCTTAGTTAGTAAAAATAACAATGTTAAAAAATCCACGTCATGTGGATTTTTTTATGAGTTTATAATTGTAATTATAATTCCATTTAGAATATAGAGGAATTTTAGTACCATTGAAGGAAGATGAAAGATTAATTGAATAAATAGATCGTGTCTTTATAGACACAGAGCAATACAGTGTCCATAAAGGATAGGTATATATTTTTAGAAAAATATAATAATAAAATGGTTGGATTATATTGACAATACATAGATGATCATCTATACTATACATAGATGGTCATCTATGTGAGTTAGGAAATTATATAAAAATTGGCTATTTAGAAAACTAAAGGCCAATTAAAATAAAAGAATAGGAGTGATTGTGCATGAAAAAAATGATAATATTTGAACCGGCTATGTGTTGTCCTACAGGAGTTTGTGGTCCATCTGTTGATAAGGAGCTATTAAGAATTTCTACTGTAATTAATAATTTAAAGAATAATGGAGTAATAGTTGAAAGACACAACCTAACTAGTAATCCTTTAATATTTGTTCAAAATGAAGAAATAAATAATATGTTAGATAAAGAAGGCATAGAGATCCTGCCAGTTATAATGGTTGATGGAGTTGTTGTAAAAACTAAAGGCTATCCAACAAACGAAGAATTTTGCAGTTTATTAGAGGTTGCAGAAGATTATCTAAAAGCACCTGATAAAAATACATCTAAAGGATACTGTGATCCTAATAGTGGCTGTTGCTAATAACCTAGGAAAAGAGGGATTTATATGTCATTTAAAAATTTTGATGTGACAGAAATTAGCTTAACTAAGTACTTATTTTTCACAGGAAAAGGTGGAGTCGGTAAAACTTCAACAGCATGTGCTATTGCAGTAGCTTTAGCTGATAAAGGTAAAAAAATTATGCTTATAAGTACTGATCCAGCTTCAAATCTTCAAGATGTATTTAGTACAGAATTAAATAACAAAGGTGTTCCTATAAAGGAAGTACCAAATTTAGTAGTAGCAAATTTTGAACCAGAAAAAGCAGCAGCAGAATATAAGGAAAGTGTAATAGCTCCATACAGAGGAAAGCTTCCTGAAGCAGTACTTACAAATATGGAAGAGCAGCTTTCAGGATCATGTACAGTTGAAATAGCAGCCTTTAATGAATTTTCTAGTTTTATAACTGATGAAAAAGCAGCAAAAGAGTATGATCATATTATATTCGATACTGCACCTACAGGTCATACATTAAGGATGCTTCAACTTCCTTCAGCATGGAGTAACTTTATTAGCGAAAATACTCATGGTGCGTCATGTTTAGGACAGCTATCAGGACTTGAGGATAAAAAAGAAGTTTATAAAAATGCAGTAGAAAATCTAGCTGATGGTGAAAAAACTACACTTATACTAGTATCTCGCCCTGAAGTAGCAGCTCTGAAAGAAGCTGAAAGAGCTTCTATAGAACTTCAGGATATAAGTGTAAATAATCAACTTTTAGTAGTTAATGGAGTATTAAAGACACACGACGATGAGCTTTCTACTGCTATTTATACAAAACAAAAGGCAGCATTAGATGATATACCAGAAGGACTTAAAACAATAGAAACTTTTGAAATTCCATTAAGACCTTATAATGTAACTGGGATAGAAAACGTTAGAGCTTTTTTCAAGAGTGACATTATCAAACATAGTGCTGAGACATTAAATGTTAGTAGCATTCCTAATTTAAATGATGTAATAGAAGATTTGTATAAATCTAATAAGAAAGTTATATTTACTATGGGTAAGGGTGGTGTAGGTAAGACTACCATAGCAGCTACAATTGCACAAGAGTTAGCGAAAGAAGGTAAGAAAGTACATTTAACAACTACTGATCCAGCAGCACACTTAAAGTTTGTTTTAGAGGAAAGCTATGGTATTACTCTAAGTAATATTGACGAGAAAAAAGAGCTAGAAAAGTATAAAGAAGAAGTACTAAGTAAAGCAAGAGAGACAATGAGTAATGATGATATAGCCTATGTTGAAGAGGATTTAAGATCTCCATGTACTCAAGAAATTGCAGTATTTAGAGCATTTGCTGAAATAGTTGAAAGGTCAGAAAATGAAGTTGTTGTAATAGATACAGCACCTACAGGACATACACTGCTATTATTAGATTCAACTCAAAGTTATCATAGAGAAATAGAAAGATCACAAGGAGATATACCAGAGTCTGTTAAGAAACTATTGCCTAAGCTAAGAGATGAAAAAGAAACTGAAGTTATAATTGTTACACTTGCTGAAACTACACCAGTTTATGAAGCTATGAGGCTGAAAGAAGACTTGAATAGAGCAGGTATTAATGTTAAGTGGTGGGTTATTAACTCAAGCTTTTATGCAACTAATACGACAAATGATATCTTAAAGGTAAAAGCAAGTAATGAAGTAGAGTGGATTAACAAGGTAAATGAAATATCAAAAGGTAATTTTGCGGTTATAGAATGGATTCCAGAAGAAGTAAAAGGTGAAAATTTAAGTAAGCTTTTAAAATAGAATCGATCT
This sequence comes from Alkaliphilus flagellatus, assembly GCF_018919215.1. NCBI lineage: Bacteria > Bacillati > Bacillota > Clostridia > Peptostreptococcales > Natronincolaceae > Alkaliphilus > Alkaliphilus flagellatus. The sequence goes on from NZ_JAHLQK010000006.1 coordinate 279,042, forward strand.
AAGTAGGTTAATAAAGTAAGACTTAGTTCAGAGGGAGTTTTTACTCCCGCTGAACTTAATTCAATAAAGATAATTAGTGGAGGAGATCTAATGGAAGAAAAAATTAAAGTCCAAATGTTTGGAGTCAAAGATGAAGTTATTTCAGCTCCATGTTGCTGCGGTCCAAGCACAAGCTGCGAACCTAGTGAGGATCTAACAACAATAGAAATGTATGATGAGCTTTATAAATTCCTTAAAGAGACAGATGTTAAGGATAAGTTCGAGATGACATTTATTGACTTAGAGAAAGATGATTTGACTGATTATGAGAATGAAGGAAAAGTTATAGATAAAGGTTATCAACTACCGATTACTTTTATAAATGGAAAGCCTGCCTTTTCAGGCAAGGTTGATCAGTTTAAAGCATATCAAGTTTTAAAAAGAATATAAAATTTTCTCATTTAATATAAGTTATCGATGTTATGGCAAGTGATGGCTTATCTCATTGGTTATATATTTAGTTATATATTTAGTTATATATTAGGAAGGTGATTACAATAGAAGATAAAGTAGAATTACTAAAAGCCTTAGCCGATAAAAATAGATTGCTTATTTTAGATATGCTTTCATGTGGAGAACTTTGTGCTTGTAATATTATGGATGGTTTAAACTTAACTCAACCAACTATTTCTCATCATATGAAAATCTTACAACAATGCGAACTTGTAAAGGCAAGAAAAGAAGGAAAGTGGGTATTTTATTCAATTAATCAAGAAAAGGTAGATGAATTTCAACAGTTTATTAGAGAGCTAACTTCCTTTAAAGAGGGTTGTATATGTGAAGGATATAATAAAGACTGCACTTAAATTGATTTAAATCAAGGTGAGAGGTGGGATTAATATGAAGAAAAAAGTAGCATTTGTATGTGTCCATAATTCATGCAGATCTCAAATGGCAGAGGCTTGGGCCAAAAAATTAGGGAATCATGTACTAGAAGTATATTCAGCTGGAACAGAAAATTATCACGAAGTAAAGCTTGGAGCTGTTAAGGTAATGGAAGAAGCAGGTATTGATATGAGTGAGCATTATCCTAAGCTTTTAACGGATATTCCAGAAGAAGTAGATATTCTTATTACCATGGGTTGTAATGTAGTTTGTCCATTTGTACCATGTAGCCATACTGAAGATTGGGGGCTTGAAGATCCATCAGGCGGTCCTATTGAAGGATTTAGAAATACGAGAGATCTAATTAAAACTAAAGTAGAAGACCTTATTAAAAGAGTAGAAAATAAGGAACTGTAAATTATTAATACAGTCCATAATAATAAGGAACAATGCAATTATAAATTATATTGAACAGGGGGGTTGTGTAATGAGTAATAAAAGCATTGAACAAAAAGGAAAGGGCTTAGGTTTTTTTGAAACTTATTTAACAGTATGGGTAGCAGCTTGCATTGTAATTGGGGTAGCAATAGGACAGTTCTTACCAATAGTTCCTCAAGTACTAAATAAGTTTACCTATTATGAAATCTCTATTCCAATTGCAATTTTAATTTGGTTAATGATTTATCCAATGATGCTAAAAATTGATTTTACTAGTATTGTAGAAGCTACAAGAAAACCAAAAGGATTAATTGTAACTTGCGTTACAAATTGGCTAATTAAACCTTTTACCATGTATGCAATTGCAGCATTTTTCTTAAAGGTAGTATTTAGCTCTTTAATTCCTGAAGCATTAGCAAATGAATATTTAGCAGGTGCAGTAATACTAGGAGCAGCTCCTTGCACAGCAATGGTATTTGTATGGGGACATTTAACTAAAGGAGATCCTGCATATACTCTAGTACAAGTAGCAGTAAATGATCTTATTCTTTTATTTGCATTTACTCCTATTGTAGCTATTTTACTAGGAGTAACAGATGTAGTTGTACCTTATGGAACCTTATTTTTATCTGTAATTCTATTTATTGTTATTCCATTAGCTGGTGGATACTTATCTAGAAAATACATTGTAAAAAATAAGGGAATAGAATATTTTGAAAATGTATTTTTAAAGAAGTTTGATAATGTAACTATTATAGGACTATTATTAACATTAATTATTATATTTACCTTCCAAGGTGATGTTATTTTAAGTAATCCTCTACACATTGCATTAATTGCTATACCATTAACAATTCAAACTTTCTTTATATTTATTGTTGCCTATGGATGGGCAAAAGCTTGGAAACTGCCTCATAGTATAGCAGCACCTGCTGGAATGATAGGAGCAAGTAACTTTTTTGAACTTGCAGTAGCAGTAGCAATATCACTATTTGGATTAAATTCTGGTGCAACCTTAGCTACAGTAGTTGGAGTATTAGTAGAAGTACCAGTAATGCTTGCATTGGTTAAAATAGCTAACAGTACAAGGCATTGGTTTCCCGAAGTGAGTAAGGGAAACTAATATAAAATTGGAACAAATAAGAGAAGAACAAAAAAATCTAATTTTAAAGAAAAAATAGAGATGATTAATGAGGTGACTATTTATTTTTCTCAGCTTGGTTATGAGTATAAATTTTTAGACGAAATTGCAAGGCTTATAAAGATGAGAAGAAATCAAGAAATAAATAGTTCAATAATTATTTGACTACATCTATGAAAGGTGTAGTTTTTGTTTTTTCGGAATGATATTAAAAAATAGATGGTTTTAAATAAATATCTTCCCAACTTTATAAAAAAGTAATTTGAAATATAAGTAGCAATTAACTATGTTTTAAGTAAAAAGTTCTGTACAACTTTATTTTACAACAACAGCACATTAATGGATGGATCATATATGTTCTGCTTGTTTTAAGCCTGTATTAGCAATATAATTATTATTAATAGAATACTTCCAATAATTATAAAGTATGAAAGAGGTGTGGATATGAGTCGTATTGCTACAAAAATAAAAGAGGCAAGAATTAAAGCAAAAATTACAGAAAAAGAATTAGCAAAGAAGTGTGGTTTAACAGCAAGTTATATTATTCAAATAGAATCAGGCAAAAAAGTGGTTAATGAAAAAGTAGCTGAGAATATTTTAGAAGCATTAGGAGAGAAATTAGAGTTTATGTATCAAGAAGATAAAAATGAAGAAAAGCCGGTTACTTCTATTGAAAAAAAACGTAAAAATAATAATAAAGATGAGTTTTATACTGTGGAGCCTACAGAGCAGTGGTCCGATGCTTTGGCTAATATTATTAAGAAATTTCCTATATATGAAACAAATAATAATAAAATAGTAGGCTATAAAGAGTTGCCTGTTCTAGGAAAAAAAATAGATGGCTATAGCTGGGATAAAGTATTGTTTATTAAATCGCCAGATAATAAGATGGAAGTCTTTCGTATAAAAAAAGATGATATTATTACAATTCATTTGACAAGTGAAATACAAAATAATTGTATTTATTTATTTGAAATTAACAATAAAAAGATGATTAGGCAACTGCGAAAAGAATCAAATAATAAAGTAATCATTTCTACTGGAGTTAAAGGAGAGGATCTAGTTACTACAGAATTAAGCAGAATTAAAGTAATTGGAAAATGTATAAAGGCAGAGTTTGAGTTAGGATAAAAAGTGATGACTAAACCTATTAAATTGCTATAACTAATACCACTAATTAAGATAAAAAATCTTTATTTTAGTAGAGTTATTGTTGACAAAAAAAATGTAATATGATATATAAAAGTTAGGAGTTAGCACTCGATGTGTGAGAGTGCTAACAAAATATAATGCTATACTACTTTTTTATTATAGTCAAAATTTTTATTGAGAGAGGAGAGATTTATTTGGAAACAAAACAGTTTAGGGCTGAATCCAAAAGATTACTAGACTTAATGATTAACTCAATCTACACTCATAGGGAAATATTTTTGAGAGAACTAATTTCCAATGCTAGTGATGCTATTGATAAAATATACTATAGAGCATTAACTGATGATACCTTAGAATTTGATAAAGATGATTATTACATAAAGGTTATTTTAGATGAAAAAAACAGAGTATTAAAAATTATCGATACTGGTATAGGAATGACAAAAGAAGAATTAGAAGATAATTTGGGGACTATTGCAAAAAGTGGATCTTTAGCATTTAAAAAGGAAAATGAATTAAAAGATGGATATGATATAATCGGACAGTTTGGAGTTGGTTTCTATTCAGCATTTATGGTAGCTGAAACAGTGACTGTAATTAGCAAGGCTCTTGATAGTGAAGGGGCATACAAATGGGAGTCACAAGGGATAGATGGATATACTATTGAACCATGGGAAAAAGATACAATTGGAACAGAAATTATTCTAAAAATAAAAGAGAATACAGAAGATGAAAAATACGATGAGTATTTAGAAGAATATAGATTAAAGGATATAATAAAGAAATACTCTGATTTTATAAGATATCCAATTAAAATGAATGTCACTATAAAGAAACTCAAAGAAGGTAGTGAAAATGAATACGAAGACTATGTAGAAGAGCAAACGATTAATAGTATGGTGCCAATTTGGAGAAAAAATAAAAACGAACTTACTGAAGAAGATTATTCTAATTTTTATTCTGAAAAACGCTATGGATTTGATAAGCCTGTTAAGCATATTCATATAAGTGCTGATGGTGCTGTAAGATATAATGCGATTTTATTTATTCCTGAAAGAATACCTTTTGATTACTATACAAAGGAATATGAGAAGGGATTAGAGTTATATTCTAATGGTGTACTTATTATGAATAAGTGCTCAGACTTACTTCCAGATTATTTTAGCTTTGTAAAAGGAATGGTAGATTCGGAGGATTTATCTTTAAATATTTCTAGAGAAATGTTACAACACGATAGACAGCTTAAATTAATTTCAAAAAACATTAAAAATAAAATAAAAAATGAATTGTTAGCTTTATTAAAGGATGATAGAGATAAATATGAAGAGTTCTATAAATCTTTCGGCAGACAATTAAAATATGGAGTATACAGTGACTTTGGAAGCAATAAGGACATGCTACAGGACCTATTAATGTTCTATTCATCAAAAGCAAAGAAACTTGTAACTTTAAATGAGTATATTTCGGGGATGGCTGACGATCAGAAATATATTTATTATGCTACAGGTGAATCTAATGAAAGAATAGAAAAATTGCCTCAAACTGAGTTGGTAACAGAAAAAGGATTTGAAATTCTTTATCTGACAGAGGAAATTGATGAATTTGTATTAAAAGTTCTAATGGCTTATAAGGAAAAAGAGTTTAAATCTGTGTCCGCTGGCGACTTAGGTATTGAAGATCAAGAAAATGAAAATAATTTAGACACTGAACATACAGCCAATAAGGAATTATTTGAAAGAATGAAAACTATATTATCTGATAAGGTAAAGGATGTAAGAATATCGAAGAGATTGAAATCTCATCCAGTATGTTTGACTAATGATGGAGAAATTTCAATCGAAATGGAAAAAATATTAAATGCAATGCCAAACAATCAAAATATTAAAGCAGATAAGATATTAGAAATTAATATAAATCACAATGTATTTGAAGCCCTAAAGGACTCCTACGAAAAAGATCAAGAGAAATTTGTTTTATTTACTAATTTACTTTATAATCAAGCTTTACTTATTGAAGGACTACAAATTAATGATCCAGTAGAGTTTACTAATGATATTTGCAAACTAATGATTTAGCAAAAAGCCACATTCAAGAGCAATTCTCTTGAATGTGGCTTTTTAAATAAAAAAAAGAAGATACGGTTAAATAACTGTATCATCTAAACAAAAAAATACATACATTATATTAACTAAGTGTATAGGAGGAAACACTATGGAGCGTAGATATATGAAAGATAAATATTATATTGCTGTGTTCGAATCAAGAAACCACGCTATACAACTATATCAGTATTTAAGTAGACAACATTATATCCAATACGAGTTAGTATCCACACCATGTAAAATAAAGGCAGGTTGTAGTTACTCTATTAAATTTACAGATTTAAAGGATTATGAGTTTTTGAAAAATCTAGCCGATAAATCTAGTAGGAAGATATTGAATATATATGAAATTAATCGACAAAACGGAAAAAGAACCTTAAACAAGTTAGATTTAAAATAAATATAGTATACAGATTAAATCTATTTGAAAAAATTCACAAAACGTTGGAACATATTATTATTAGTAGGAAGATTATTCAGTCTATCTTGTAATATTAACATGTGCTTTTTATAATCTACTATTTTTTCTTCTAATAAATTTAAATCTATTTCACAATCAGCGATATTTTTCGCAAACTCTTGTTTTTTACCTTCTATTTCAGAGAGCTGCATTTCTAAGATTTTATAATTAGAGAGTAGCTCTTTTATTATTTCAGTAGATTGATCATTTTCATTTTTTATTGTATAAAAATCATTTGTGGATGCTGAATTTACAACTGGATTTTTTAACTCATATTCTTCGGTTTCTTTTATACTACTTATAATAGGATCTTGAGGTTTGAAAACTTCAGGGTCTATAGATGTCTCATTCTCTATGCTATTAAACAGATCTATACCAACAATCTCAATTTTATCTGTAATATTTCCATAAAGGTGTTTAATAAAAAAGTTATCATCTATTTCTGGGCTACTAGAGTATCTAATAATCTTAGAATCTTCTATTTTATATAGATTATTACCTACTGATTCCCAAGAATGTCCGAAGTCCTTTGATATAATTTCAATAATTTGGCTATTTTGTTTGCAGTAAATTTTCAATGTATTTGACTCTTGGATTAATATAGGAGAATGGTTATTTGAATTTTTATTAGACAATATTTGTGTATTAGACCACTTTGATCTAGGGTCAATTACATTAGTCTTTTTTTTGTATTTCAATATAAAGTTATTTTGCTGTATAGTACACCAAACCAAATGAAGATTATCATTTTTATCTATGAATATATAAGGATGAGAATGGTCTTCTTGTGAATTGGTTATTAACTCACTAATACTCCATTTTTTAGTAGATAGGTTAAATCTATTATAGTATAGTTGATGATTATTTTTATAATATACTTTATATACTAAATGAAGATTTTTCAAGCTATCTATAGAAACCTGAAGAGGACTAGGATATTTTCCGTGAAGGTAATTTCCAACTACAAGTCTATCTATACCAGTTTCATTCCAATATATATGTTCAACATAAGATAACATAGGAGTAAGTAAATTTGTTTTTGTGTAGATAATGTGTGTATAACTACTATTAACATATAACGTTAAATATCTATATATATTGGACTTGATATCGAACTTTGAAATAGTTTTATAATTCCACTTATCATTTTGATTTATATAGTATAATAAATCTCCTTCTTTAGTGACACAAATAAGATGAATTTTTTCACGTCTATCAATTGTTACTGAAAAATCTACAATAGAGGTAACTAATAGATTATTTTCTAGGAGAGTATTGTTGTTAGCATATATACTATAATGCAATGACTTATCATTACTTAAAAAAAAATGGTAGGTTAAATTTTTATTAGTTTTAACTAAATATTGTTGATCAGCAGTCAGTTGCATAGAACTCACATCCTTTTTAAAAAAAATTTTTTTTAATAATCACAAATATTAACTTACTCCATATTATGATATTACAAGTAAAATTATTAATATATTGAGATTTAAAATAAAATGAGGGGGGAAAACCTATGCCGTTAAATCTTGATTCTAACTTATTACAACAAAGTCCATACGACCCATATTTTCCAGATTTCGTTACTGCATGTGTAATAGTTGACAAAGTATACTTCCAATGTCAACAAAGAGAGTGCATTGAAAATGTGCGAGTTAGACTGCCACATGATTGCCCATCTAAATTTGAATTTTTAGATGTTGTATTTAACCCAGGAGAAATTATAAATGGAACACTAGTAATTACAGATATACCAAGTAGACCAAATTTTAGAAGAGTAAGATTTAAAGTAAAAATTACTTTTACAGTAAGAATTCGAAATACAACAACAGGAGCTATTGAAAATATTGCTGGTGAATTGCCACCAATCCAAAAAGATATAGTTCTATTCATTCCAGACGCAAGAGATGAATTTACATTTAAGATTGTAGTTGAAACTCTATCACAATCATTAACTGAGCCTATATTTGATGATGGTGTCTTAATATTTACTATCGGAGTATTCATGATTATTAAAGTAGTTGGTAAAGTACAATTACTTATTCCAGAGTTTGGATTCTGTCCTGCACCACCTGAGTGTGAAGAATTCTTACCAACAGATATATGCGATGAATTCGAAATGGAAGACTTCCCACCTTTCTTCCCACCACAGTTGGAAGATATACCTCTTGGATTTATGTAAATAACAATAAAAAGCTACCATAATGGTAGCTTTTTATTAAAAATATAGTATTCAAATTAATTATTTTCTAATAAACATTTGAGTGTAATGTCCATTATGAATACCAACTCCAATATGAGTATAAGTAGGATTTAAAATGTTTTCTTTATGACCTTGTGATCTCATAAGTGCATTGTGAGCGGCTTCAACACTACTATTTTTTGCTATGTTTTCAGCTGCACCACGATATTTAATTCCGAATTTAGTCATCATGTCAAATGGAGATCCATATGTCGGGGAATCATGAGAAAAATACTTGTTATCACTCATATCTTGAGATTTTAATCTAGCAACATAGGATAGATCAACATCTATTTGTAATGGTTGCAACCCAGCATCTTGTCTTGCTTTGTTTACATATTCAATCATCTGAATTTCTGATGCAGTTAATGAATGCTTTCCATTAGAAGTAGATCCTGTGTTAGATCCAGTATTAGTATCTGGTTGTGGCTCCTGTGGTTTAGGCTTAACATTTTCTGCTGGTTTTTCCACTGGTTTAGTTGTGTTGTCTGACGGTACTTCTACAGGTTTATTAGTATTAGTTTCAGGTTTAGGATATTTTCCTATGGATACAACAGGACAATTTTTTGTTGTTTGATTTGGTTTACTTACAACCTTAAAGTATCCATTGTTTTGTCGTATAGTTGCACTATTTGAATAAGTAGTTCCTGCAACATTAGATACATTAATGTATTTTGTGTAAGCACTAGATGTCACAGGCATAGAAACTAATAGAGCCGCCATAACTGTAGGTAATACTAACCTCTTACAATTTTTAAGTTTCATTATATTTCCTCCCTTTAATTTAGGCTTGTCATTATAATACAGTAACAAAGTTAAGATTTCAACACAATTCGACATTTTTTTTGTGGTAATTTATTGAACATAAGTTAAATCTAGTAAGTTAATAAAATAATCAGAAGCTTTATTTGTACTGAAATTACAGTTATGAGGAGAATATATATGAAAGTATTAGCTTATATAAGAAATGACTATAAAAGTAATATAGGGGGAGATTCAATTCAATTTACTAAAACTGTAGAATATTTAAAAAGAAAAGGTATTGATGTTGTAATTTCCAGTAATCAACACGAAGATTTAAGGCCGTATGACCTAGTCCATATTTTTAATACTATTCGTATTGGAGATACATATCGATATTATAAACGGAGTAAAGATTTTAAAAAGAAGATTGTTTTGTCTCCTATATATTGGAATTATGGTATATATTTATATAAAAACTTTAATAAAGCAAAGTTTATAAATCGTTGGAATATGGATAATGTATTAAGAAAAGAAGTTATGCAAAATGTAGATCTGATTTTACCAAGTTCAAAGATTGAGTTAGATATTATAAAGAAAGATTTCAATACTAAAAGACCGTGTAAAATTGTATATAATGGTGTAGATGCTTGTTTTTCTGAAGGAAAATCCGAAAAATTTTTAGATAGATATGAGATTAATAATGAAAATTTTGTTTTATCTGTAGGTAGAATCTGCCCACATAAAAATCAACTAACACTTGCAAAAATATGCCAGAGTATAGATATACCTTTTGTAATGATAGGTCCAGTAAATGATATAGAATACTTTAATAAGTGTAAAGATGAAAATCCATTTTTAATACATATAAATGGATTAAATCATGAAGAGTTAGTTTCAGCCTATAGAGCAGCTAAGGTTCATTGTCTTGTTAGTTGGTATGAGACTCCAGGTCTGGTTAATTTAGAAGCTGGAATCGCTGGGTGTAATATACTTACAACACCAGAAGGAAGTACCAAGGAGTACTTTAAAGATTATGTAGAGTATTCAACATGGGATGATGATCACAATATATTAGAAAAAATAGTGGCATTATTAAGTAAGAATAAAGATTATAATTTAAAGAATCATATTGTAAATAATTTTCTGTGGGAGGATATAGCCGATTCTATAATAGATGCCTATAGAACTTTATTAAATTAGAAAATATAATACCCTTTTAAAGATTACACCTAATAAAGTTATTAAAAAGTATTACTAAGTAGTAAGTATATTACATATAATTATCCAATAAATGAAGAAAATTAAACTGATGAGGTGAAGTTAATGAAGATTTGTATATTAGGTGGATCTGGGCAGTTAGGATATGAACTAAGTAAAGATTTAGAAAAACTTGATTTTGATATTGTGTCTTTAAGAAGGAAAGATTTAGATATAACTAATTTAGATTCTTGTTATGAAATTTTAAATAGTATTAGACCTGAATTTGTTATACATGCTGCTGCTTATACGGATATAGATGGATGTGAAAAGACACCAGATTTAGCTTATAGTGTTAATACTAATGGTACAGAAAATATTACAAAAGCAGTTGAAAAAATAGGCACAAAATTAATATATGTCAGTACAGATCATGTTTTTGATGGAGTTAAGGGATCATCTTACAATGAGTATGATACACCAAATCCTATTAATGTTTATGGTATGTCTAAATATAATGGCGAGTTAATTGTGAAAAAAAATTTAGAAAAATATTTTATAGTAAGAACATCATCTATATTTGGGCATAGAAGTAAAAATCTTATAAAAGCAATTACAAATTTAACAAACACTAATACAATTTTAAATATTATAAGTGATCAAAAAAGAAGTCCTACCTATTCAGCAGACTTTTCGACAGCATTGATTCAGCTTTTAAACAACGAAGATTATGGAATATATCATTTAGTGAACAAGGGAAGCTGCTCTTGGTATGAATTTGTTCAATATATATTCAAAATAAAAGAAATGGAAGTAAAAGTTGTTCCTATAAACTCTAAAGATCTGCAGTTGATGGCTAAAAGACCTGAAAATATTAGTTTAAATAATAGTTCTTATATTAGATTAAGATCATGGGAAGAAGCGGTAGAAGAATATCTGACTTTTACTTAGTTGTATGTGAATTTTGATATTAGCAATATAATTTATTGAGCATATAATAAATAAGGTATTTATTTAAATGTTTTTAAAGGGGGGTTAATAGTGAAGGTTTATGTAAAAAAACCAGTTCGTATTGAATATTATCCAAAGACAAAAGAAAATGTAGATAGCAATGAATACATGCAAGTAGACGAGGTTTTAAGTAAATCTTTAGATGAGGAAATTACAGTAGAACATATAGTGCAAGAGGAAAAGTGTATATGTCAAGAGTATAGTTCAATAAAAAATGAGGAAATTATAGAAGAAGATATAGAAGAATTAGAAATTTAAATAAAATAGTAGAATAATAAGAGAGGCAAAGCCTCTCTTTAATTTTACAATTAAGTTAAATAAAACATTATATAATCACTAAAAAATTTAATAAAAATTACCAATGAATGTTGACAAAAATAGTAGGGTATAATATAATTATTGAAGAATTCCAATCATTTCACTTGGAATTAGAGGAGGGGCGAAATGAAACTTTCTACTAAGGGGAGATATGGCTTAAAAGCAATGTTTGATTTAGCAATACATTATGGAGATGGACCAATTTCTCTTAAGAGTGTTGCAGAACGACAGTTAATTTCAGATCATTATTTGGAGCAATTAATTGCAAGTCTTAGAAAATCAGGATTAGTTAAAAGTGTTAGAGGTGCTCAAGGTGGATATATGTTAGCTGATAGCCCATCTAAAACAACAGTTGGTGATATTATTAGAGTTTTAGAGGGCCCTCTTGGTCCGTCAGATTGTGTCCTAGAGGATGAACCATCAGCATGCGATAGAGCTGATTGTTGTGTAACTAGAATAGTATGGGAAAAAATACGATTAAGTATTAGTGAGGTTATTGATTCTATTACACTTCAAGATATGTTAGATGATTACGAGAGAATAGGAAATAAAGATAATTATATGTATTATATATAATTGTATGCTAAAAAATTTAAATAAATAATTTCAATCAATATGTCAATATACGCTATGAGGAGAGGGTTACATGAATAAACGAGTTTACTTTGATTACTCTGCAACTACACCTATGAAAAAAGAGGTATTAGAAGAAATGCTTCCATTTTTCAATATTGAATTTGGTAATCCATCAAGCATACATTCCTTTGGTAGACAAGGAAAAAGTGTACTGGATACTGCAAGAGATAAGATAGCAAAAACATTAAATGCAAAATCTGATGAGATTTTCTTTACAGGTGGCGGATCTGAAGCTGACAACTGGGCTATTAAAGGGGTTGCATTTGCAAACAAAGCTAAAGGAAATCATATCATAACTACTAAAATTGAACATCATGCAGTGCTGCATACATGCGAATATTTAGAAAAAGAAGGTTTTGAAGTAACTTACTTAGATGTAGATCAATATGGATTAGTTGATGTAGATGATGTAAAAAATGCTATTAAAGATAATACTATTTTAATTACTATTATATATGCTAATAATGAGATTGGAACAATACAGCCTATAAAAGAAATTGCTCAGGTATCTAAAGAAAAAGGAGTTATTTTTCATACAGATGCTGTACAAGCCTATGGTAACGAAATTATTGATGTTATTGACCTTAGTGTTGATTTAATGTCTATTTCTGCTCATAAGGTTTATGGACCAAAGGGTGTAGGAGCACTATATATAAAAAGGGGTACAAAAATTCATCAGCTTATTCATGGTGGAGCCCAAGAAAAAAGAAGAAGGGCGGGTACTGAAAATATACCTGGAATAGTAGGCTTTGGGAAAGCATCAGAAATGGCCTATGAAAATATAGAAGATCATATTAATAAGTTAATTAGATTAAGAGATAAAATGATTAATGAACTTATGGAGAAAATACCGTATACACGATTAAATGGACATCCTACAAAAAGATTACCTGGAAATGTAAATCTATCTTTTGAGTTTATAGAAGGTGAGTCACTTTTATTAAGTCTGGATATGGTAGGAATTGCTGGATCAAGTGGATCAGCTTGTACATCAGGCTCATTAGACCCATCTCATGTGCTAATGGCAATTGGACTATCCCATGAAGTAGCTCATGGATCTTTAAGGTTAACAATAGGTGATTTCACCACAGAAGAAGATGTAGACTATGTTATTGAAAAATTACCGCCAATTGTTGATAGATTAAGGCAAATGTCACCTTTGTATGAAAAGGTAAAGGGAGGAAACAAATAATGTATAGTGAAAAAGTAATGGATCATTTTATGAACCCTAGAAATGTTGGAGAGATAGAAAATGCTGAGGCAGTAGGTCAAGTTGGTAATGCAAAATGTGGAGATATTATGAAAATGTATTTAAAGATTGACAATGATATTATTACAGATGTGAAATTTAAAACCTTTGGATGTGGTTCTGCTATTGCAACATCAAGTATGGCAACTGAAATGATTAAAGGTAAAACGGTAAAAGAAGCATTAAAATTAACTAATAAAGCTGTTGCAGAAGCTCTTGATGGACTTCCTCCCGTAAAAATGCATTGCTCTGTATTAGCAGAACAAGCAGTAAAAGCAGCTATATATAACTATGCAAAGGAAAGAAATCTAGTTTATGAAGAATTAGATGGATTTGATCCCGATGAAGATCATGACCACCATGACCATGGAGAAGAAGAATAATTTTTAATTTGGAAACCTTAATTAATCATTCATATTTTATCTAAAAAATGCAGGTATTGCCTGCATTTTTTTATTTTTTTGAGCAAAAATAGTGAATAGAGAAGAAAAGAGGGATACAATGATTAAGGAAACCGATCTTATTGGATTACCTATTTTAAAAGAGGATCATGAGCCCTTAAGCTATGAAATAAAAGATATAATCTATTGCTTTAAGGATTTTCGTATATTGGGGCTTTATTTACAACAAATAAATTCAATAAAATATACAAAATTTCTTCCTTACACAAAAATAAAAAACATTACAGAAGAAGGTATTTTAATATATTCAATTAATGATATTGTAGGTGTAGATCAAATAGCAGAGATAAAAGATGCAATTAATAATAAACCAATAATTGGATATGAGATATATTCAAACACTGGCGAAATAATTGGAGTAATAAAGGATGCATTATTACAAATAAGAAGTGGAAAAATTTTAGGATTTATTATGAGCGAAGGATTGTTTGATGACCTAATAAATGGGTATTCATTTTTACCTTTAGTTGAAGGAATTAACTTTTATGAGTATAAAATAATGTTAAATAATAAGGACCAATTAAAAATTTTACCTCAGCAAGGTGGATTGAAAAAAATGCTTGGTATAGATCGATAAAACTAGCAAAACATATAAATAATAATATAGAAAAGGAGTGAAATGTATGCATAGAAATATGACAAGAGGACTTATTGCAATAGGAATTGCTGGCGCGGCAGTAGGTATGTATGCAGCAGCAAATATGAAACCTAGAGAAAGAAAACGAATGATGAAAAATGGTAGAAGAGCTCTAAGTGCTTTAGGTATTATGAAAGGACTTGATATGTTTTAGTGAATGCATTAAATATTAGTAAAGCCTCTACCCTTGCGATAGAGGCTTTACTAAATTAAAAGTATTCCATTAATTTCTCATAGGGTGAGAAAATATAAATTTTAAAGTACTCCATAAATCTATGAGGTAGAATCAGAAGATTTTTTTATAAAACATGATTATATATTTATTAAATATTACATATTAAACATAAAGGGGTGAAAAAATGGAAAATAGCAAAACAATACAGGTCATTTCTAAAAGTTTTAAAAATTTAGCTGAAAATAATGGATTCACGAATATTTTGCAATTTTTTATGCAGCTTTTAATCGTTGTGTTACTATTTTTTATTATTTATTTTCTTGTACATATTGGTAATCAACATATAGATTCTAAAAAAAGAATTAATATTGGAAAACGTCAAATTGTTTATTTTATATTATCATTTATATTGATAATTGCAGTTATTGTAATATTTCAGTCTGGAAGTTTAATGTATGAAATATTATCACCATTTTTATTTGCAATTATATTGGCATATACTTTGAATCCACTTGTTAGTTATATAGAGAAAAAAGGTATAAAAAGATTTTGGTCAGTATTTATTGTTTATTTTGTAATAGCTACAATTATTTTTATATTTTCCGTTACTTTAGTGCCCAAAATGACTTTTGAAATTAAAAAATTATTAGAGTCATTACCAAAGCTTGGGAATGAAAGCTATGGATACATATATGATAAATATGTAAAATATAACAGTAGTATAGACAATTTACCAAAAGAATTTAATGGAGTAAAAGAAGTATTAAAATTTAATGGAAATAGGCTTGAAGATTTTATATTAAGAATTATATCTTCTGTAACAAATTTAATGCTCACAACTCTTTCAAAGATAGTAAATATAGTGCTGACTCCAATATTAGCATTTTATTTTTTAAAAGATGCAGATAAATTTAAAAAGATGTTAATTTTAAGTATACCTAAATTTTTGAGAAAAGGAGTAATTGATGTTGCCAAAGACATTGATGAAGTTCTGGGTGGATTTATAAGAGGACAACTGATTGTTGCAGGAATAGTAGGACTTTTAACTACTATATCTCTTTTAATTTTGAAAGTAGAATTTGCAGTATTAGTTGGTATGATTGCGGGAATAGCAAATGTAATTCCTTATTTTGGACCAATAGTTGGAATAATACCTGCAGCAGTTTTTGCATCCTTAGGAGGATTGAATAAAGTAATATGGGTAGTAGTTATATTTATAATTATACAGCAAGTTGAAAGTGCTATTATATCACCAAAAATTATTTCTGATAAAGTGGGTATCCATCCTATTGTTGTTATTTTATCTTTAATTATTGCAGGAAAATTTTTTGGTTTATTTGGACTTTTAATTGCAGTGCCTATAGCTGGAGTAATTAAAGTGACTGGAAAGCATTTTATAAATTATATTGCAAAATTTTGATATGCTCATTAATAGGTTTTAAAATAGCTATTTTAGAAAAAACGTCAAAAATAATAATCAAAAATTTTTAAAATAATCATTCACAACTCTAGTAGCATTATCAATCATATCTTGATTGACATGACTATAAATTTTCATAGTTATTTATACATCATGTCCTAGAAGTTGTGCAGTAGTTTTAAAATCTATTCCTTTAGCAATCAAAGAAGTGCCACACGTATGTCTTAAATCATGAATAGTTATATCATATATATCAATGATATTAAATGCTGTTGTTGAGGAAGAATACAATAACGGCGTTGAAGATACTAATAATATTAAAACTTTTAACTAAGCACTTACTAAGAAAAAACAGTAGGTGCTTTTATTATGCTTAAATTTAAAGGTGATATTTTTATCTTATGATTAACAATTTTTAGTTAATTATGTTATAATTAGTTAAATTAAAAATAGTTGATAATAATATATTATTATCATTAGATTTAAATATATTAATTGATAGGAGAATGATACCATGAACAATCAAGAACAGAAACAAGAAAAAGAAACTTCAAGTTTAGTGCTAGAAAAACTATTGCAATCTAGATCAATCATAATTTCTGGAGAGATCAATCAAGCTTTAGCAGAAAAAATAACTACACAGCTTTTAATTCTACAAGAAATGGGAGATCAACCAATAAAATTATTTATCAACAGTCAAGGTGGTCATGTAGAAGCTGGTGATACAATTCATGATATGATTAAGTTTATTAAACCACGTGTTATTGTAATTGGTACTGGTTGGGTTGCAAGTGCTGCTATCACAATATATCTTGCGGCTAAAAAACAAGATCGTTATTCTTTACCAAACACAAGGTATATGATACATCAGCCATTAGGTGGCTTAAGTGGTCAAGCTACAGATATTGGGATTGAAGCAAAAGAGATATTGAAAGTACGTAAGAGGATTAATAGCATAATCAGTGAAGCCACTGGTCAATCGTTAGAAAAAATAGAAAAAGACACAGATAGAAATTATTGGTTAAACGCTTATGAAGCAATTGACTATGGAATAGTAAATCAAGTTATTTCGAAATATGAGGAACTAACGAATCTATAATTTATCAGGGTATTAATCTATATATAGGAAATATAGAACAACAAGTCTTATAAATAAGGCTTGTTGTTTTTGCTATTTTTAGTATTGTAGAGCATAAAGAACAAGAATCAAAGACTGGCACTGATCAGTATAAAAAAGCATGTAGGTATGAAATATGGATTGGTTAAAGGTGTTACCTAAAAAAGTAGGAATTGAAGATATAAAGGTTGATGAGATTGTAGGAGATATAAATAAAGAAGTACCAAAGTATCTAATTCCTAAGGATAAGTACAATGAAGTATTGGAAGCTAAAAAACAACTTGGACCTGACATTAAAGAAAGATACAAACAACTTAATGATTTAGGTGATAAGGTAAAAGGTAATGAAGAACTAGGGTAGTGTTTAGACTTTACCCTCTTTTTTATATAATTTATAAAAATATGAAATCTACTCAATAAAAATAGTGTTTTGATGTAAAACACTTGATAGAGTAATTACCAAGTTTAGGTGTAGAGATACCCGTGTTTTTTATTTTTTAGTAACACTTTTGCCAGTCCGCAATATACTTGTATTGGGAAAGAAGCAAAGCAGTAAGCAACTTTTCTAATAT
Organism: Alkaliphilus flagellatus; assembly: GCF_018919215.1. Taxonomy (NCBI): domain Bacteria; kingdom Bacillati; phylum Bacillota; class Clostridia; order Peptostreptococcales; family Natronincolaceae; genus Alkaliphilus; species Alkaliphilus flagellatus. Next base: position 296,978 of record NZ_JAHLQK010000006.1, read on the forward strand.
AAAAAAAGGGAAGGCGAGAATAATGAATTATAACCAAGAAATTAATACACAAAGGTGCAACGATCCAATTAGTATAGGTGCAACATGTGTAGCTCAGATAGATGGAAGATTCTTCTTGCTTATAGAAATTGAAATAGAAGTTATGGGTAATGTGGTGGAAGAAGTGATTATAATAGAGATAACAGCAGCTCAAGCAGCAGCGCTAATAGCAGCAGGAGTTATGCGTTGTCAAATAGTTACCACAATTCCTACAGGAACAGGAGTAAACCTTATTTGTGCATTTGTAGTAGGAGCAAATGTATTCTTAGTGTTTAATGTTGAAAATGCAACTGATCGACTAGTTCTAGTTAGAGTACCTTTATGTACTATTATTTAATCAAACTGTGTCAGGATGAGAGTTGCTGAATGAAAGGCTGAAGGAAAATGATGGGGTAGCTTAGGCTACCCTGTTTTTTATTTTTGCAGATATTAATAATTGTCTAGTATTTAAATAAATATTATGCAAAAAATAAGATTGATTAAATATAAAGAGGTGAATTAATTTGAGTAGAAGAGGACCATTAGATCCTAATGCAGCAAAAGCATTAAATAAAATGAGACTTGAAATAGCCGACGAATTAGGTGTTACGGACAATATTACTGAAGATAAGAACGATTCACTTGTATATGAGCAGGTTAAAATTGGTGGAAAAATTGGAGGTAACATGACAAGAAGATTAGTAGAAATGGGACAAAATCAATTGATTAATAAAAAATAATTAAATAGTAAAGGGTAGCTAAGGTTCCCTCTTTTTTTATTTTTATACGGATATATCACAATCTATAGGTCGTTTCATAATATATATTGCAACTAAAGATAAAGTTGCTAATAGAAAAAATAAATAAGGCTAGAATTTTAGAGGTTCATTCACAGCTTATAGATTCCTGACTACTTTATTTTAAAAAGGCAGGTGAAATATATGAGTCAAATCGTTGAAAAAGATGGATTTTTTGGAGGGTGCGGAAATAATTTCTTTTTCTTCATCTTTCTAATTATTATATTATGTTGTGTATGTGGACGTGAACGTAGATTTGGATGTTGATGCGAACGTGAGTTTTGTGATTGTAAAAGATAAAGGAAACAGAATTAGGGCGAAGCTTAGGCTTTACCCTCTTTTTTTATGTCTTTTTAAGTTGAAACAAGCTACAGAGTTAACCACAATCAATTATTTTGTGAGTACCTATAAGTTTATCATATTTAAAATAAAATTGTTTAAAATGAATCCTATGAGATATTAGAGGAAGTACAAAAAGCACTTGGCCAGAAATTGAGTGTTATTAGTACAAAAAACTTTCCAAGTTTAGATAAATTGTTTGAAACAACGATAGATGATACGGATGGAGAATGAATTAAATACCTAACAAATATAAATTATTTAATTTGATAAAGTGTTTTTTAATTAAATTCATTACAATATAGATAATAACTGTATTGTAATAAAATTTGTTAAAGTTGTAAAACATAGTAATGTATATTCTAAATTATATTGCAAAGTTTTAGTTATATATTGACAAAATATAGTATGTTATATATAATTCATATAAAATATATTGTTAAAAGTGATGAAGAGAAGTAGTAATATGGATTAACTCTTACAGAGAGGAGGTTCTAGGCTGAAAAACCTCTAGATAGACCATTTGAAGCAGTCTCTGAACAATAATCTTGAAACTAAGTAGAGATTATCGGCAAAGCCGTTATACTTTATTTCCTAGAGTGATCGTTATTTTTAGCGATAATTAGGGTGGTACCGCGAGAATACTCTCGTCCCTACAGTTTTATTATGTATGGATGAGAGTTTTTATTTTTATATTTTTTCAAACTACAGGAAAAATTATGAAGGAGGATTATTTTTATGAAGAAATTAGGCGTGAATGAAATTAGAAAAGAATTTCTAGAGTTTTTTAAAACTAAAGGTCATATAATACAACCTAGTTTTCCTTTAGTACCTCAAAAGGATAAGAGTTTACTGTTAATAAACTCTGGGATGGCACCATTAAAACCTTATTTTGCAGGGATAGAAGAGCCACCAGGAAAAAGAATGGCTACGTGTCAAAAATGTATTCGTACAGGTGATATTGAAAATGTAGGAAAAACAGCAAGACATGCTACTTTTTTTGAAATGTTAGGGAACTTTTCATTTGGTGACTATTTCAAAAAAGAGTCTATTCAGTGGGGATGGGAGTTTGTAACAAAGAATCTAGAGTTACCAGTTGATAAGCTTTGGGCTACTGTATATTTAGAAGATGATGAGGCTTTTGAAATCTGGAGTAAGCAAGTTGGTTTGCCAGAAGATAGGATTGTTAGGTTAGGTAAGGCTGACAACTTTTGGGAGATCGGTATAGGCCCATGCGGACCATGTTCAGAAATTTATTTTGATCGTGGACAAAAGTATGGCTGTGGAAGTAAAGACTGCAAGCCAGGCTGCGAATGTGACAGATATGTTGAATTTTGGAATCATGTATTTACACAATTTGATAGAGATGAAGATGGAAATTATAATCCTCTTCCAAACCCCAATATAGATACAGGTATGGGACTGGAGAGAATGGCTTGTATTATGCAAGGTGTAGACTCTATTTTTGATATAGACACAATGCAATATATATTAAATGGAGTATGTGAAATTACTAATACAGAGTATAATAAGGATGAAAAAACTGATGTGTCTATTAGAATTATAACCGATCATGTACGCTCTATATCTTTAATGATTGGTGATGGAATACTGCCAAGTAACGAAGGTAGGGGTTATGTTTTAAGAAGATTATTAAGAAGAGCTGCACGTCATGGAAAATTATTAGGAGTAAATAGAGCATTCTTGTACGAGTTAGTAGATAGAGTGGCTAAGAACTATGGTGAAACCTATACTGAGCTAATTGAAAAGAAGGATTATATTAAAAAGGTAATACAAGTTGAAGAAGAGCGATTTATGGAAACGATAGATCAAGGTATGGAGATTTTAAACCAGTATATAGAAGAATTATTAGGTGCAAGTGAAAACGTATTAAGTGGAACAAACGCATTTAAGTTATATGATACTTATGGATTTCCATTTGATTTAACTAAAGAAATATTAGATGAAAAAGGACTATCTGTAGATGAAAAGAGTTTTGAAAGTGAAATGGAAAAACAAAGGCAAAGAGCTCGGGAAGCAAGGGTAGGTGTTGATACTGAGGGCTGGAAAGAGGATGTTTTTGCAGGACTAAACAAAGATATCAATACAGTTTTTAAAGGGTATAATAATTTAGAACTAGAAGGAAAAGTACTAGCTATTATAAATAATGGTGAAGTTGTTGAAGAATGTACTATAGGAGATGAAGCTACTATCATACTAGATGAAACTGTTTTCTATGGTGAAGGTGGAGGACAGGTAGGCGATATTGGTACTTTATACAATGAAACAACAAAATTGACTGTATTAGATACTAAAAAAGGACCACATAATCAAATTCATCATATTGTTAAAATAGAAGATGGCTTACTCCATATCGGTGATACTATTAAAGCTAAAGTAGATGTTACTACTAGAATGAATACTGCTCGTAACCATACTGCTACTCATTTATTGCACAAAGCTTTAAAAGATGTAGTAGGTGAGCATGTTAATCAGGCAGGGTCTCTTGTGACTCCCGAAAGGCTAAGATTTGACTTTACTCATTTTGAAGGATTAACAAAGGAGCAAGTAGCTAAAATTGAAGAAAATGTTAATAAACAAATATTAGGTGGACTAAATGTAAATATCTTTGAAACATCTATAGATGAAGCTAGAAAGATAGGTGCTCAAGCTTTATTTGGTGAAAAGTATGGTGATATAGTTAGAGTAGTTAAGGTTGGAGATTATAGCACCGAACTTTGTGGAGGAACCCATGTAAATAATAGTGGTGAAATAGGAATTTTAATTATATTAAGTGAGGCAGGCGTTGCTGCTGGTGTAAGAAGGATTGAGGCTATTACAGGTATTGAAGCATATAGATATGTACAAAAAAATCAAGAGACAATACAAAAAATAGCAGAAACATTAAAGACACAAACTCAAAATGTAATCGGGCGTGTAGATGAATTAGTACAAGAAGTAAAGGAAAAAGATAAAGAAATAGATAAACTTAAAAGCCAGTTAGCAAGCAATTCCACCGGGGATTTTTTAAATAATGCAGATAGTATTAATGGAGTAAATATAATTGTTGAGTCTATAGATAATCAAGATATGGACGATTTAAGAAAAATTGGAGATGCATTAAAAGAAAAGATTGGAACAGGAGTAATTGTTTTAGCGTCTAATAACAATAATAAGGCTAATTTTGTCGCTATGGCTACAAAGGATGCAGTTTCAAAAGGAGTACATTCTGGTAATTTAGTTAAAGAAGCTGCTAAAATTGCTGGTGGCGGTGGTGGTGGAAGACCAGACATGGCACAAGCAGGTGGAAAAAACCCTCAAAAAATAGAAGAAGCTTTAGCTGTTATAAAGGATTTATTAAAAACTCAATTAAATGGGTAATTTAATGAGTAAGAGCATGGATATCCATGCTCCTACTTATTTCAATAATTTCATATGATATTCCTTAGTATATAAGGGTATAATATGGTAAAATAATATTAATCTAATAGGAGAGGGGAATAACTATGTCAGAAAAACTTAATTTTACTATGAAGTTTGATCTAGATAAAGAAAAAGAAACTAAGGCAAAGGATATAATTTTAACTGTATATAAAGCCTTGGAAGAAAAGGGATACAACCCTACAAATCAGTTTGTTGGATATATTTTATCTGGAGATCCTACTTATATTACAAGCTATAATAATGCTAGAAGCTTAATAAGACAAATAGAAAGAGATGAATTATTAGAAGAGTTATTAAAGACATATTTAGATAAAAAGTAGGTGATTTAAAATTGAATATAAGAGCAATTCGCTTTATTACAGTGTTAATTTTAGTAATGACAATAGTAACAGGTATATCTTATGGATCTGAAAATAACATACATGATTATGATGATGTTAAGGTAGTAATGGTTATAATTAATCGAATTGATTTTAGTGACTTAGAGAAAATGCCTTATGTGAGACGATTAATTGATAAAAGTTCTATTGCCCTAATGAACACTAAGGCTTCTGGAGCAAATAATGAATTTAAGTCTTATGCTACTATAGGATGGGGAATACGATCAGAGGCTTCACAGAATACTTCTTTATTTTATAATCTAGATGAAGATACTGAATCAATCTATGAGAGACGTACTGGGAATGAAGCATCTGAAAATGGTATTATTAATTTAGATATTAGTAAATTAATTACTCAAAACCAAAGAAGTGAGTATGGTTCGACACCTGGCTCGTTGGGTCAAGTGTTAAGAGAACATGGATATAAGACTTCGTTAATAGGCAATAGCGATACTGATGATACTGAAATTAGATCTGCGGGCTTAATAGCTATGGACTTTGATGGATTTATCGACTCTGGAAATGTAAGTAGTGATTTAATAAAAGAGGATATAACAAGACCCTTTGGTATTAAAACTAATTATGAGTTATTAATAGAAGAATTTGAAAAAGCGTATTCAGATTCAAATTTAATAGTAATTGAAACTGGCGATACTACAAGGTTAGAAAGATATAAAGAAAATCTATATCCTGAAGCCTATGAAAACCATAAAACAAATATATTGAAGGAAATAGATGATTTTATTTCTAACATCGCTGAAAACTTTAATGAAGAAAATACTAAACTTATGATTGTTGCTCCATATCCATCTAATGCAGCAGCAAGTAAGGGAGAAAGATTAACTCCTGTTGTTATCCATGAGGGGGGAGATGATGGACATATTCTATATTCATCAACTACAAGAAGAGATGGAATTGTAGGCAATGTAGATATTGGACCAACAATTTTATCTTATTTTAATTTAAGCTCAGATAAAATGACAGGGAGAGTATTAACATCACATCGACATGAGGATAACTTAAATTATATTAATAATTTAAATAAAAGAGTAGTTAATACATCTACACAAAGGTATAGAGTTTTATATAGCTTTGCTATATACGAAATAATTACTTCACTTTTAGCTTTAATATTAATAATGCTTAGAAACAGTATATCAACTAGATGGTATAAATATATGTCTCTAGCATTGGTTGGAAATATGGTTGCGCCTTTCACCCTACTACTAATACCTTTATTTAGGGTAACAAATATTACAATTACGTATTTATTACTTTTAGGTATTACAATAGGTATAGTATTTTTACTTTACCTAGTAGCTAATGGCAACTCATTAAATTTAATTTTGTATGCTATGGTTCTGTTAGTTGGTGGTCTATTGATTGATACTATCACTGGACAAAATTTAATTAAAAATTCTCTATTAGGCTATGATCCTATAATAGGCGCAAGATATTATGGAATAGGTAATGAATACATGGGTATACTTATTGGGGCTGTTCTAGTATTAACTACTGTATTATCAGAAAGATATTCAATTAATAAATATATGCTTATAATAATTTATGGATTTGTTACTATTATTATAGGATTTCCTAGGCTTGGAGCAAATGTAGGTGGTACAATTACAGCGGTATTTGCTTTTGTGTTTGTATCTATTAGACTACTGGGGCAAAAAATTAATATTAAGAAGCTAATTTATATTGCTTTAGCTGTAATAGGGGCAGTGGGTGTAATGGCTATAATTGATTTATTTATCCTCGAAAGTCAGTCTCATTTAGCAGGAGCAATAAAACAAATTATTTCAAGTGGCCCTATTGTGATATATCAAATTATAGTTAGAAAAATTTCTATGAATTTAAGAATTATGGGTGTAACCATTTGGAGTAAGGTGCTTTTAAGTGCAATTGTTGTTTTAAGTATACTTTTTTATAAACCTATTGGATTTATAAAACAAATATCATTGAAGTATCCTAAAATAGCTATAGGCTGGAGTGGGATAATCGTTGCTTGTATTATTGGGTTTGCGGTTAATGATTCTGGTGTAGTAGCAGCAGCTACAAGCGTAATATTTTTAACATCAACAATACTGTATTTAATAATTGATGACTTAAGTCATTAAAGCCGGCATAGCCGGCTAGAATTTTTTACTGGTACTGGAGTGGTTATTATGGAAAAAATAAAATTAGGAAATACCAATATTGAAGTTTCAAGACTTTGCTTCGGAAGCTTAACTATGGGTCCACTGCAGACAAATCAAAGCCCAGAAGATGGTGGAGATTTATTATTATATGGATTTGAAAATGGAATTAACTTTATTGATGCAGCAGAGCTATATGAAACCTATAAACATATAGGACATGCCTTAAAGTATTTAGATAGAAGTAAGGTTATAGTGTCTACAAAATCTTATGCTTATTCTAAGGAAACAGCTGAAAACAGCTTAAAGAAAGCACTAGATGAAATGGATACAGATTACGTAGACTTCTTTATGCTACATGAGCAGGAAAGTGAACATACTATACGCGGGCACTATGAAGCTATAGAATACTTTTTAAAGATGAAAGAAAAAGGATATATTAGAGGTGTTGGGTTATCTACTCATACAGTTGCGGCGGTAAGAGGAAGCTTAAAGTATAAAGAGATAGAAGTAATACACCCTATTGTAAATATTAATGGGTTAGGCATACAAGATGGTACGATTGATGACATGCTTTTAGCCCTTAAAGATGCCCATGATTTGGGAAAAGGCATATATGGTATGAAACCCTTAGGGGGAGGTAATTTGTTGAGAAATTTTCAGCAATGCTTCGATTTTGTGCTAAATCTTCCAGTGCTTGATTCTATTGCTGTCGGTATGCAAAGCAAGGAAGAAATAGATGTTAATGTATCCATATTCGAGGGAAGGGAAATAAATAAATTATCATTAGATAAAATTAAAAGCAAAGAAAGAAAGTTGAGCATTTCTAATTGGTGTGAAAGATGTGGTAAATGTGTAGAGGCTTGTAGTCATAATGCTTTGCAAATAATTGATGATAAGGTTGTAGTGGATCATAACAAGTGTGTACTATGTAGCTATTGTTCTAAATATTGTCCTGAATTTTGTATAAAAGTTATCTAATTAGGAGGTAGAAAATGCCAAGAATAATGGGTTTAGATGTAGGAGATAAAACTATAGGAGTAGCTTTGAGCGATTTGCTAGGGTGGACTGCACAAGGATTAGAAACTATACGTAGAATTGGAATAAAAAAAGATCTTCAAAGACTTGAAGAAATTATTAAAGAATATGAGGTAAATAAAATTGTTGTAGGCTTACCTAAAAACATGAATGGAACTATTGGACCTCAAGGAGAGAAGGTATTAGAATTTAATGAACGATTAGAAAAAAGATTTAATAATATAGAAATTGTTCCGTGGGATGAACGCTTAACTACTGTAGCGGCTGAAAAATCGCTAATAGAGGCAGATGTTAGTAGAAAAAAACGAAAAGAGGTAATAGATAAAATTGCCGCTGTTTATATTTTACAGGGATACTTAGATAGTTTAAGTAAATAATAAAATAAAAATAGTATTTTTTTATATGGATTTAGTATATAATACAACTATGGTAGTGATAGCCATAGGAAAGGAGAATATATCAATGGAAGAAAGAGACGATATAATAACACTAGTAGATGAAGATGGAAAAGAGCAGGATTTTGAAGTGATAATGACCCTTGAGGTAGAAGATAATGAATATGCAATTTTAGCACCTGTAGGATCAGATGATGAAGAAGACGCTTATGTTTTTAAAATCGTATATGATAATGAAGAAGAATTCTCGCTTGTTGCTATCGAAGATGATGAAGAATATGAAAATGTAGTAGCTACATATGAAACATTAATGGATGAAGAAATGTAAATAAAAAAGAGATGAACTTTAAAGAGTCCATCTCTTTTTATATAATGTATAGTAAAGCATATATTTTCTTAATATAGACTTTACTTTAAACACAGTTCAGCCATGCTTATCTGACTTAAAAAGATTTTGATAGAAATCTTTGTTATATTTATTACTTCAAATGAACATAATAATTTACAGTTAGTAGGATTAAAAGATATTAAACGATTGACAAACTTGGAATCTTTTACTATAATATTACTTGAAAAGCATTATTATTTGAGAAATGAAGGTGGGAAAATGGACAACCTGATTGATTCATTAAAAGAAAGACTAAAGGAGAAAGGTTATAAATTAACTCCTCAGCGAAGAGCTACATTAGATACTATTATTGAAAATCAAGGGAAACATTTAAATACCGAGGAGATTTATGATCTTGTAAAAGAGAAATGTCCTGAAATAGGACTTGCAACTGTGTATCGAACTTTACAACTATTAGATGAGATGTCAGTTCTCTCAAAGTTAAATTTAGACGATGGATGTATTCGTTATGAACTAAATACTCATGAAGATGACCATCAACATCATCATTTAATTTGCCAAAGCTGTAATGATGTAATAGAAGTGGAGCTAGATCTATTAGAGCATTTAGAAGAAGAAATAGAAAAAAAATATCATTTTATTATTAGGGATCATACTGTTAAATTTTTTGGTATCTGTTCTAAATGCCAGTAGTCTTGCAGAACTTCTGCAAGACTTTTCTACATATATACTAGATATTTTTTATTGTTTAAGAAAGCATAATTTTTTAATTATTGATGAATTTTAAAGAAGTAGACGATTAGTAGCATTTTAAGTATTTTAAAATTTAAAATAAATTTCATGTGCGATAGCATGAGACGAATTTTTTAAATATAATTTTATGTTATTTAGGAAAATATATATACAAGATAAACAAATTTAGTTATTTTAATTAAATATGATAAAATCTATATTTATTTGAGAAAATTGGATATATATTTAATAATATATAGTATGATATATCCTTATTAAATAATATAGTTTCTATATAAATGGAATATGTGGTAAAATATATTAGACGAAATGAGTCCGGGTAATTAGTACTACTGTATTAATAATAAAAACAATAAACGGAGAAACGATATGACAAAAGGAGAGATAATAGTGGCTAGAAAAGCAACAAAAATTAAAATTATTCCACTAGGAGGGCTAAGTGAAATTGGAAGAAATATGACCGCATTTGAATATAAAGATGAGATCTTGATTATTGATTGTGGACTAAGTTTTCCAGAGGACGATATGTTAGGGATTGACATTGTTATTCCAGATATAACATATTTAATGAAGAATAAGGATAAGGTTAAAGGAATAGTATTGACCCATGGACATGAAGACCATATTGGAGCATTACCTTATATTCTTAAAAAATTAAATGTTCCAGTATATGGTACAAGACTTACATTAGGTTTAGTAGAAATTAAAATTAAAGAACATAAGCTTAATAACGTACATTTACAAAGAGTAGATGCTGGTCAAACCGTCAAACTTGGAGAATTCGAAGTTGAGTTTATTCGTACTAGTCATAGTATACCAGACTCCTGTGCTATAGCTATACATACCTCTTTAGGTGTAATCTTTCACACAGGGGATTTTAAGGTGGATTACACACCTATTGATGGTCAACTAATTGACTTACATCGTATAGCAGAACTAGGTAAAAAAGGCGTGTTAGTAATGATGGCTGATAGTACAAATGTGGAGAGACCAGGATCTACACTGTCGGAGCGTAGTGTAGGATCAACATTTGAAAATATTTTTAGAAATACTAGAAAACGAATTATTGTTGCTACTTTTGCATCGAATGTACATAGAGTACAGCAGGTGTTAGATTCGGCATATAAATACAATAGAAGGGTAGTAATCTCTGGTAGAAGCATGGTAAATGTAATATCAGTTGCTCAGGAGCTGGGCGCTTTAAATGTGCCAGAAGGATTAATTATTGATATAAACGAAATGGATCAATATGACGATAACAGAATTGTTATTTTAACAACTGGAAGTCAGGGTGAACCTATGGCTGCTCTATCAAGGATGGCAAGTTCTGAACATAGAAAATTAGATATTCAACCTGGAGATTTAGTTGTTTTTTCATCTAGTCCAATTCCAGGAAATGAAAAATCAGTTACTCGTGTAATCAATCAGTTATTTGAAAAGGGTGCCGAAGTTATTTATGAAAGCTTAGATGAAGTCCACGTTTCAGGTCATGCTTGCCAAGAAGAGTTAAAGTTAATGCATAGGTTAGCTATGCCACAATATTTTATACCAGTTCATGGAGAATATAGACATTTAAGACAACATGGAAAGTTGGCTGAAAGCCTAGGTATGCCTAAAGAGAATATATTTATTGGCCAAAATGGTACTGTTTTCGAATTTGGTAAGGACTATGGGAAAATAAGTGGTAGCATACAGTCAGGTAGAGTATTAGTAGATGGATTAGGTGTAGGGGATGTAGGTAATATTGTTCTTAGAGATCGTAAACATTTAGCAGAAGACGGATTAATGGTAGTAGTAGTTACAATTGCTAGAGAAAATGGTAAGGTTGCAGCAGGACCAGATATCATTTCAAGAGGTTTTGTTTATGTAAGAGAATCTGAAGATCTAATGGATGAAGCTAGAAAAGTTGTTCGAAGTGTTTTAGATAGTTGTGAACAGCAAAATATTAGGGAATGGTCATCGCTAAAAAGTGCTATAAGAGATAGCTTAAAGGATTTTCTATATGAAAAAACTAAGCGTAGACCAATGATTCTACCAGTAATAATGGAAGTTTAAAACTAAACCGCCTTGGTAATTTTACTCCAGGGTGGTTTTTATTATTTATTCAGGTGAGAAGTTAATATTAGGTATGATAATATTAATAATGGAACTGGGGGAATAGTATGAACATATTTTTATATTTAATAATCTTAGCATTAGGTGCATACATAGGCAACAAAAAGCTACTAAAAGATTCTATAATGAAAAAACTAGATTATATTCAAAGTCTTTCACTTTTATTACTTTTATTTATTATGGGTGTTAGTATAGGTATGGATAAAGATGTAGTTACCTCTTTTGCTGCAATTGGTGTGCAGGCTATAGTTTTAGCAGTATTTTCAGTAGCATTTAGTATTTTAGGTGTTAAGATTATATCCAAAAAGGTACTTACCTTGGAAGAAAAGAGGGAAAAAAGTGACTGTTAAAATATTATTAGCTGTTGGTTTTGGCATATTATTCGGATTGTTTATTTTTCCTGTAAATATGGCTACGTATATGAGTACATTTATTAGCATAGGACTTTGTATACTGTTGTTTTTTGTTGGCATAGATATAGGAAGACAAGAAAATATAGCTAAAAAAGTAAAGGAATTGGGTTTGAAAGTTCTTTTAGTTCCTTTAATGGTTGCATTAGGTAGTATTATAGGCTCTATGTTTGGCGGAGCTATACTAGGTATTCCAATTAACCAGGCAGGAGCAATTGGAGCAGGGTTTGGTTGGTATAGTTTATCAGCTATTGAATTAGCAAAACATAGTGCTCAGCTTGGAACATTGGCGTTTATCACAAATGTTTGTAGAGAAATTATTGCAATAATTATAATTCCTATAATTGCTAAGTATATAGGTAAATTAGAAAGTATTGCACCAGCAGGGGCTACAGCGATGGATACCACATTACCTATTATTTCAAAGGCTACAGATGGAAACGTAGCTGTTATTTCATTTATTACGGGTGCATCATTATCGTTATTAGTACCAATTTTAGTGCCATTTTTTATGATTTTACAATAAATTTATTTAAAGACTTATTTTCGATAAAAAATAACATGATAATGATATTATTGTTGAAATTTCACTATTTCCACGGAAATTAATATTTCAAATAGAATATTTTAAATTTAGATATATAATACAAGGCTTCAGCTGACTAATAATAAGGGATATGTGAAAAACTATTAGCAATAGACAATAATTCTTGTAAAAGTATACACACAATAATATAATATTAAGTGATTATTAGATATGTTATTTTAAATTTTATATATCTTGATTGTTATATTTTAACTAAAAGCATGAAAAGGATAAATTGATACGTGGTATAGCCCACGTATTAATTTATGATAAAGGAGTTGTTTACCTTGAGCAATATAACATTACCATTTGTAGAGGAATATATTAGAGGAATTTTACCGAGCAATGAAGGACTTTTTCGAGAAATGGAACTGTATGCTGATGAAAATCATGTACCTATAGTTCATAAAGAAGTAGGTGTTTTATTGCAAGTAATTACAAAATCTACTAGGGCAAAAAAAGTATTAGAAGTGGGGACAGCTATTGCCTACTCTACTCTACTATTTTGTGAAGCTATGGGAGATAATGGGCACATAACTACAATTGAAAGAAATGCAAAGAGGATTTGTTTAGCTAGAGAAAATATTAAAAAAGCAAATAAAACTAATAATGTTCATCTACTAGAGGGCGATGCAACGGAAATTTTAAAAAGTTTAGAAGGCAAGTATGATTTAATTTTTTTAGATGGAGCAAAAGGGCACTATAAGGATTTTTTAAATGATTGTATTAATTTATTAAATCCTGGTGGTTTGTTGATTTCAGATAATATATTATATAAGGGCATGGTTGCAACAGATGATTTAGTAGTGCGTAGACAACGAACAATTGTAAATAGAATGCGAGAATATTTACAATACATATGCAATCATTCACAATTAGATACTAGTATTATACCTATAGGAGATGGACTAGCTATTAGTTATAAAAAGTAGGAAGAGTAGGAGGAATAAAAATGAAAAAGGTAGAATTATTAGCACCCGCAGGGGATTTAGAGAGATTAAAAGTTGCAATTATGTATGGAGCAGATGCAGTATATTTAGGAGGACAAATATTTGGTCTAAGAGCTGCGGCTAAAAATTTTAGCTATGAAGATTTAACAGAAGGAGTACGCTTTGCACATGAAAGGGGAGTAAAGGTATATGTTACAGCTAATATTATTCCTCATAACGAAGATTTAGAAGGATTCCCAGAGTATTTAGAACAAATCTATAAAATAGGAGTAGATGCCGTAATTGTTTCAGATCCAGGTACATTTTCCATAGTAAAAGAAACGGTTCCTAACATGGAAGTTCATATAAGTACACAAGCAAATAATACAAATCACATGACTGCGAAATTTTGGGGAAGTCTTGGAGCTAGTAGAGTTGTATTAGCTCGTGAGCTTAACTTCAATGAGATTAAAGAAATTAGAGACAATATACCAGAAGATCTTGAACTTGAAGCATTCGTTCATGGTGCTATGTGTATGTCATATTCTGGTAGATGCTTACTTAGCAATTATATGGCAAATCGTGATGCTAATAGAGGCGAATGTGCTCAGCCATGCAGATGGAAATACAATTTAGTTGAAGAAAAAAGACCAGGAGAATATATACAAGTAATCGAAGATGAAAAGGGAACATACTTTATGAACTCTAAAGACCTATGTATGATTGAATATATTCCAGAAATAATTGAATCAGGTATAACAAGCTTAAAGATTGAAGGCCGAATGAAAACTACTTACTATGTAGCTATGGTTGTTAAGGCATATAGAGCGGCAATAGATAGCTATTATGATAATCCTAACAATTGGGAGTTTAATCCTAAGTGGATGGAAGAGTTAAAAAAGGCAAGTCACAGAGACTTTACGACAGGATTTTATTTGAATAAACCAGGATACACTGAGCACCATTATGATAATACATCATATGTAAGAGACTACAGTTTTATCGGCATTGTTAAAGATTATGATGAAACAAATAAAATTGCAACAATAGAGCAGAGAAATCGATTCTTCCTAGGTGATCAAATCGAAATTACCGGGCCTAAAGAAGATGTAGCTATGACTATTACAGAAATGTGGGATGAAGATATGAATCCAATTGATGTAGCACCTCATCCACAACAGATTATAAAAATTAGAGTAGAACTACCTGTAGCAGAAAACTATATTTTACGAAAAGAAATAAAGGCTGGGGAGAATGAGTAAATGAGTAGTAGACCTATTTTGATTGGTATTATTGGTGGAACTGGTTCTGGAAAAAGTACAGTTGCTAGGGCTATTTTCCAAAGTTTACCAGAAAAAAATATAGCAATTATTCAACAAGATTCATATTATAAAGATCAAAGTCATTTAACTTTCGAAGAAAGAACAAAAACAAATTATGACCATCCACTAGCTTTTGATGCCACTTTATTGAAACAACACTTAAGTGAGTTATTAAATAATAACTCTATTCAAAAGCCTATTTATGACTTTGAACAGCATACAAGAAAAAAAGAAACAGAAACAATATATCCTAAGGATATAATTATTTTAGAGGGTATTATGATCTTGGATGACTCAGAGTTAAGGAAGATGCTGGATATTAAAATCTTTGTAGATACAGATGCAGATGTTCGTATTATTAGAAGGATATTGCGAGATATGAGAGAACGTGGGAGAACGTTAGAATCTGTAATAGATCAATATCTAACAACTGTAAGACCAGCGCATTTGCAATTTGTTGAACCTAATAAAAAATATGCAGATGTAATTATTCCAGAGGGTGGATACAATCAAGTAGCTATTGATATAATGGTAGCTAAAATTAAATCAATTATTGAAAATAAACAAAAACTAAATTCAAATAGAGTTAAGAATAACTAGGTATTAAATAAAAGATAGTATAAGTATAACCCCCTATACGATTGGTGATAATATTTAAAAAAGTATAGGGGGATTTCTATGTCAAGAATAAAACGTAAAAAAAATGAATGCAGCGTGGTTAACATAAAAAGATTATTGTTTATCAGAGGCATGTCCTTTTGTATTTTTATAGGACTAATTGTGCGTTTATTTTATATACAGGTGATAAAATATGATTTTTATAATGCAGAAGTAATTAAACAAAGACAGATTAGTATTCCAGTTGATAGTGGTAGGGGATTAATACTCGATAGAAACTTTATTCCTTTAACTGATAGAATAGAGCAAAAGGTAGCAATTATTTTTCCTCAACATTTTGTTGCAAACGCAAGTAACGTTTTATTTTTACAGGAGATTACAGGTAAAGAATATGAGGAACTATTTAATAAAGTGAAAAATTCTAAATATACTTTAGAGTTCTCAGTAAAAGATGATCTAAACTGGAATGATAGAAGATTTATAAATACTAAGGGACTATTTATTGTTAATAAAAGAATACGCCACGATAGTAATGGATTTTTAAATCATGTAATTGGATACATAAACCAGGTAGATCTTAGAGGGATGTCAGGTATTGAAGGGGCGATGGATGGAGTGCTCAGTGGAAATACAGGTAAATCTTTAATAGCGACATTAGATGGGCGAAAAAAATTTCTGCCTGGAGAAGGATATGTGGTAGCTAGTACCAATAATAAAAGCCAAAATCTTAGGTTAACCATTGATTATCACATACAGAAAATAGCTGAAGAAGTTATAGACGAAAGTAGTATGCCAGGTTCAGTTATAGTTTCAGATATACAAACTGGTGAAATACTAGGTATGGTAAGTAGACCTAACTTTGATTCTGGCAACATATCATATCATCTTAAAAGCAGAGGGGATGAATTATATAATAAGGCTATTCAAATGGCATTTCCACCAGGATCTATATTTAAAATAGTAGTAGCTATAGAAGCATTAAGGCAGAATCCTCTATATGCAGATGAAATATTTGAATGTTTAGGTTATGAGTCTGTAGGGGAAATAGAGATTAAATGTTCATCCTATGATAAAGGGGGACATGGACAAATAACAATGGATAGAGCCTTTGCTGAGTCTTGTAACTGCGTATTTATTCAGTTGGCTCAAAGGATAGGGGCAGGAAATATTATTAATATGGCAGAACAGTTGGGTTTTAATAACATAGTAGATATAGGCTTAATGGAAGAAAATTCAGGGAATCTTCCTAGTGGAAATGATTTATTAGGACCAGCCTATGGAAATATAGCTATCGGTCAAGGACAAATATTAGCAACTCCACTTCAAGTTAATCAATTAACTCAGTTGATAGCAAATAATGGATTAAAGAAATCCTTATATATTATGGAAGATATTGTTGATAATGACTATGTTACTTTAAAAAAATCAAATATAGCAAAGGAGCAGCAAGTATTAGATTCAGAATTAGCTAAAAAGCTAAAGCTATGGATGGAAAAAGTAATGCTAGAAGGGAGTGGCCGCCATGTTGAAGAGTTTTCTAACATTACTGCTGGTAAAACAGGATCTGCAGAATCGGTAGAAAATGGACAAGAAGTAGTTCATGCTTGGTTTACAGGATACTATCCAACAAATACCCCTAAGTATGCCGTTACTATTTTTATACAAAATGGAAGGTCTGGAGGTGGCGTTGCAGTTCCGATTTTTAGAAAAATAGTAGAAAAAATGACGAATTTAGGATATAAATAGCAAATATGAACAAAATTTTCCTTACCAAGATTTCAAAGCTGATTTTATTGAAACTCTCTATGGCATAAAACCTCTATCTAAAGAACAGAAGTTTTATGCCATCGTTATTATAAATATAATATAGCTTATACAATTATATAAGTACATGCACATATATAGACTTCAGAACATATTATTTAAAGTGACATACTATTTAGGTTTTTAAGGGAGGAGATGATCTACATGTGGCCGATATTACTAAGTTTATTTCCCGTTACACTAAAGCCAATATTATTTTTAGTATCTTACGTTTCTAGCAGTACATCTTTTCCACAGCCATTAACACCAGAAGAAGAAGCAATGTATTTAGAACAATACGAGCAAGGTAATGAAGAAGCTAGAAATATATTAGTGGAAAGGAATTTACGGCTTGTGGCCCATATTGTAAAGAAGTATTCTAATATTGGTCGAGATATGGATGATTTGATTTCTATAGGTACTATTGGATTAATTAAAGGAATTACTACCTTTGATAGATCAAAGGGAACAAGACTTGCAACTTATGCTGCAAGGTGTATTGAAAATGCTATACACTCCTAACGGAAACATTATTCTGTTTCCCTTGGTGGAATTTGCTTTTTTTCTGAAATACTACCGAACATAATTATTTCCGCATTTTTACCATTCCAGATTATTTTATCAACTATAATTTTAAGGAACGCTCTTTTATCTTCTATATCCATTAAGTCAACACTATCATTAAAATTCGAGAGTATACCTTTCATAACATCAAGACTATTTTCTTTAGCTTGATTTTTTTCTTGTACTTCTTTAAGTCTTAGAAGTCTATCTTTAATTTGGGCAGTTTCTTTATCTAATCCTTCAATCTGATCAATAATATATTTTGCAGCTGTACTGTTTTGATTTTGTGATAGAGAACTAACTAAATTGCCTATAGATTGCCCATTATTTTTAATATTAGACTCTAGCATGGATATTTCATTTTGAATAGCATTTTGAGCTGTCTGAAGGCTAATTTTATCATTTTCAATACTATCCTGTACATCTGAATTTGACATAGCTAAATTTTTAATTCTATCAATAATCAAGTGATCAAGTTCATTACCTTTTATATTTTTAATATTACAACGAGTTCTTTTGCTTTTTTCCTTCATTTCACACATATAATAAAAAATTTGTTCACCATCTTTATTTTTTCTTCCCATTTTAGGACGCATATAACTTCCACAACTACAATAAAGAACTCCAGATAGTAAGCTGTTAGTATTTTTAACTCTCCTGTAGCCCTTAGATTTATTCTTATACAATAGATTTTGTGCTTTAATCCAGGTAGTACTTTCAATGATTCCTTTATGTGCTCCAATGGCTACTATCCACTCTGACACGTCCCTAAATCTAATAGAACTTTTACTATCTTGGTTAGTTTTATTATACGCCATTATTCCATGTTTACCGGTAAACTCACTTTCGTGAGAGTAAACTTCGTATCCATTATCTATTATGTAATCATACATAGTCTTATCTGCTACTGCGTAAACAGGATTAGCAAGAATAGATCTAATAGAGTACCTGGTAAAATCAATGTCATTTTTACTTTTAATATTATTTATAATTAGATATTGTTCAACCTTTGTTAAAGATTTAAATTCTAAATATTTATCAAATATCAATCTAACTATTTCTAATTCATTATCAACAGTGGATAGTTTAAACATTTTTCTCTCCTTTCCGGAAGGGTCCGTATAAATAATTTGCTTAGAAGAATATCCTGTAGGAGTTATTCCACCAAGCCATCTTCCGGTCTTAGCTAGTTGAAGCATATTATCCTTTATACGTTCAGCAGCAGTTTCACGTTCTAATTGTGCAAACACAGAAGATATGTATAGCATAGCTTTACCCATAGGTGTAGAAGTATCAAATTGTTCTTTAATAGACACAAAACCTACTCCATTACTTTCTAATGTTTCAAAGGTGTTAGAAAAGTCCATAACACTCCTGCTAATACGGTCCAGTCTGTAGCAAATAAGAATATCAAACTTTTTCTTTTTAGCATCTTTCATAAGTAGCTGAAATTGAGGTCTATCAGTATTTCCTCCAGAAAATCCTTCATCTTCATAAATATAAAAATCATTATCTTTTATACCAAAGTGAGTAGTAGCATAGTTTTTACATAGCTGTATCTGATTTTCAATACTATCACCTTTACCAGTAAATTTTGATTTTCTTGAATAGATTGCTACTTTCATTAAATTCACCCCTTAGATATATTATAAAGTATTTTATAAAAACAAAAAGCCCTTTAATGGGCTTCTCATATAAAAAACATATAATAAAGATTTATTTAAATAGTTTTGACATATCAGCTAAATTACCAGTTATAGCATTAGTAAAATCATTACTAGGATTTATTATCCAGTTGTTATTTTCTTTAACTAAATCTATTTTAACTGTTTTCTTTACCATAGGCATATCATCACTATTTACTTTATCCAAAAGCATTGTATTCATTAAATCATCCATATTATCTTCAGATTTATCTTCTTTAAATGCAGCTGCAAAGGCTAAAGGCAATGCTTCTTGAATTAGTTCAGTCATAATTTTACCTAAGTTAGGGGCATTTATTTCAGTTTCTACTGTGGCAGTATCACCATTTACTTTTGAACTTAATATCTTATAATCCAGTTTACTATATGCCTTTAAAAATGCTTCCTCATTCATTTGATTTTCATTATTGAATACCTCTTTTACTTGGTCTTCGGAATCAGACTTTACATATTTATTCATTTCTTCTATATTGCCAGATTTTAATGCATCTAAATATCCACTAACACTAGCTTTTGGGTCTGACTTTGCACAGGCAGTCATACTAAAAACTAATACAATAATAAGTAATACAGATAAAAACTTCTTCATAAAAATACATTCCTTTCGATTTAAAATGTTATGCTAAATTTTACTATATTAATACTAGCTACATTATATATAGATACTCTTGAAAAAAATATCAAACTTTGTCGAACGAAAAAATGTTTATATTATAAATAAAAAAACCCACCTACCAGTAAAAATTCCACCTGCAGTTACGAATGCACATCTTGTACCTAGCAAACTTTCTGTATAATGGTTAAACGGTATATCCAAATAAGTAATTGTATTAGACATAGTATCGACCTCCTTCCTAATATAAATTTCTAGAGGAAGCGAGAGGAACCTTTAAAACCGAAAGATAAATATCGATAAGAGTATAGCTAATAAAAAATGCTGAAATTTTCAGAGATAATTATAGCTTAATTCTTGAATAGGACAAAATGCACAAAACATAAGATTTATTATTAAGGGGGTGGCAAAATGGCGAAGGGGCCTACTATAAGCATAACAGTAAAAGGACTAGAGACAAAAGAAGATAGAGAGTATTTTAGTAAAAAGTGTGCTGAATTTTGGATGGAGATTATATCTAAAAAAATTAGTGAGTTGCCAATAAGCCACGAAAGCAAAGTAGAATTTGCCAAAGAGATAGTTGATGAAATACATAAAAAATCAAGGAAGATTTAAGTTACCATGAAAAGAAGGTTCAACCAACCTACAGACAAAGTAAAATTTACATGTTAATATGGTGGTGTAAGAAAAACTAGATAGTTCTCCCTTTAGAGATTGTGAAAAAATCCTATTAGGTGTGAAACATAATAGGACTTTTATGTTGGATAATATTATTTATTTTATATACATATAAATCAAATTTGCAGTAAGATTGCATAAAAAGTAATCAAAAAGACATCAAAAAGTAACTGAAATGTAAATTAAACTTAGTATAATGGCATTATAGAAACTTATAGCTTAGAAAGAAAATGTTTCATCCCCTTTATTTAACCTCACTGGGATTTACTCGGTGGGGTTTTTTATTACTCAAAACGAGGTGAAATTATGAAATATGCAATAAATTGTTTAGCAATGGCTATTATAAAGCCAACCTAAGAATGACTTTTTTTATGTCCTTCTACTTAAATAATTCAATATTATAAGGGGATAATAAAGCTAGATTAATTTCTAGAAGGAGGTCATATTATATGGAGTTATCCCCGAGATTATATCGTATTCTTGTAAGACCAAAATGGTTTTCTAAATTCTATGTAGAGAATGTAATTAAACGCAATATTATGCATGATCATAAAAGGGTGCTTGATTTTGGATGTGGAATAGGATCTAACTGCAGTATGTTCGATTCATCAAAATACATAGGATTAGATTGTGACAAAAGAAGAATCAAAGAAGCAAAAAAATTATATCCTAAATATGAATTTGCAACTCTTGAATGTTCCACATTGCCAGTTGATGATAAATCAATAGATTATATATTAATATTTTCTGTTCTACATCATATTGACTCACAGGAACTAAAAGGCTGCCTAAAAGAATTTCATAGAGTGTTAAGACATCAAGGCCGTATACTTATAATAGAACCGTATTTTAAACCTCAAGCCGTTTTAACAAATAATTGCATGCGGTATGTCGATAGAGGTAATTATATTAGAACAGAGGAAGAATATCTTAGTATGTTTAATAATAATAAATACGAAACAAAGGTAATCAACAGGTACAGTCAGCTGGTATTTTATAATAAATTATTTTTTATAGCTAGTCCTATTTAATAAAAAATAAAAAATAAATAATAAATAATCTAATACAAGGTGGGATAGCACACTTAAAATACTAGCTATTTTGATGGCACTAGACTACATAACAGGATTAATGAAAGGTTCCAAAAATAGGAACCTAGGAAAGTGATATAGGTTTTAATGGACTAATGAAAAAAGATGCTATATTATTAGTAGTTATTCTAACACATCAAATAGATTTAACTCTAGTTGTAGAAAATCCTATTTTTAGAACTATGGCAGTTTTATTCTACACAGCAAATGAGGGTATAAGTGTAACTGAAAGCATAGCTTTATTAGGTGTGCCACTCCCTACTGGTATGTTAGATACACTAAAAAATTAAAGGATACTGAATTATGGTAGACTATGACTTTAGGTTGACAAATTACGTAATTATAGGCAAAACAGTTGCATAGTAGGTATTATGTAACTGTTTTGAAGTTATGGGGTAGATATACCCCTCTTTTTTATTTTATAGTAACACATTTCCCAATCCGTAATATACTTGTATTGAGAAAGAAGCAAAACAGTAAGCAACTTTTCTAATATAGAAAAAGAATGAAAAACATGATGAATTACAACCAACAAATTAATGTTAGCTCAGGTAAATTTTGAAAATTTTAAATAAAATTCACCAAAATATAATTACAGAATATTATGTACTAGGCAAAAGGACAATAGGATTTTAGACATCATAAAAGACTGATAGGAGGAAATAAAATTGGATAATAGAGAAGTTTTCATAAATAGAAGGGATGCAGAGTGTCATAATAATAGATTTGAAAATGCTGCAGTACACAAAAAACCTGAAAGTAAGACATCTTGCGTTGAAGTTAAAGCTGAAACTCTAGGAGATTGTGACAATAATCCAGTAAGATTAAAC